>JAIEMG010000171.1 GCA_019752375.1 Gemmataceae bacterium | reverse complement strand
CTGACGGTCCGCCCCCGCACGACGGCACGAGAAAAATCAGCGACGGAGCTTGACAAAAGCGGTCTCATAGAAGGCGGGTTTTGTGAAATGCCCGCCTGAAGGCGGAACTACGAACAAATCCTCCAGGCGACCGAGGGCACTTGATGATCGGTCCCGTCCTGCGTCAAGAACTCCTGCTCGGCGGTCGGCGCGGCCGGTGGGACGCGCTGCGCCGTCTGTTCACCAGCTGGCTTGTTCTCCAGTTCTGCTTCTACTTCGGGAGCTACTGCTTCGACATCTGGCGCTCGATGCTCGACCCGCCCGATGGCCCCGGGCGCATGGACATCACCGCCAGCGGCCGTTTCGCCGAAGCATACGTGGCCGCCCTGGTGACACAGCAGTTCGTCCTGCTGTTCCTGCTGACGCCGGGCTTCGTGGCCGGCGCGATCACCGACGAAAAATCGCGCGGCACGCTGCAATATCTCCTCACCGCGGACTTGACCTCTGGCGAAATCATCATCGGCAAGCTCGTGGGCCGGCTGTTCTACATGGGCCTTCTCTGCCTGGCGAGCCTGCCGTTGCTGGCCCTGATGGCGCCGTACGCGAACTTCAACCTCTTCACGATCTTCGCGCTGGCCGTGGCCGTGGTGCTGGTGCTTTCCGCCGTCGGCGCCGCCAGCATGCTTGCATCGATCTGGGGCCGGCAGACGCGTGACGCGGTGATCGCGCTGTACCTTCTCGGCGGTTGCGGTGCATTGGTGGTTGTCGGCCTCCGCGAGCTGTCGGTGGCGTTTCCCACATGGACATTTCTGACCGCCGCCGTCGCCCAGCTGGATGCCGTGGTTGATGCACTCAGTCCCCTGCACCTGCTGGAACCGGCGTCGGCCGCCCACCAAGACGTACCCGAGTTTGCCCGACGGCTCCTGGCCGCCCTGCTCGCCTGGGGCGGTTTGGCCGGCATCTGCGTGGCGCTGGCAGTCTGGCGACTGCGTCCGGCCTACATGCGACAGCTCGAATGCGGCAGCACGCAGCGCAAGGACGCGGTCTGCCCGGCCCGGGCAACGGCCAGTGAGGATGAACCAATCCGCTGGAAGGAACAGCAGGTCGAAGGCATCGCGCCGCTGCCGATGCTGCGACTCGTGCCGCGCGCCGTTGGCGTGGCCGTCGTCTTCATCGCCGCCTTGGCCGTGTCGACCTGGAACATCCTTTCGCTGACCGGCACCGGCCCATTCCTGCAGGCGCTGGAAGGAGGAGCGATCGGCCCCCTGCTGACTCGGCTCGACGGCACCTGTGACGCCCAGTTCTGGGCCCAGAGCATGGCCGTGATCACCCTGGCGGCCCTGATCGTCGGCGTGCGCTGTTCCGGCGCCATTACCGGCGAACGCGAACGGCGAACATGGGAAGCGCTTCTCCTGACTCCGTTGCCGGTGCGCGAACTGGTCCGCGGCAAGCTGCGCGGCATCATGAACGCGACCCGGCCGTACCTCATTGCCTACGCGCTGGCGACTCTGAGCGTGGCATGGCTGGCCGGCGTGACCGCTGTCGTCTGGACACTGCTTGGCGTGCTGGCCGCGTGGCCCGCCATCTACTATGTCGGCGCCATTGGCCTCTACAACTCGGCCCGGTCGGCAAGTTCGTGGCGCAGCCTGTTCGCGACCATTAGCGTCAGCTCGGTGACTGGTTTCTTCATCTGTGCCGTCACCGGCCCGCTGATCGCCATCGCATCGCTGTTGCTGCTTTCCTGTTTCGGCCCGTTCGGCTGGGCCGCTCGCGCGATGTCCCCGGCGTGGGGCATTCTGGCCCTGACCGTCTGCCTGGTGAGCTGCTGGACGTGGCTGTTCTGGGGCCGCGCCGATCGGTATCTGCGCGACGCGCAGCAACGCGTGATCGGCCGGGAGCGCACGTCGTACTGGGTGGGCGGCGTGAACTGCGGCTATGCGACGGAGTTGTTCATGAGGCAGTTCGAGAGCAAACGGGCGTAACGCCAATATCGTGGGGCAGGCGGCGAGTAAATGAAGTTACCCAATGCACACCAAGCGGTCGTGGATATCGTCAAGCTCCGCGAATATTGCCTCAGCCCGGATCACCCGCGCGGCCGACATAAGGCCCGTGTCTTTGAATCTGCCCTCGGCATCACTGCAAACCAGGCCGAGGCGTTGCGGACAGCCATCCTTGCAGCGGCGTTAAACGAGGAAGCAACTGTGTCCGACCAAGATGAATACGGACAACGCTACCTTGTGGACTTTACAATGAATGGACCGGCCGGACGGGCCCGCGTCCGCACGGCCTGGATCGTCCGATCCGGCGAGAACTTCCCCCGGCTGACCAGTAGTTATGTTCTGTAAAGGAGAGCACCCGCCATGAACGGGACCATCCAGCTTCTCGACGTGGTCGCCCTTACAGAGGATTTGTCCGAGCGTGGCCTTGCGCGAGGCCAGGTTGGAACCGTTGTGGAAGCACTGGCAGCCGGCGTTTTTGAAGTCGAGTTTTGTGACAATGACGGCCGCACCTACGCCAGTCTGGCTTTGCGTGCCGAGCAACTGTTGATCTTGCACTACCAGCCTTCCCAGGTAGCGTGATTTGCGGGCAATCACCGAGGCTCGGAGATTCCTGATGAAGGATTACCACATCAACGTCTTCTACAGCGACGACGATCGCTGCTATGTGGCCGACATTCCCGACCTCAAGTTCTGCTCCGCTCTCGGCGACAGTCCGGAAGCGGCCGTTCGCGAGGTGCAGAAAGCCAAGGCTGCCTGGATCAAAGTCGCAAAAGAACGATCCAAACCGATTCCGCCGCCCAAATATCGCCCGGCCATTTACCAGTTGACGCGATGATTGCGGGCGACGAGGCCAGTTCAGACTCCCGCTGGCTCAAACGGGCGCGGCTGTTTCAGGATATTCTCGGCCATGCTCCTCGAACGCAGCCGAAATGCCGCTTCAGTGCGGGGAACTCGGCTCTGGTGGGATCGGGCGTAACCGGATCACTTGCATTGTCGAGATAAAGACAGCCCAAGTCGTTGGCGGGCAATTGCTCGAACAGGAGTTCCGCTTGGGAGCGGGCTTCCAGCCATTGCCGCTTCAATTCGCGCAGATCGACTGGGCGAACGAGGTGCTCTCCCTTGAGGTCGCTGTCCTGGTAGCGGGCATGACGGTTGGTTTGATCGAGCATCAGCCCTGGAGTGAATCCCGGATCCTTGCCGCACGCGGCCCAGATCGCGGCGCCCAGACTCAGGTAGGACTGGTCAATGAGGAGGATGTCGAGAAAGTCGCGGACTTCGCTGCGGCCTGCAAGGGCCAGGACCTTGTTCGTGGCGAGGTCTGCGTCGTGAAGTCGGTATCCGAGCTCCTCGTCCGGCAGCACAGGAAAGAAACGGAAGGCCGAGTCGGTGGTCCAGTCGAGGCGAACACTTTCGTCGCCCCGCGTCACCACTGCCTTGACGATCCCTTCGCCACGCAGGGTCCAAGTCACTGCGTACCCGGCAGCCTGAAGCGATTTCTCGTCCGCGCTGGCAGACTCGACAACGCGGGCGGCAACGTCATGGAAGATGTCGAGGTCGTCCGAAATGCGCAATCCGGCCGGTCCGCGATTGATGACGGCGCCGCCAGCGACATAACTCTCGGGGTTGCGGTTCGCCGCCAGCACGCGAGCGACCGCTTTCTGAAACTCGGTGAGCGGCATTCCTACGGGTCTCGCGGGAGTTGCGCTGCTCCCCCGGGCAGCAACTTCGACGCCAGGATGAAGCCGCGACGCCCGCCGTGAGTTCGCAGCCCCTTCACCACCAGCGGCAGCAGTTCTTCGGTGATTTCCAGGTCACGCGGGCAGTGCCAGAAGCAGCGCGCGTAGTATTCACGATAGAGTTGCTTCGCCAGTTCCAGGACCTCTGGAAGGGCACGCGCGGCCGGAGTCGATGAAGTCAGATCGTCAGGCGCGGGCATCGGCTACCTTCCTTTCCTATTCATCGTCTCGAGCCCAGCCATGTTCCGTCAAGTGCAAAGGCGTCTCGCCGTCGCCTTTGGCGACCGGAGTTGCGGGACGAATTATGGGTGCTGGCGGGCGCACGATGTACGTCGGCCGACCCTTCACTTCGAGGAAGATGCGACGGACGTATTCGCCCATGATACCGAGCGAGATCAATTGCACCGTGCTCATGTAGAGGACGACGAGGATCGTGCTGGCCCAGCCGCGCGGGGCGGTACCGCTGCACAGCGAGTCGGTCAACACCCAGACGGTCAGGATCAAGGCCAGGCCGGCGGAGGTCAGACCGAGGTAGGTCACCAGGGTCATTGGATAGCTGCTGAAGCTGATCAAGCCGTCGATGGCCAGGCGCACCAGGGCACGGAAGGAATACTTCGACTCGCCGGCGCTGCGGGCAGCGCGTTCGTAACGCAGGCCGGTTTGGCGGAAGCCGACGAAAGTGCGCAGGCCACGCACAAAGCGCATGCGCTCGGGCAAATGCTTGAGGACATCGACGACTTTGCGGTCCATCAGGCAGAAGTCGCCGCTGTCGAGGGGAATGTCCAGGTCGCTGATGGCGCGGAGCAGACGGTAGAAAAGCGTGTAGCCGGCTCGTTTGACGATGCCTTCCTTGCGGCGCGTGCGGATGGCGTAGACGACCTCGGAGCCGTCGCGCCAGGACTGCACGAAGGCTTCGAGCAACTCGGGCGGGTCTTGCAGGTCGCCATCCATCAGGACGACGGCCTGACCACGGGCATGCTCGATGCCGGCGCAGATGGCCGACTGGTGGCCGAAGTTTCGGCTCAGGTGCAACGGCACGATGCCCGCATCCTGTGCCGCGAGCTCGTCGATCCGGCGGCTGGTCCCATCGCGGCTGCCGTCGTCGACCAGGAGGATCTCGTAGGTCAGGCCCAGCTCGGTCAACGAGAGCGACAGCCGACGATAGAGCTCGTCGATATTGGCGGCTTCGTCGTAGAGCGGCACCACCACGCTCAAGGTGGGCACATCGCGGTCGGCGTGGAATGAGGAAAACATGCCGCACGATTAGCACGAAGGCGCGATGGGGCTCAAGGCGAATGTTCGGGTGAAGTTGCCCAGATTGCGCCTTTTATGGTCACCGACGGGAGTGCTTCCCCGCAAGCGGCGACAAATCAATCTTCCTGGAAAGCGTCGAGGCCGAGTTGTCGGGCCACGCGATCGAGGGCGCGGGCGAGCTTCTTGCGCAGGGCTTCGGCGCTGCCGCCGGCTTCCTTCGCGATCTCGGACCAGTCGCGACCCAAGGCACGCTGGTCGGCGAGGAAGCGTTCGTCGTCGGTCAGTTGTTCACGCATCGCCTGCAGTAGTTCTTTTTCCGACACAATCTGACTGGGGGTGGCGGCATCGGCGTCGGCGACGGCTTCGAGCTGTCCCGACGGGCCCGCCTCGATGCGGCGGCTGTCGCGCCGGCTCGAATGCTGCTTGCGTGCCTGATCGAGCAACTTGTTGCGGGCCATCGTCACCAGCAGACGCAGCAACTGATCGGGCCGGTCGATCTCGAACTGGCCGGCCGAGGCGCGCACGAAGAAGTTTGCCAACACCGACTGGCACACATCCATCGAATCCAGCACGCGATAGAGGGTCGGATCGGTCAGCCGGATGCGGACGGCCCGCCGAATCTCGGTTTCGTACTCGCGCACCAAGTCCGCGGCGGCCTGCTGATCGCCGGCACGGACCTTACGGATCAAGTCCCGAAATTCCTGCTCTTCGGACATGGGCAACCCCCGATCGGCAGTGGCTCGTGTCGCTTATACTCCCGTGCCGTTGGCTTGGGCCAGTGAATTCTACGCTCGCGCCGCCTTGCCCCGCTGGGTGGGGCCGGATCCAGTGCTTTTTGAGCGTAACCGGCGTGAAATTGCCGTTTGTTGACGGTGCCGGACACCGTTGCTTCCACACGATCGAGCAACCGGTGTCGGGTAGAATGTATCTTATTGAAAAATAAAGACTTAGATACAGCGCAAACAGCTGTACGCGGGGGCTGATTTTCGCTAGAATACACGGGTGATCCGCATCGCTTGCACCCATTCAAGCAGGGCCAGGATGAAGCCGCATTTCCCCCGCTCCGACGAACGGGGGCAGCTCAGATTGTTGACGTTTTCGCGCTTCGTGGCGGCTCCCGAGAACCGCGCCGCGCTGGTCGCCGTCCAGACCGCGGCAACGTGTATGTCCTCGCGAAAATCGGCCCGCACCATCAATCCGCTGTACCTCCATGGCCCTGCGGGCACCGGCAAAACGCACCTGATCTGGGCCCTGGCGCAGGAAACCGCCCGCCGCAACCCGGAGTTGACCAGTCAGGTCGTGCCCGCCGCCGACCTCGCGCGCTGCGATGAAGACATGCTCCATGCCGTGCGCGATTGCGATCTCGTGGTCATCGAGGACGTTCAACAGCTGGCGCCGATCGCGGCAGAGCGATTAACGCAGCTCTTTGACACCCTCCTCGCGCGCCATCAGCAGCTGGTGTTCACGGCCAACGTGGGCCCGCGCTTTCTCGACGTGCCGGCCCGCCTGATCAGTCGCCTGGCGTCGGGCCTGGTCGTGTCCCTGGAGGCGCTGTCCGCACCAAGTCGGCTGGCATTCCTGTGCGACCGGGCCCAGCGCCGGCAGCTCGTGGTGGAACAAGCGATCCTCGCCTGGTTGGCCGAGCACCTGGCTGGTGGCGGTCGACAGTTGCAAGGGGCGCTGGCCCAACTGGAAGGCCTACTCAAACAGAACCCGCGACCGCTGGATGTACCGACCGTGGCGGCGCACTTTCGCGAACAGGTGGAAGCGACGGTGCCGACCCTGGAACGCATTGCTCGACGCGTGGGCGAACACTTTCAGGTCGACGCGCGGCAGCTGCAATCGCGCCGGCGTTCGCACCAGGTCATGCTGCCGCGCCAGGTGAGCATGTACCTCGCCCGGCAGCTCACGGGGTTGTCGCTCCAGGAAATCGGTGCGTACTTCGGCGGTCGGGACCACAGCACGGTGCTGCACGCCTGCCGCAAGGTCGAAGGCTGCTTCGACGCGGACGCGGCCTTGCAAGGCACGCTCCGCCAGCTGCGTGCCGACCTGGCGTAGTAAGTGTGTGCAAAAGGTGTTGGACATGTGTGAACAGTGCGATTGCCGGTGGTTGTCGTTGTGGTGACAGAAATGGTCCACCAACGAGGCGCAAGGATGCCCCAACAGCGGCGAACACCCCATCGACAGGAAAGCAACAGGTTTTCCACGGGAGGTATTTCAGCATAAGTATCTATCCTGAAATATCTTGAGACGTTGATTTGCGAGTGATTCACAGAATGGGTTCGCACATTACGACTGTTACGAGATTGAAAGTGATTCAGAGTATTTCTTTCCGATACCACACCCAGAGAAGCAACCCGTCATGAAAGCGCATTGCCCTCGTGAAGCGTTGTTGTCGGCCTGTCAGCTTGCTAGTGTCGCGGTGCCAAGCCGGGACGTGAAGCCGGTCCTGCGCAACCTCAAGGCGATCGCCAAGGCGGACGGCTGCACCCTGCTCGCGACCGACCTGGAGCTGGGCGTTCGCCTGGAAGTGCGCAGCATCAAGGTCGATGAACCGGGCGAGGCCTTGTTGCCGGCAGGTCGCCTGGTCGCCATCCTGCGTGAAACGACCGACGAAGAATTGACCCTCGAAACGACCAACGAGACGTCGGTCATTCGCGGCGCTGCCAACGAGTTCGAGATGCCCGGCGAAGACCCCGCCGAGTTCCCCGACATTCCCACGTTCGCGGACGACAAGCACCACGAGATCTCGGCCGGAGCCCTGCGGGAGATGATTCGCCGCACGGCCTTTGCCGCGGCCAAGGAGAGCACGCGCTACTCGATGACCGGCGTCCTCTGGGAATTCGAGGACAAAGTTGCTCGGCTGATCGCGACGGACGGCCGGCGCCTGGCCGTGGCCAGCGGTCCCGCCACCGACAACGGCGGCGGCGATACCAAGGGACAGACACACGTCGTCCCGACCAAGTCGATGGCGCTCCTGGAACGCGTCCTCCAGGACGACGACCAGGTGGTGCGCGTCTGCCTCAAGCCGAACGAGGCCCTCTTCAAGACCGATCGGGCAACGATCTACACGCGCCTCGTGGAAGGGCGCTATCCGAACTACAAGGAAGTGTTTCCCAAGAAGACAACCGTGAAAGTGCCGTTGACCGTTGGACCGTTCCTCAGCGCCGTCCGGCAGGCGGCGATCATGACGGACGAGGAAAGCAAGCGCGTCATCTTCGAGTTCGCCAAGAAGAAGCTGACGCTCAAGGCCCGCGGCGCGGAAAGTGGCCGCTCGAAGGTCGAGCTGCCGCTGGATTACGACGGCAAGGACGTGACGATCAACTTTGATGCCCACTACGTCAGCGACATGCTCCGCGTGCTGCCCGCCGACGCGGCGTTGACGCTGGAGCTGGTGGACGGCAGCACGCCGGCCCTGTTCAAGCACGGCACGGACTATTCCTACGTCGTGATGCCGCTCACGTGATCATCCAGCGAGCCGGGTCGCGTGAGCGCCCGGTGTTTCGCCCGAAGCGCCCGGTGTACTGCCCATGAGCGACGACCGTGGTCCCGAACTGCTGGGTGAAGTCCTCAGCCGATTGTTCACGGCACGCGGCTGGGGGCGGCAGCAGGAGCGTCTGCGGCTGGAAGAAGCGTGGGCCGAGGCCGTCGGCGCCGAGCATGCCCGGCACACCAGCGTCGCCGGCTTGCGGCGTGGCATCCTGGAGGTGGTGGTTGCCAACGCCTCCTTGCTGCAGGAACTGGCCCACTTCCACAAGCGTCGCCTGCTCGCGCAGCTGCGTCAACGGCTGCCGAAGAACCCCATCACCGACCTGCGCTTCCGCGCCGGTGTGGTGAAGCACAGTGACTGATCGCCGCCCTGCGCCCCGAGGCGGTAAGCTCTTTGTCGGAGATTCGATCATGACCGCACAACCGAGCGCCACCGAGCCTGTTCTTGCGGAGACTCCCGTTTCCGCGACCGCCGTGAATGGCGCTTACAATCCGGACAGCGTCCAGATCTACAAGGACGCTGCTCATATTCGCCAGCGTCCCGGCATGTATATCGGGAACCTTGAGTCCAGCGGCTTGCATCATCTGGCCTACGAACTGGTCTACAACAGCGTTGATGAAGCACTGGCCGGACATTGCACGCACATTCAAGTTGTCGTCAATGTAGACGGCAGCTTATCGGTCAAGGACGATGGCCGTGGTATCCCCGTCGAGGAGCATCCCGAGGCGAAGAAGCCGACGCTTGAAGTCGTGCTGACGACCGTCGGTGCCGGCGCCAAGTTTGACAAGGCTACGTACAAGGTCTCCGCGGGTCTGCACGGCATCGGCGCCAAGGCGGTTACGGCCCTATCCGACTGGGTGGAAGCCGAGGTGCGCCGCGACGGCCACGTCTACCAGATGGAATTTGCCCGTGGCAAGGCCACCGGTCCGCTCCAGGACCTTGGCCTGTCACCCAACCAGACCGGCACGCGCATCACGTTCCATCCCGATCCTGAAATCTTCAAAAAAGACGTTCTCTTCGACTACGACACTCTTGAAGCTCGCCTGCGCGAACTCTCCTTCCTCAACAAGGGCCTGCACATTTCGTTGGCCGACGAGCGGACCAGTAAGAAGGAATCATTCAAGTACGAAGGCGGCATCGCTGACTTTGTGACCTACCTCAATCGCTCCGAGGAAGTACTGCACAAGCCGATTTACATCGACAAGACACAGGACGAGGTACGCGTGGAGGTCGCCCTACAATACACCAATGGCGAAGAAGAACGCGTCCGCTGCTACGCGAACAACGCCTACAACTCGATGGGCGGCACACATCTGGTCGGTTTCCGCACCGCCTTGACGCGAGCGCTGAACGGCTACGGCGACAAGGAAAACCTGTTCAAGAACGACCTGAAGCCCATTGGCGAGGATTTCCGCGAAGGCATCACGGGCGTGATCAGCGTGCAGGTGCCCGAACCACAGTTTGAGGCGCAGACCAAGGTGCGCCTGAACAACCCAGAAGTGGAAGGTATTGTCACCAGCGTCGTTCTCGAAGCGCTCGGTAAGTACCTGGAGGAGAACCCCAAGGACGCCAAGCGGATCATGAACAAGGTGATCACCGCGGCGGAGGCGCGCGAGGCCGCGGCCAAGGCGAAGAAGGCGCTCAAGGACCGCAAGAGCGTGCTGAACTCCGGCGGCCTGCCCGGCAAGCTGATGGACTGCACCAGCCGCGACCGCGATGAATCCGAGCTGTTTCTCGTCGAGGGCGATTCCGCCGGCGGCTCGGCGGAAAGCGGCCGCGACCGCATGTACCAGGCCATCCTGCCGCTGCGCGGCAAGCCGCTCAATGTGGAGAAGGCTCGCCTCGAGAAGCTGCTCGACAACACCGAGATCTGCGCCATCATCAGCGCCGTCGGCATCGACATTGGCGAGGAGAGCGACATCACCCGGCTGCGTTACGGCAAGATCGTGATCCTGACCGATGCCGACGTGGACGGCCAGCACATCCGCACGCTGCTCTTGACGTTCTTCTATCGCCAGATGCCAAAACTGATTGCCGACGGCCACATGTTCGTGGCCCGTCCGCCTCTCTACAAAGTCACGCAACGCAAGCAGGTTCGCTTCGTGCAGACGACCGAGGAAATGAGCCGCGAGCTGATGACGCGCGGCCTCGACAACACGAAGCTCCAGGTCCTCGTCAGCCCCGGCGGTGCAACCACGGCATCGTCCGTGGAAGGCGAACGGCTGACCCGACTGGTTCAAGTGCTGGACGAGCTGGAGGGCGCGTTGCAGATCCTCGAACGCCGCGGCCTGGACCTGCCGCGATTCCTCCAGCGCGGCACGGCGGGCCCTCTGCCCGTCTTCCGCGTGCACCTCAACGGGGTGGAGCACTGGTTCGGCACCGCCGCGGACGTGGACGCCTTCCGACGCCAGGAGCAGGAGCGGCTGGGTCGCGAGCTGGTGGTGACGGACGAGACGCCGGGCCAGCCGCGAACGAATGGCCACGCCAACGGCGCTCCGGATGCGGCACCGACGTTCTTCGTGCAAGAACTGCACGAGGTCCATGGCGTCCGACGCGGCCTGGAGAAGCTAAAGGAATTCCATCTGAGTGCGGCCGACCTGGTGCCGCAGGTGCGCATCGCCGGCCGCGAACCGCCGCCGCGCTACGCCCTGGAGAACGGCGACTACCGCCGCCTGCTGCCGCACATGCGCGACCTGGTGCTGGAAGTCCGCCGCCTGGGCGAGCGCGGCCTGACGATCACGCGCTTCAAGGGCCTGGGTGAGATGGACCCCGAGGAACTGTGGGAGACCACCCTCGACCCCGAAAAGCGCACCTTGCTCCAGGTGCAGCTCGACGACGCCTTCAAGGCCGACGAGATGTTCCGCACCTTGATGGGCGAAAAAGTGGAGCCGCGCCGCGAGTTCATCCAGAAGCACGCATTGGAAGTCAAGGACATCGACTACCACGGGGCGTGATGACCGTACACCCACGGAGACACCCGTGCCGCTCCGGGACCACTTTCACCCGCCGCTGAGCGTGAGCCGTCCGTGGCAAGGTGTGCATGGCGCCTGGGCCGCGGCCATCGCCACGCACCTCAACACCTTGCTGCCGAAGTTCTACGTGGCGCTGCCGCTGGTGGAGCTTGGCGGCCGCGTGGAGATCGACGTTGCCACGGCACGGGAGAATGGGGCCGCGCAACACGCATCGAGCGGCGGTGTGGCGACGGCACTTTGGGCGCCGCCACGCGCGTCGATCCGCGTCCCCGTGGACTTCACCCACCCCGACGTTTTCGAGGTCCGCGTCTTCTCCGAAGAAGGCGGACTGCGTCTGCGCGCCGCCATCGAGCTAGTCAGCCCGGCGAACAAGGACCGTCCCGCCCATCGCCGCGCCTTCGCTGCCAAGTGCGCCAGTTACCTTTCCCAGGGCGCGTCGGTGGTTGTCGTTGACGTGGTGTCCGACCGGCTGGCCAACCTTCATACCGAACTGATGAACGTCCTGCAGCTGGGTGCCGACGCCGTCTGGCAAGCGCCGACTTCGCTGTCAGCCGTGGCCTATCGGACCGCGGTCGCAGACGAACAGGTCCAGCTGGAGATCTGGCCCGAGGCGTTGACGGTTGGCGCATCGTTGCCGTCCCTGCCGTTGTGGCTGGAAGCCGACCTCTGCCTGCCGCTGGAGCTGGAATCGACCTACGTTGCCACTTGCGAATCGTTGCGCATTGAAGTGTAGTAAAGTAGTCGAAACGCGGGCAGTGAGAAGCGAGGCATGTCGCTAAGAGTAATCCTTGAGCTCCCTGAAGACCTGGCCCAACGAATCCGCACTGCTGCGGCCCGGAGTCATCGCGCCTTCGAAGATGTGGTAGTCGAGTACATTCAGCGAGGCGCCGCAGAGTCACCCCTTGAGTTGCTGCCCGATGCCGATGTCGTCGCCCTATGCGACGCTGCGATGGCGGAATCTCAACAATCCGAGTTGGGCCTTCTCCAGGAGAAGAATCGCGAGGGCCAGCTGCTGCCTGATGAACGCGGCCGCCTCGAAGAATTGATGCAGGTCTATCGGAGCGGCCTCGTCCGCAAAGCGCAAGCGCTGCGTGTGGCAGTTCAGCGCGGCCTTCGTCCGCCGCTGCAATGACATGGACCGCCCTTCCATACCCATCGACGTCGACCGACGCGTCCGTTCCGCGGCGCGGTTTCGGTGCGGCTACTGCTGGAGCCCCCAGCATCTGGTCATGGCTCGACTTCAGATCGAGCACATCATCCCACGCGCCAAGGGCGGTCGAGATGGTGAATCCAACCTCTGGCTCGCCTGTCCCATCTGCAACGGACACAAAAGCGATAAGACGGCTTCTGCGGATCCTGAAACGGGCGAGACCGTTCCTCTTTTCAACCCGCGCTTGCAGGCGTGGACCGAACACTTTCGCTGGGCGGAGGATGGGATCCGCATCATTGGACTGACGCCCACCGGCCGGGCCACCGTTAGTGCATTGCACCTGAGCGACGACCCGGACGCGCTGGAGGTTCGAAGCAACTGGGTTCTGGCAGGTTGGCATCCGCCTCACGATTAGGAAGCTCTTCAGCGGCGTTACAATTATCCTTGCCCCTCTGATAATCACTGATTATCATCTACTCATGCCCGCCGCGCACCCTTGGTGCCACCGATGCCGCACAGCCTTGTTGAAGTCATCGCACCGCGTCCGGCCAGCCGCAACCACACGGTCCATGCCGTCCTGGGGTTGATCCGGCAGCGCGGGCTCAAGCCGGGCGATCAGCTGCCGCCGATCCGCGAGCTGGCAGCGCTGCTCGACGTGCAGCCGACCGTGGTGCGCGACGCCCTGCTTCAGGCACAAACCATGGGCCTGGTCCGCATCGTGCCGCGCGGCGGGGCCTTTGTGCAGTCACTGTCGTACGCGTCGCTGGTCGATGCACTCGCCAGCACATTGCAAACCGGGCTGATGCAGGAAGACCACAACCTGACCTACTTGCTCGAAGCGCGTAACCTGCTCGAAATCGAGTTGGCCGGCCGGGCTGCGGCACATCGCCGTCTGGAAGACCTGCTGCCGATCCGCGACGCGCTTGAAGCGATGGCCCGCCTGCGCGACCTGGACCGGCTGGCCGACTACGTCGATCTCGACATTCGCTTCCATCGCGAGATTGGCCGTGTGGCCGGCAATAGCGTGCTGCAGACGATTCAGCAGGGATTGCTGGAGCTGCTGCGGACGTTCCTGGTGCGTCAGCGCTGGACGGCCGAGCGACGCGACGTCACCAACCGCGCCCACAGCGCCATCTACGCGGCCTTGGTCGCCGGCGACCCGGAGCAGGTCCGGGCGGCGATGCGGGCCCACCTGAGCATGTCCGGCGTGCTGGAAGACATCCAGACCCTGCCGGAGCCGAGACGCCGGGCGAAGACCGCTCGGCGAGCATGAGCCCACCGTTTCCCACCTGTCGGAGACTCCCATGAGGTGGTTGTGCAGCCTGATCTTCACCGCGACGCTTGTGGGCGCCGCGTCGGCCAAGGACGTGGACTTCAACCGCGACGTGCGGCCGATCCTGGCCAGCAAGTGCTTTCAGTGTCACGGCTTTGACGACGGCGCCCGCAAGGCCGGCCTGCGCCTCGACGTGCGCGACGCGGCGCTGAAAGAGCTGAAAAGCGGCACCATTGCCATTGTTCCTGGCAAACCAGACGAGAGCGAGCTCGTCGCCCGCATCGTCCACGCCAACGAGCGCAAGGTGATGCCGCCGCCAAAGACCGCCAAGCGCCTGACGGATGCTGAAGTCGCCACGCTGAAGCAGTGGATCGGCCAGGGAGCGCCCTACGCTGTCCACTGGGCCTTCGTCAAGCCGGTTCGGCTCGCGCCGCCGGACGTGCGCGACAAGCAGTGGTCGATCAACGGCATCGACCGCTTCATCCTCGCTCGCCTGGAGAAGGAAGGACTGCGTCCGACGCCGGTCGCGGATCGCTATGCGCTCATTCGCCGCGTCGCCATCGATCTGACCGGCCTGCCGCCGACCATCGAGCAGGCGGAGGCTGCTTACAACGACAAGGCCGCGGACTGGTACGAGAAGTACGTCGATCGGCTGCTCGCTTCACCCGCTTTCGGCGAGCGCTGGGCGCAGCTCTGGCTCGACCAGGCGCGCTATGCCGATTCGCAAGGTTTCGCCAACGACCCGGACCGCACCATCTGGCGCTATCGCGACTGGGTGATCCAGGCGCACAACGACAACCTGCCGTTCGACCGTTTCACCATCGACCAGCTCGCCGGCGACCTGCTGCCCAACCCGACGCCCGCGCAGCTCATTGCCACCGGTTTTCATCGCAACACGCTGACCAACACCGAGGGCGGCACCAACGCGGAAGAGTTCCGCTCCGCCGCGGTGGTCGATCGCGTCAACACGACCTTCCAGGTCTGGATGGCCGGCACCCTGGCCTGTGCCCAGTGCCACAGCCACAAGTACGATCCGTACACCCAGAAGGAGTACTACCAGCTCTACGCGATCTTCAACAACACCGAGGACAACAACAGCGGCAGCGACGCACCGACGCTGACGACCGCCGTGGTCGGCATGGAAAAGGAATTCGATGCCCTGACGCCCATCGTCGCCGGGCTGAAGAAGCGCCTCGATGAATTGACCGGCATGGTCGACGCGGGCCAGCTCGAATGGGAGCTGAGCGTCGATTCTGCAACTCTGCCCAAGGACATTGCGGCCATCCTTGCCCAGCCCGCCGACAAGCGCGACAAGAACCTGCTGCCGAAGTTGAACGCCTACTATCGCAACCTTTCCGAGCCGTGGAAGGACCTGAACGCGGAGTTCATCAAGGTCGATGGCCGGCTGAAGCAGATCAGCGCGACGACGCCGGTCCTGCGCGAGGGCAAGCCGCGCGTCACCAACATCCACATCCGCGGCGACTTCCTGGCCAAGGGCGACCTGGTGAAACCGGGCCTGCCCGCCGTCTTCCCGCCGGCGCCCGCCAACGAACCGATGAATCGCCTGACCCTGGCCAAGTGGCTGGTCAGCCCGGAAAACCCGCTGACGGCGCGCGTGGCCGTCAATCGCTACTGGGAACAGCTCTTCGGCATCGGCATTGTCGAAACGTCGGAAGACTTCGGCATGCAGGGCGAGGCGCCCAGCCATCCGGAGCTGCTCGACTGGCTGGCGACCGAATACATCCGCCTCGGCTGGGACACCAAGCAGATGCTGCGGCTAATGGTGACGTCGGCTGCCTATCGGCAAGGCGCGCAGGTCACGGAAGAGCTGACGAAGCGCGATCCATTCAATCGCCTGCTGGCGCGCGGCCCGCGCGTCCGCCTGACCGGCGAGGCGATCCGCGATCAAGCGCTCTTTGTCAGCGGCCTGATGAGCACGAAGATGTACGGCAAGCCGGTGCAACCGCCGCGGCCCTCGTTCGGCCTGTCCGCGGCCTTCGGCGGCTCGACCGACTGGACTGCCGACACCGACGAGAACCGCTTCCGCCGCGGCCTGTACATCCGCTGGCGCCGCAACGCCCCGTATCCGTCGCTGACCACCTTCGACGCCCCGGAGCGCACCGTCTGCACCACGCGCCGCTCGCGCACCAACACGCCGCTGCAGGCGCTGGTGACGCTGAACGACCCGGTCTTCGTCGAAACCGCTCAGGGCCTGGCCCGCCGCATCATGAGCCAGGGCGGCGCGTCGATGGAAGCACGCATCGCCTACGGTTTCCGTCTCTGCCTGACCCGGCCGCCAAGCGAGAAGGAGACGCAACGCCTTGCCGAGTTGTTCGCCAAGGTAAAGGAACAGTACAGCGGCAACCTCCCCAAGGCGACCGCCATGGCCACCAAGCCGCTGGGGCCGGCGCCCAGGGACATGGACATCGTGGATTTGGCTGCGTGGACGGTGATATCCAATGTGCTGCTGAACCTGGACGAAACGCTGTCAAAACGCTGATGCGATGCCTTGGCGAGCGTCGGTGCGTCAGCCCGACGTGGACTGCAACAAGGACACGGCGTGTGCTGCAACACGACCACGTCGGGCTGACGCACCGACGCTCGCCTTCGTGAGATTGAGGAGCATGACGATGAACGCCTTCCAACACCGCGCCGCCCACACCACCCGGCGAACCTTCCTGCGCGATTCCTTCCTCGGCCTCGGCGGCCTGGCGCTGTCCGACCTGATGACCGCCGGCGCGGCCCCGGCGTTACGCGACGATCCGCTGTCGCCGAAGGAGCCGCACTTTGCGCCCAAGGCGAAGAACGTCATCTTCCTGCACATGTCCGGCGGACCGCCGCACCTCGACCTGTTCGACTACAAGCCGGAGCTGGTCAAGCGTACCAACCAGGCCTGCCCCGACGAGATCATGAAGGGCAAGCGCTTCGCCTTTACCGGCAACAGCGCCAAGCTGCTCGGCACCCCGCACCGGTTCGCCCAGCGCGGCCAGTCGGGCTCGTGGGTCTCCGACGTGCTGCCCGGCATCGCATCGATCGCCGACGACCTGACGTTCATCAAGTCGCTGCACTCCGACCAGTTCAACCACGCGCCCGCGGAGCTGTTCCTCTACACCGGTTCGCCGCGGCAGGGCCGACCGGGCCTCGGCTCCTGGGTGACCTACGGCCTCGGCTCCGAGAGCAAGAACCTGCCCGGCTTCATCGTCCTGGTCAGCGGCGGCGTGTTGCCCTCCGGCGGCAAGAGCCTCTGGGGCAGCGGATTCCTGCCGTCGGTCTACCAGGGCGTGCAGTGCCGCAGCGGCGGCGATCCGGTGCTGTACGTCTCCGATCCCGAAGGCATGGACCGCTCGCTGCGTCGCCTCAGCCTCGACGCCCTGCGCGACCTGAACGAGATGCAGGTGCAGGAGCTGGGCAGCCCCGAGACGGTGACGCGCATCGCCCAGTACGAGATGGCCTACCGCATGCAGGTCGCCGTGCCCGAGGTGATGGACATCACCCGCGAAACCAAGGAAACGATCCAGGCCTACGGAGCCCAGCCGGGCGCCGCTAGCTTCGCCAACAACTGCCTGCTGGCGCGCCGCCTGGTCGAGCAGGGCGTGCGCTACGTGCAGCTCTTCGACTGGGGCTGGGACTTCCACGGCACCGGCCCGGGCGAAGACATCCACAAGGGCCTGCCGGGCCGCTGCAAGCCGATGGACCAGGCGGTGACCGCGCTCATCCGCGACCTGAAGAGCCGCGGCATGCTGGAAGACACACTGGTGATCTGGAGCGGCGAGTTCGGCCGGACTCCGTTCCGCGAAGGCCGCACCGCAGCCAGCGCCAACCTGGGCCGCGACCATCATCCGCACTGCTACTCGATGTTCATGACCGGCGCCGGCCTGAAGCCCGGCATGAGCTACGGCTCCTCGGACGACCTGGGCTTCTTCGTCGGCGAGAACGGCGTGCACTTCCACGACCTGCAAGCGACGCTGCTGAAATTGCTGGGCTTCGATCACACCAAGCTGACGTACAAGTTCCAGGGCCGCGACTTCCGGCTGACGGACGTGCATGGAGAAGTGGTGAAGGAGATATTGGCGTGAGCGTAGAACACGGGTGTGTCAAATTAGGCGCAGCTTGAGCCGATACTGCGTCGACTGATGTGATTCTGCGAGCCGATGCATCAAGCATCCGCATCATCTGGCGCTTCGAGATTCTCCTGAAATAGTTCACCTTCCTCGCCCGTGTAGACCGTGGTGGAGGTGCCACACTCCGCGCAAACCATGTTCTGCAGGTGCAAACACAAGAATCCGGTGCGCCGCCATAGCCCAATGAGAGACGTGAATCAGCGGAACCGCCCAAACGGGGCAGGTCTAACATAGCGAAGGGGTGCCGCGTAAGCGGCTTCCCTGGGACAGAACACAAGGCATGATGGGACGATGTACGGCACACCCGCGATGGCATGGTCTACCGATCACCCCGCTTACGCCCGTTTGCACGCAAACCGATCAGGATAACCGCTGCCGCCACTTCTGCGGGTCGCGCGATGTGTGGAAAACGCAATACACCGTTTCGTTGGCGTATTGATAGAAGACCGCGTAGGGGAAGCGCCGCACCAGCCCGCGCCGGTAGTCCTCATGCACCACCTGATGCATCTCCGGCGTACGGCAGATGGCCTGGATGCTGGCATCGACGCGGCTCAGAAAGTCCTCGCCGAGACCGGCCCGCTGCCCTTCGTACCAGGCGTACGCCTCGTCGATGTCCTGTTCGGCTTCAGGAGCAATGATCAATTCAGCGGCCATAGCGACTGCGAACCCTTCGCTTGACCTCTTCCCAGGACAGTCCGGAAGCGGGGTTCTTTAACAAATTGACCTTCCGCCGGGCCAGCTCGTCCTTTTGCCAATCGTGGACGGGAACGGCATCGGGAGTGGCGGACAGGTCGTCCCAGAGGTCTTCCACCAGCTGGAGCTTCTCCGCCGGACTGAGGTCGAAAACGGAAGCAACATGGGGATCCATACGTCTCTTTTCCCGGAAGGTGCCGACACGATGAAACGGGCCATCGGCTCCGATTTTACCACACCGGCAAAGCTCGCAATGTGAATCTCGCCCGGCAACTCAATCTCCCTCCTTCGGATGCACCGTCTTCCCGCCCACCACGGTCCGCACCACCTTGATCTCCTTGATCTTGTCTGCCTCCACCGTGTGCGGATCGGCCGCCAGCATGACGAAGTCGGCCAGCTTGCCGGGCGTGATCGTGCCCTTGGTCTTTTCCTCGAAGGACGCGTGCGCGCCATGGATGGTGCAGACCTTCAATGCCTCATCCACGCTGATCTTCTGATTGCCACCCCAGACGCGGCCCTTGACGTCCTTGCGCGTCACCATGCTCTGGATGGCCATCAACGGCTCGTAGGGGCCTGGTACGTAATCCGAGGCGCCCGCCACCTTGATCTTGTGGTCGAGGAACGACCGGTGCGCGAACATCCACTGCACCCGCTCGTCGCCGTACTGGCCCCACTTGTCGCCGTGGTAATGGACGTAGGTGTAAAACGGCGTTGGGATCGCGCCCAGGGCGGCGATACGCTTCAACAATGCCGGGTTAACCAGCGTGCAGTGCTCGAGACGCGGGCGACTGTCAGCCCGTGGAATGGCGCGCAGCATCAGTTCGTAGGCGGTCAGCACCATGTCGATCGCCACGTCGCCGTTGCAGTGGACGCCTACTTGAAAATGATTGCTGTGCGCGTCGCGCACCTGGTCGTTGAGCTTGTCCTGCGTCGTTACCAGGATGCCGTAATCGTTGGGCCGGCCGATGTACGGCTTGCTCATGCGCATCGTCCGCTCCGACGCGGAGCCGTCGCAGTAGAGCTTTAAACCGCCCAGGCGAATGACGTCGTCGCCGAAGCCAGTGCGCAGGCTGGCGGCCTTCCACGTCTCGAAGAGATCGGGATTCGCCATGACGTAGGCACGGAACCGCAGCTCGCCGGCGGCGCGGGCGTCCTGGTAAGCGAGGAAGTTCGACCGGTCGGCGTCCGCGTCGTGGACGGACGTCAGGCCCGCCGCGGTCATCAGCTCGGAGATGACGCGGGCGCCGTCGCGGCCTTGCTCGCGTGTCGGGATCGGCAGCTTCTTGACCCGGTCGACGGCCTTCTCCGCGGCGAAACCAGTTAGCTCGCCCTTGGCGTCGCGGCCGAACTTGCCGCCCTCGGGGTCCGGCGTGTCCTTCGTGATGCCCGCCAGCTTGAAGCCCAGGCTGTTGTAGACGGCGGTGTGCCCGCCGCGGTGCGTCACGCGCACCGGGTGCTTCGGCGATGCGGCATCGAGGTCGGCACGCGACAACGGGCGGTTGTCGCTCAGCTTCGTGTCGTCGTATTTGAAGCCGAAGACCCACTCGCCCTCGGCGGTCTTGGCGGCCCGCTGCGTGATGGCCTTTTGAATGTCGGCAATGGCCGGCTGATTGCAGTCCACGTACATCAGGTGCTCGGCGCCCGACGCGGCGGGATGCGTGTGGGCATCAATGAATCCGGGCAACACGGTCATGCCGGCGGCATCGAGGATGCGCGTATGCTTCGTCGCCAGCTTGCGCACGTCGGCGGAGTTGCCGACCGCGATGAAACGGCCGTTGCGCACGGCGAACGCCTCGGCCTTCGGCTTGGCGTCGTCGATGGTGTAGACGGTGCCGTTGAGGACGATCAGCTCGGGACCACGGTCGGGATCATCCGCCTCGGCGGCGAGCGCGGGCCAAGAGCCGAGGCCCAGGGACGCGGCGGCGAGGGCACTGGATTTCAGGAACTGACGACGACGGGTGGACATTTGGTTTCTCCCGGAAGCGAAAAAGCCGCTTGGCGGCTTCGCGAGAAAGACTACTTCCTCCTCGCGAAGCCGCCAAGCGGCTGTCTGCGATTGTCTTTGTGTGAATTACTTCGTCGGCAGCTGCTTGATCCAGTCGTGGATCAGCTTCGAGCCCTTCTCATCGACCACCAGCGAGCCGATGCGCGGCATCCGGCCGTCCTCGATCTTGTGCGCCCTCATGCGCGTGTAGAGCAATGACCGCTCCGGATGGCCTGGCACCAGCAGGCGGGCGTCGTCGATCTTGAACGAACCATGCGCCGGCTTCACGTCCACGATGCCGAGTTCATTCAACTTGAGCGGCCAGATGAGCTGGAACTCCGCATTGCCGCCGCCCCACTTGATGTGGCAGTGGGCGCAGTTGGCCTGCAAGTACGACCGTGCCCGGAGGTCGATCGGCGCCTTTTCGTCGTCGGGATCGGACAGGTGCGGCAGCTCCTGGGGCTGCTGTGGCAGCGGCTTGGTGAAGATGCCCAGGTGCTCCAGGGTCCGCAGCTGGTTGGCGACCACGCCGTTGTAGTTGTGGTCCTTGTTCATCTGCAGCGTGTTGACGCCCAGGGCAAACTTGGCCGGTGTGGTGTGGCACATCACGCACTCGTTTCGGCTGGGGAAGTGCCACGTCTGCTCGCGCTTGCCGCCGGTCGCCTTGGCGTCCTTGATGGTGAACGTGCGGTCCAGGCCGCCGGACTCGGCCAGCACGGCATCGGTCTGCTCGTCGTTCCAGACGTAGGTGTAGCCTTGCCAGTACTGGTCGCCGACTTCCTCGGTGCCGGCCAGCTTCTGGAAGTGGAGGAGACGCGTTTCCAGCCGGCGCCGGCTGGCGGGATTGCCGGCTTCCATCTCCAGGAAGAAGGTTTTGACCATCACCGTGCCATCGGAAAAGCGCCAGCCGCGCGGCGCGCCGGGCGACGGTTGCGGATACTCGATCTCGTTGTAACCAATCTGGCCCAGGCCCGGAATCGCCAGGAAGCGCTCCTTGTACGCACCGTCGGACCAGAGCTGAGCGTTGACGCTGTAAGGAATCAGGCCTGCGGCAGGCTTCAATTCCTTGGTCGACTCGAAGACGCCGGTTTCGCTCAGCTTGCGCGGGAAATTATTGACCTCGACTTCCTTGGGCGCCTGCACCAGCTGATGGATGCGGCCGCCCATGAAATCCACGATGTACAGCTCGCCCGCCGCATCCTCGCCCCAGCCGACGACGCGCTGGAGCGTCTTGGCCAGCTCCTGCTTCCACGTCACTTTCTTGCCGTCGAAGCGCAGGGCCCAGACGCGGCCGGTGTCGAAGTCGCCGTAGATGTAGGCCCCTTCCAGCTCCTTGAGGCGCTTGCCGTGGTAGACGAAGCCGCCCGTCAGGCTGCGCGATTCGGTGTGCGGATGCTCGATGACCGGCGGCAGGATCGGCGTCGGGCCGCGCTTCCGTTCGGGACGGAATGGATGCGTCCCTTCCATCACGCTCCAGCCATAATTGCCGCCCTTTTCGACCTTCAAGACCGATTCCCACAGGTCCTGGCCGACCTCGCCGCACCACAGGTCCCCGTTGGCGCGGTCGAAGCTGAACTTCCACGGCTGGCGCACCCCATAGGCCCAGATTTCCGGACGCGCGTCCTTCATCTTGACGAACGGGTTGTCCTTCGGCACGCCATAGGGCTTGCCGTCGTCGGGCTTGTCCACGTCGATGCGAAGAATGGAGGAGAGCAGATCGCTGACGTCCTGTCCGGTCTGAAGTTCGTCCGCGATGCCGCTGCCGTCGCCGGTGCCGATGTAGAGGTAGCCGTCCGGACCGAACTTCAAGCAGCCGCCGTTGTGGCCGCCCGAGGGCCACTCGAAGACGACCTTTTCACTGTCGGGATCGGCCTTGAAGCTCTTCGGGTCGACGACGAAGCGCGCCACCTTCGTGCCTTTTGGCTCGGTCTTGTCGGGATCGAGGACGTAGGTGACGAACAGGTAGCCGTTCTTGGCGAACTGCGGATGAAACGTGAGCGCGTAGATCGTCTTCTTGAGATCGAGGACCAGATCGGCCTTGTCGGACTGCGGATCGTTGACGAAGGCGTAGATCTTGCCGCGGCGTTCGGCGATGGCCAGGCGATTGGTGCCGGGCACCATCGCCATGTCGAGCGGCTCGTTGAATTTCGGCAGCTTGGCAAAGGCCTGCTCGGTGCGATAGGGCGCCGGCGGCTCGGGCGAGCCCTTGACCTTGGACGTGGTCCACGGCACGCGCTTGGCGATGCCGACCGGTTTCTTGGCGGGATCGTCGGCGCGGCCCGGCCAGGGCGCCACCAGCAGGGCGGCGGCAAGGAACGGCAGGAGGAGAGTGAGGAATCGCATGGCCGCGTTACTCCAGGCGGGTCGTCGAACAGGTCCGGGCGATCGCTCCACTTTACACGTCGGCGGCGCGAACGGAAGTGTTTTACCGGGCTCGTCCCGGGAGCGGTTCACGACCCGGACTTGGTGTCGCTGCGGGCGCCGGGCAATTCCCGATTGACAATCCGTGTCGGGCTGGCCACCATGCCTTTTGCGCCGCCCCGTTGATGACCACCGTTGTTCACGAGCGTGATGAGGCCCCCATGGACTGGTCCTTTTCCTTCTTTTGGCCGTTTCGCCGCCGTGCCACATCTACCCCCCCCTCCGTAAAGGTCCGATTTGCCCGGCGCACCAGGCGGTCGTACCTGCCGGCAGTGGAACACCTCGAACCGCGTGAAGTGCCGGCCATTATCGTGCCGCCCGCCAATCAGCCGCCCAACCTGACACCCATTACTGCCGTGATGATGGACGAGTCGAGCCCGATGGCCATTGTCACCGAGGCGACGGACCTCGATCCGGGGCAGACCTTGACGTTTAGCCTCATGGGAGCGCCAGCCTGGGCCAGTATCGACAGCGGCAGCGGAGTCGTTACCCTGGCGCCAGGCGAGGTGGATGGCCCCGGCGTCTACACCTTCATCATCCAGGTGACCGATAACGGTACACCTGCGCTATCCGACCAGGAATCGGTGACGGTTACGGTCAACGAGGTCAACACCGCGCCGGTCCTCAACCCGATCGCCGACCGCAGTATCGACGAAGGGAGCACGCTGAGCTTCGTCGTCACGGCGGCCGACGGCGACGCGCCGGCCAACGGCCTGACCTACCGTCTCGACCCCGGGGCGCCGGCCGGCGCGTCGATCGACGCAAGCAGCGGGGAATTTACCTTCACGCCGACGGAGGCGCAAGGGCCGGGAACCTACACGATCGCGGTGCGCGTCACGGACGACGGCTCGCCCGCGCTGAGCGCGACGCAGACCTTCTCCGTCACCGTCAACGAGGTGAACGCGGCGCCGACCCTGAACCCGATTCCGGACCGGACGGTTGCCGCGGGCGAGACCCTGACCTTTACCGCGACGGCCAGCGACCCGGACGTGCCGGCGCAATCGCTGACGTACGCACTGGTCGGCGACGTGCCCGACGGTGCATCCATCGAGGCAAGCACCGGCGTGGTCACGTGGACGCCGACGGTGGGCCAAGGGCCGGGCACGTACGTTTTTGGCGTACGAGCCGTGGATGACGGCACCCCACAGCGCTTCAATGAGAAGTTCTTTACCGTCACGGTAACACCAGGCACCCTCGCGCCCAAGCCGTTGGTCGCCCCGGATGTGTATGCACTGATTGGGAACGGCAAGCTGAAAGTGGAAGCCGGCGAAGGTGTGTTGTCCAACGACTATAAGGGCGTTGGCGACACACTGACGGCGATGCTGGTGCAAGGCCCCACGTATGGGAAGCTGAGCTTTGACGCCGATGGCTCCTTTAGCTACCAGCCGAAAGGTGGCTACGCGGGGTCTGACTACTTCACGTATGCGGCGGTTGATGCGAACGGTACCGTGACGGCGCCCGTCCAAGTCGAACTTGTGGTCTTCGCCCAGCTCAATCCGCCCACGAAGCCGGTCGACGTGACCGTCAACCCGGAAGTGAAGGGCAAGACGGAGTTAAGCAAGGAATTCAAGTTCGCCAACAACCAGCGAACCGGCACCGTTCAGTTCCTTTCCGGTGTGGGGCTCACGGAAGGCAAGCAGAAACTGGGTGGATCGTGGCAACAGCTTAGATTTGTCTCCGACCAGAACGACGCCAAGAATTTTCACTGGATACAATTCGTCACGCGGTCGTACAAGTACGATGGCAAGGAATTCAATGCGGGAACGACGTACCCGACGAGATTCGGCGAAGGCAAGTATGGTAACGCGAACTGGGTCGTTGACTCGAACGACCCCAAGCAGATCTTCTATGATTTTCTTCCCGGCGCCTCTCGTACCGTGACCCAGAATGAGCTATCAGTCTACGACGAGATCGCTCCACCCGGTTACCAGGATCCACCTGGGGTCAAAGCCGAAAATTTGGATCCGAAAAAGTTCGTTTCCTATGCCAGCTTCGATAGCTACCTAGTGTGGGATAACCAAGGCAAGCTGGAGATCGTCTTCCATGTTTCCTGGCGGTGGGAGTTCACGGCCCAGTTCAACAAGGACAAGACGAGTCTGGTAGGATCGCTCAAGTGGGTTGTCAGTGGCGAGGCCACGAACAAGTTAGCCGACAAGTACAACGTGAAGACCTTCCCCGGCCTGACCGTCCAAGGCAAGGCCCGGGAGTATCCCAATCCGTTCTTTGTACCCAAGAACTGACGGTCCCCGCTATTTCCGGCTTCCGTCGTTGTTATGGACTTGGACAAGGGCATATTCCCACGGCCTGATGTGGATGAACAGTCCTGGGATGTTGGAGCAGCGAAGTGTTTCGAGGCGCCAACACCTCGTCATTGATCGGAGAGGATGTAGATGAGCGCGACTACCCAATCTGTGCTCGAATGGATTCTTGTCTTCTCCAGCTACTTTCCGGGGCTGACCTGCCCGGAGTTCGACTCCCGGCTGTTTGCCTGGCACGGGGCGACGATCCGCGTGACCGATGACCACATGGCCGCTCAGTTCTTTGATAGCCATCGTGACCGAGGCCTGTCTCGCGTAATAGATGTCTTTGCCGATGGAACCCCTCTCGTCCGATTCTGCCCAACGGAAGAACGCTGGCCCTGGATCAAGGAGATGCTGCACGAGCCGAAAACAGCACGAGAACTGAAGGTAGTTCACGTGAGATTGTATGAGCAGCCGGAAACATCGGTGACAGCGCTCATTCAATCGGTAGGAAAAGTCGCGGCATCTCTTGACCCAGCTTCGCGCTGTGTCATTTACATTCATTTGTGGTCAAACAAACCCCTACTCAAGGGCTTTCCTCCGCCGCCGGCGCCCGCGGTGTTTGCCGGCGGAGGAGTTCGTTAGCTGCGGTCGGAGTCGTAGGTCCGGGCATCAACCCGCCCGCAATCAGCCGCTCGGTCTGCACAACCTTGCCGGGGCTGGTCGAGCCGGGTTGGTCAACGACCGGAGACCTCCACGATGGCTGAAGACACGATGGCGACGACGGGGTTGGCGGAACGCGTCGCGGCCCTCGAAGCGCAGGGGCGTCGCCAACGGTGGCTGTGCCTCGTTCTCGCGGTAGCTTTAGGGGGCTTTGTGCTCGCCGGCGCCGACGCCCCGAAGCCGGAAGTACCCGCCAAGGCGGACCCAAAGATCATAGAGACATCGTTGATCCGGTTCGTGACAGCCGACGGCAAGCGAGCCGGACGATTGCTAACGGACGGGAAGTGGCGAAGGCTAGAACTGTTGGATGACGAAGGTCGAGATCGAATCGCGCTGTCCATCGTTGGTGATGGGGAGGGGCTGACGTTTTTCAACCGGAAGGGAGCTGGGTCGGCCGCCTTACGGGCGACGGACAAGACCTCGCAACTCTTGCTGTGTGATCCGCAAGGCAGAGCACGGATTCGCCTCACGGTCGATGACGGCGGGCCGATGTTTGAAATGCTCGACGAGAACGGCAAGGTGCTCTTTTCCAAGCCATGACGAGTCCGGAACTCGACATCGCCTGACGAATGCGGCCGGACATTGAAGTCTTCGTAGGGTCCGCTGTGCGGACCAATCACACGGTAACCGGGTGGCTGGTCCGCACAGCGGACCCTACAAACTTGCCGTGCGAATTCGCGTTCCATTCGGCCCCGTCATCCTTCACCCCGGCTTCATAATCTCCGCGACACGTCGAGCCGATATAGATGGGGCATCGCCGCATGACTCTCCGTTGCACCGAGGCTCGAACGCGTCAGGGACGACGCCATCGCGCCTTTCGCCCCCGGCAGTGAGGAACAGCACCGCCGGGGGCGTGTTTGATTTTGCCCGCTTTTCACGGAA
Organism: Gemmataceae bacterium; assembly: GCA_019752375.1. Lineage (GTDB taxonomy): Bacteria > Planctomycetota > Planctomycetia > Gemmatales > Gemmataceae > JAIEMG01. Next base: position 14,237 of record JAIEMG010000171.1, on the reverse strand, counting down.
TCGCTTTCGCTCCTTCACGTTCGCCTTTCATGATCTCCCCATGAGGCTCCTCCTCGCCACCGACGCCTGGCTGCCGCAGGTCAACGGCGTGGTGCGCACGCTGTCCACCACCGTTCGCGAGCTGCAGCGGTTCGGCCATGCCGTCCGGGTCGTCCACCCTGCCCTGTTTCCCAATGTTTCCAGCATCGTCTACCCCGAGATTCGGCTGGCACTGCCCTCGATGCGGCGCGTGGCGGCGATCGTCCGCGGCTTTGCGCCGGACGCGATCCACATGGCCACCGAAGGACCGATCGGCAACCAGGTGCGGCGTTATTGTGTCGTTCACGCGTTGCGTTTCACGACGTCGTACCACACGCGTTTTCCCGAGTACCTCAACGCCTATCTCGGACTGCCGCTGTCGTGGGGCCATGCAGCGCTGCGCTGGTTCCACCGGCCGGCCGAGGCGGTGATGGTCTCCACGCCGACGCTGGAACAGGAGCTGCGCACATATGGTTTTCGCAATCGCATCGTCCGCTGGTCGCGCGGCGTGGACATGGACCTGTTCCATCCGAGGGAGCGCGCTTTTCCGGAAGCGCATCGGCCAATTGCGATGTACGTCGGCCGGCTGTCGCGCGAGAAGAACCTCGATGCGTTCTTTGCATTGAAAGGCCAAGGCACGCGCTATGTGGTTGGTGACGGTCCGCTGCGCCGCGAGCTGGAGCGACGCCATCGCGACGTGGTCTTCCTCGGTTCGCTGTCCGGCGAAGCGCTGGCGACCGCGTATGCGAACGCGGACGTGGTGGTCTTTCCCAGCCGCACCGACACATTCGGTCTGGTGATCCTGGAAGCGCTGGCCAGTGGCGTGCCGGTGGCAGCCTATCCGGTGCCCGGACCGAGCGACATCCTGGAACCACCGCAGACGGGGGCGCTGCACGAAGACCTGTCGATCGCGGTGGAGCTGGCGCTGCGCTTCGGCGATGCCCAGGCATGTGCCGCGCTGGCGCGACGATACGATTGGGGCCGGACGACGCGGCAGTTTGCGGGAAATCTGGTGGCGGTGCGTTGCACCAGGGATGCCGTTTGTCCGGCCAGCGGGGGGCGTTAGCCCCCTGAGGGAATACACGTTCTCTGCACGGTTCCTCAGGGGGCTAACGCCCCCCCGCTCGCCTTCACCTTTGACCTCCGAACCATGTTCGGCGCCCGCGATTACTTCTCGGCGCGCTTCGACGCTTCGATCGCCTCCAGCACGGTCCGCGCCATCACTTCATGCCCTGTTGCACTCAGGTGAACTTTGTCCTTGGAATAAAGGCGTTCCTTGTCGTCTTTGCCCGCGGTCTTGAAGGCGTGCTCCGTGTCGGCCAGGCCGGCGCCGCGGTCCTTGGCGGCCTTGCGACAGGCGTCGCCCATCTCCGCCATCGTCGTCCAGCGCTCGACGGCGGGCAGCGTCGTCAGGATCAGCACGTCGGACTTGCCCTTCGTCGTGCGGCGGACGCGGTCGATGGCGTCGCGGTAGGTCTCGGCAAACTGCTCGCCGCGCATGCCCGAGTCCCAGTCGTTGAAGCCATAGCAGATCGTCACCAGGTCGGGCTCTGGCGCCTGGGCCTGCCAGCGGGGGATCAACACCAGCCCCTGTCGAAGCTGCGTCCCACCGATGGCTGGGTTGATGACCGTCACGTCCGATTTGTACTTGTCCTTGATCTGCTTTTGCAGCAGGGCCGGCCACACCACCTGGCGATTGGCCGAGTGCTGCGTGTCGGTCAGCGAATCGCCCATCGTCACGATGGTGATCGGCTTGCCTTCCTTCAGCTTCGCCAGGGTGCGTGCCAGCGGAGCGCCGTCGGGCAGAGCGACCTTTTCGCGCTCGATGGACTTCTCCAGGCGCATCTCGTCCAGGGTGAAGGAGTGCGGTGCGTAGTCGCGCCAGTACCACCACTTGCCAATCCACAGGGCAGAGAGCTTCGACGGCTTGTTCGTCCCCTTGGGATCGAGCAGGTGCGATTTCGCGCCCGGCAGCACCGGAACCAGGTCGCTCCAGGCGACGCTGATCTTCGTCCATTCCGTGTTCTTGATGGGGAACATGTAGTCGTAGCGGACGGAGAAGTCTTCGTTGTAGATGAACTGGAGCCCGCCGAAGTGATCGGAGCCATCGCCCTTGACCCAGAAGGAGAAGCCGGCCGCGTCGTCCCAGGCCGCGCTGCCGCGGGTGTTGCTGGTAAAGAAGGCGTTTTGACACTTGTCGGGGAATGTGAACTTGACCGCCTTGCCAAACTTGCCGTCAACCAGCTCGGCCTTGGACTTGTCGTTGAGGGCCCGGTATTTCAGCTGATCGAAGCCGTCGATGAGCGTGGCATCGTCCGCGGCGTGGAGCAGGGAGAGTGTAACGAGGGAAGTGCAAACGGTGACGATGGCACGACGCATGGGGAATCCTCTTAGGCAGGTGGGTGAGGGCCCTTGTCCGGGGAGGTATTGTACGAACTTGCGCTCTGGCGCGGTCTTCAGTGGCGAGCGGGGGGCGTTAGCCCCCTGAGGCACCATACGATCTCTGTGTAGTTCCTCACGGGGCTAAGGAGCCGCGTAACAATAAGTTGAACAATTGCACGTAGGACGGATTTCCAATCCGTCCAGAGAAACCCGGACGGATTGGAAATCCGTCCTACAGGAATTGCACAAGTGATTCTTGCGCGGATCCTAACTCGGCTAACGCCCCCGCTCGCCGGACAAGCGATCGTGCATTCCCTCAGGGGGCTAACGCCCCCCGCTCGCCGTGTTCCGCGTCAGGGTTACTTTAACTGCCGCTGCGGTATCGCTTGTGGTGGTTCCAGGCGGGTTGCCGGCGGCGGTGGCGGCGCGTCGGCGTAGATGGTTGTGCTTTGCTCGCGATGCACCGGGCCAGTGGGAAGCTGGTCAGCGCTGACGTCGATCTTGAAGCGCACGTCGCCCGGCCGCAGCGCCTTGACGACGATCTCGTACTTCACCTCGGTCCGCGACTGGATCGCGGGCAGCGCCTCGAAGATCACCTGCTGGCCGGCGACCTGGTGATTGGACGGTCCCCTGGCACTGACGATGGCCAGCTGCTCGGGCACCGTGGCGATCACTTGCACCTTGGTCGCCTGAATGGCGCCCTGGTTGATGACCGTGATGACGTAACGCGTCTCGGCACCAACTTCGAGCGGGTTGTCCTTCACGTCCACGTCGGCGGTCAGGCCGGTGGCGCCCTCGAAGAGCGTCTTGATCTCGGCCTGGGCCGTCAGTCCGCGGTCCGCTGCCGCCGTCGCGCGATTGACGATCTCGCCGGGCTCCTTCATGCCAAGGACGATCTGCACCGTGCGCCGCGCTCCGGGCGGCAATGTGCCCAGTGCCCACTGCACCTGATTGGCGCCGACTTGCCGGCCGCCCTCGCCGATGCTGACGACGGCGGCACCAGCGGGCACGAGATCGGTAATGACGACGTTGGTGGCCGGCGATGTGCCGGGATTGTGGACGGTGATGGCATAGGTGGCGGGACGGGTGACGAACCGGCGATCCGGACCTCGCTTCTCCAGCTCCAGGCGGGCTTCGCCGATCACCACGCAGCTTTCACTCTCGGCGCGTGCGCCGCCTGTGGCGGTGACGACTGCCGTGTTGCACAGCCGGCCGGCCTTCTTGGCGATGGCCTGGTACTCAAGGCACTTGCTGGCGCCCGGCGCCAGTGTGCCCAGGTCCCACGTCAGCACGTTCTTGCCGCCGGAATGCTCGAGGCCGTCGGGAAGCGTGTCGGTGACGACGACGCCCGTCGCGGGCGCGCCGCCAGTGTTGCGTACTTCAATCTGAAAGCTGAGGTTGTCGTAAAGGACTGCCTGCGCCGGACCGCACTTGCGCACGGTCAGGTTCGGTCGGGCAATGCGCGTAGTCACGCACTGGCCGTGCTCGAACTGGACGCGGGCACAGCTCGTCACGTCGCCGGCGCCGGTCGGGGTCAGGACCAAGACCAGCTCCTTGCAGCTGCAGGCCGCCAGGGTGCCGAGCTGCCAGGTGATCTCCGGTTCGCGCGACGACGGCTCCGGCGTGGCGCGGACGAACTGAGCATTGGCCGGCAACGGGTTGCGCACCACGACGTGATGCGCGTCGGCCTGCGAGCAGTTCTCGACGCAGATGCGATATTCAATCTCCGCGCCGGCGCCGACGGTAACGGGCACACGGACGCGCAACTTGACCACGGGCGTCGGCGGGTCGGCGGGATTGGCCGAGCCTGCCGGCGCGGGCGGTTCGGCGGGTGGTGCAGGCACGGGGAGCGGCGCTCCGGCCAGCGGAGGTTCCGGCGTCACCTGCTGGGCCGTGCGCGCGGTGACGGGGCGCGATCCGGCCCACGAGACGTGTCCCCAGTGCAGGACCATGGCGGCCTCCACACTGACGACGCTCAGCAACAATGCCACAAATAGCGACCGTTGGCGTGCGGTCATCGGTCTCTTGCTCACTCGCGCAACCAGTTTCCCCGTCGCATTCTCACCTGCCGGCAGGGCGATTGTCTTGCGGAAAACAAGCCGTTTTCGTGCCCCGAGTCTTTCGCCAGACTGCCCAGACGGCGCCGTCGGCGTCTTCGACAACGGCACCGTCGTCATAACGGTTTCCCTCGGCGCCGTCTACCGAGGTGCTACGCCGCAAGCGGCGGGTGGTCCGTCGCCTTGACACCCTTTCCCGGTTCCCCTAGACTCCGGCAGATCCCATCTGTCCCGCACATTCGTCATTTTTCGGGAGATACGCATGAAAGCTCGACCCTGGTTCTGGGCGTCCGCGCTGATGATCGTTTTCCTTGCCGTGCCGGCCCATGCGGCCGACAAGGCGGTCGCCAACGTGGCCCACATCAAGCTCAGCGGCGATCTGGACGAGGCGCCGATCCCCGAAAACCCGCTGTTCGGGACCGGCATGGAGAACTTTCGCGGCAAGCTCGACCGCATCAAGAAGGCCAAGGCCGACAAGGACATCCAGGCGCTGTATCTCCAGCTCGACGGCCTGCACATCGGCTGGGGCAAAGTGGACGAGTTGCGCCGGGCCATCATCGACTTCCGCACCAGCGGCAAGAAGGCGTTTGCCTTCATCGAATCGGGCGAGAGCAAGGATTACATGATTGCCCTGGCCTGTGACGAGATCGCCCTGCCCGAATCCGGCTGGCTGATGCTGACCGGCATGCAGATCGAGGTCACGTTCTTCAAGGGCCTGCTCGACAAGCTCGGCATCAAGGCCGATGCGCTCAAGGTCGGCGATTTCAAGGGCGCCGTCGAGCCATTCATCCTCAACAAGATGAGCCCCGAGGTGCGCAAGAACTACGAGAGCATCCTCGAAGACTTCTACGACAAGAGCTATGTCGGCGCCATCGTGCAGTTCCGCGCCGGCAAGAAGTTCACTCCGGAGCAGGTGCGCAAGATCATCGACGAAGGCCCCTACACGGCCAAGAAGGCAAAGGAGCTGGGCCTGGTCGATCGCATCGCCTATGCGGACGGCTTCCAGGACACGATGAAGACGGTGCTCGATGCCGAGCGCGTCGTCGTCAAGCGCAACTACGCCCAGGCCAAGGCGGACGACCTCGACACGTCCAACCCGTTCGCGCTGATGATGAAGTTGCTCAAGCCGCCGACACCGAAGGAATCGACCAAGCCGAAGATCGCAGTGATCTATGCCGTCGGCCCGATCACGACCGGCAAGGGCGGCAACAGCCTGTTCGGCGGCGACGTGGTGGGCTCGACCACGATGGTCGAGGCCATCCGCCAGGCCGAGAACGACAAGACGGTCAAGGCGATCGTGCTGCGCGTCGACAGTCCCGGCGGCTCGGCCCTGGCCAGCGACCTGATCTGGGCGGAGCTGAAGCGCTGCAAGAAGCCGATCATCGCCAGCATGTCCGACACCGCGGCCAGCGGCGGATACTACATCTGCATGGCCGGCCAGAAGATCTACGCCGAGCCCGGCACCTTGACTGGCAGCATCGGCGTCTTCGGCATGAAGCTGGTGCTGGGCGAACTGGAGGACAAGGTCGGCCTGAAGACAGAGGTCATCAACCGCGGCGCCAACTCCGGCATGATGTCGAGTTCGACGCCGTTCAGCGCCAGCGAGCGCAAGGCCATGACCGCGTTGATCGACGACGTCTACGATCAGTTCCTGACCAAGGCGCTGGAAGGCCGCAAGAAGGCCGGCAAGACCATGACCCGCGCCGAGCTGGAGAAGCTGGCCGGCGGCCGCGTCTGGACGGGCCGGCAGGCCAAGGAAGTCGGCCTGATCGACGAGCTGGGCACGCTGGACGACGCCATCCAGGCCGCCAAGGACGCTTCCAATAGTAAGGGCGAGATGGAATTGCTCATCCTGCCAAAGCCAAAGACGTTCCTCGACACGCTGCTCGACCCCAAGGGCGCTGATGAACGGCTATCGATGGGCCTGGCCGCCCTGCTTCGCGACATGCCCGAGCTGTCCAAGCAGCTCAAGACCGTGGACGGCCTGCTGCGGCTGCGCAGCGAGCCGGTGTGGATGACGACGCCGTATATCGTCAATGTGAAGTAAGGCGGAGTGTCGTGTCGCCAAACCATAGATTCGGCCCTGCACGGTCGCCCGTGCAGGGCCTTGCCGTTGGCGAATGATCGGAATCGCGTTATCCGTTGGCGAGCGTCGAGGCGTAAGCCCGACGTGAATCGGCGAGTGTGCGGCGCCTTTTCCCTCGTACCCAAGCTCGGGCTTGGGTACGCACGACCGAGAAGCTCCAGCTTCTCGGAACCCCACGCAACAGGGCAGCGTCAAGCCGCGCAAGCCTTCGACGGCGAGAAGCGGGAGCTTCTCGGCCGTACATTCCCAAGTCGGAGCTTGGGAACGAGAGGATAAAACAAGGGTGCGGAATATGGGGCAAGCAAGGGGCAGGCCGCCGACCCTTGCTGGCGCGTCGGGCTCGAGGGGTATGTTTCCTTTCGCCGCTCGCGTAAGCCCGACGTGAATCGGCGAGTGAGCGGCGCCTTCGACATCGCGACGCCAGGGCCGACGTGCATGGGCGAGTATGTCGCAAGGTCCACGTCGGGCTTACGCCTCGACGCTCGCTGAGATTATGCCGGACTATACCTTTGCACACGCTTTCCGCCACTCCGTCCATTTTCCCTTCCAAAACCTTCCCGTTGCGGCCACTTCTAGATAACTGCCCGCCTGCCCCCGCGCGCTTGCTGCTGGACTTCTGCCGCGACTCAAGGGATTATCGGGAAAATCGTCCGCATCATCTTCGAGGCTCAACACTCATGCGCTCTCCGCATCTCTCCTCGCTTCGCCGAGGTTCTCTCGCGATCGGCATCTTGTCCGCCGCGGTGGCTGGGCTGGTGCTGGTCTTTTCCGACCATCCGTTGCATTCGGCTGGCGACGACAAGCCGGCGAAGCTCGAGATCAAGCAAGGCGACCATATTTGCATCATTGGCAACGCGCTGGCCGAACGCATGCAGCACGACGGCTGGCTGGAGACGATGTTCCACAGCCGCTTTCCCAAGCACGACCTCGTCTTCCGCAACCTGGGCTTCAGCGGCGACGAGGTGGCGGGCTTCACCGACAAGCCCGACAGCAGTAAACGGCTCCGGTCGCAGTCGTTTGGCACTTCGGACCAGTGGCTGGCCGGTTCGGCGCCTTGCCCGGAACCCGGCCGGCTCGTCAGCCGCATCGGCGTGCGCGACAATCGCTTTGAAACGACCAACACCAAGGCGGACGTCATCTTCGCCTTCTTCGGCTACAACGAGTCGTTTGCGGGCAAGGACGGCCTCGACAAGTTCAAGAAGGACCTCGAAGCCTTCATCAAGCACGCGCTCAGCCAGAAGTACAACGGCAAGAGCGCCCCGCGCCTGGTGCTGTTCTCGCCCATCGCTCACGAGGACCTGAAGGACCGCAACCTGAGCGATGGCAAGGAGAACAACCAGCGCCTGGAGCTCTACACGAAGACGATGGCCGACGTCGCGAACGCCGCCGGCGTGCCGTTCGTCGACCTGTTCCACCCGACGCTCGACCTCTACGCCAAAGGCGACAAGCCGCTGACGATCAACGGGATTCACCTGAACGAACGCGGCAACGAAGCGGTCGCACGCATCATCGACCGGACGCTCTACACGGGCCAGCCGGAGCTGGCCCGCGACGCGAAGGCGATTGAAGCGCTGCGGCAAGCGGTCGTCGACAAGAACTTTTACTGGTTCAATCGCTATCGCGTCATGGACGGCTTCAACGTCTATGGCGGCCGGGCGTTCGAGAAGTATGCCGACAAGCAGTCGAATTATGAGGATCAGCAGCGCGAGCTGGAAATCCTCGACACCATGACCGACAACCGCGAGAAGCGCGTCTGGGCCGTTGCCCAGGGCAAGGACTTCAAGGTCGACGACAGCAACGCCCCGCCGCTCATTCCCGTCAAGACGAACAAGCCCGGCAGCGGTCCCCAGGGCCAGCACGTCTTCATCGACGGCGAGGCTGCCATCGACAAGATGAAGGTCGCCAAGGGCATGAAGGTGACGCTGTTCGCCTCGGAGAAGGAGTTCCCCGAGCTGGCCAAGCCGGTGCAGATGCAGTTCGATACGCAGGGCCGGCTCTGGGTCGCCGTGTGGCCCAGCTATCCGCGCTGGAAGCCGACCGAACAGCGCGACGACAAGATCCTGATCTTCGAAGACACCAAGGGCACCGGCAAGGCTGACAAGATGACCGTCTTTGCCGACGGGCTGAACTGCCCGACCGGCTTCGAGTTCTACAACGGCGGCGTGCTGGTCGCCCAGGCGCCGGACCTGCTCTTCCTCAAGGACACCAAGGGCGCCGGCAAGGCCGACCTGCGCGTGCGCATGGTCCACGGCCTCGACTCGGCCGACTCGCATCACACCGCCAACAGCTTCGCCCTCGATCCGGGCGGCGCCCTCTACTTCCAGGAAGGCACGTTTCATCATTCGCAGACCGAGACGCCGTGGGGCGCGCCGCGCCGCGTCGCCAACGGTGCCGTGTTCCGCTACGAGCCGCGCAGCCAGAAGTTCGACATCTACGTGACCACCAGTTTCGCCAATCCGCACGGCCACGTCTGGGACCGCTGGGGCCAGGACGTCGTCTACGACGGCACCGGCGCCAACCCGTACCACGGCGCCCTCTTCTCCGGCCACCTGGAGTTCCCGCAGAAGCACCCCAAGCCGCCGCAGGTCTACCAGCAGAAGACCCGACCGTGCCCCGGCGTCGAGATCCTGAGCAGCAAGCACTTCCCCAAGGAAAGCCAGGGCAACCTGCTGGTCGGCAATGTCATCGGCTTCCAGGGCATCCTCCAGTACAAGATGGAAGCCAAGGGCGCCAGCCTGTCTGCCACCGAGACCGAGCCGATCGTTTCATCCACGGATCCGAATTCGAACTTCCGTCCATCGGACATCAAGGTCGGTCCGGACGGCGCCATCTGGTTCATCGACTGGCACAACCCGATCATCGGCCACTTGCAGCACGCCATTCGCGACCCCAGCCGCGACCGCACGCACGGCAGAATCTATCGCGTGACCATGGACGGCCAGCCGCTGGCGAAGTCGCCGAAGATTGCCGGCGAACCGATCGACAAACTGCTCGACGTTCTGAAAGAGCCTGAAGACCGCGTGCGCTACCGCGCCCGCATCGAGCTGGGCAGCCGCAACAGCGATGACGTCGTCGCCGCCGTGAAGAAGTGGCTGACGACGCTCGACAAGAAAGACGCCGAGTACGAGCACCACGTCACCGAGGCGCTCTGGCAGCACCAGTCGCACAACGTGGTCGACGTGGCCCTGCTCAACCAGGTGCTGGCGTCGCCGGACTTCCGCGCCCGCGCTGCCGCCACGCGCGTGCTGTGCTACTGGCGCGACCGGGTGCCGGATTCGCTGGAGCTGCTCAAGAAGCTGGCTGCCGACGAGCACCCGCGCGTGCGCATGGAGGCCGTCCGTGCCGCCAGCTTCTTCACCGTGCCCGAAGCGATCGAGGTGCTGCTCATCTCCAATGCGCACCCGTCCGACATCTATCTCGACTTCGTGCGTGCCGAGACGAACAAGGCGCTCGATCCGTACGTCAAGAAAGCCCTGGCATCCGGTCAGGAGATCAAGTTCACCACGCCGGCCGGTGCCCGCTACTTCCTCAAGAACGTCAGCACCGACGACCTGCTGAAGATGAAACGCAGCCAGGGCGTCTACATCGAGCTACTGTTCCGCCGCGGCGTCCGCGACGAGTTCCGCCGCGAGGCACTGCGCGGCCTGGCCAAGCTCGAAGAGAAGCCCGAGCTGCGCGTCTTGATCGACGCGATCGGCAGTCACGACCAGGAACAGAGCACACAGGACGAAAGCGTCGCCTTCGACCTGATTCGCCTGCTGACCGACCGCCCCGCCGAGCAGTTGCTCCGCGTGCGGCCCGACCTGGAGCGCACGGCCGCGAGTGCCAAGTCATCGGTGACCCGGCAGCTCGGCTACGTTGCTCTGATCGCAGCCGACGGCGGCATCGACAAAGCCTGGGCGCTGGGCAGCAAGTCGCTGACCGGGTTGCAAGACCTGGTCAATGCGGTGCCGTTGGTTCGCGATCCCGGCCAGCGCGCCAGCCTCTATCCGAAGGTGGAACCGCTGCTGATCGGTCTGCCCAAGGAACTGGCCGACGTCGCGCCCAAGGGCAAGACGACGCCGGGACGCTACGTCCGCATCGAGATTCCCGGCAAGAAGAAGACGCTGACCCTCGCGGAAGTCGAAGTCTACAGCGATGGCCGTAATGTCGCCCGGCAAGGCAAGGCTTCGCAGTCGAGCACCTCGAACGGCGGCGACGCCGTCAAGGCCATCGACGGCAACACCAGCGGCCGGTTCGCCGACGGCGGCCAGACGCACACGGCCGAGAACACCGACAACCCGTGGTGGGAAGTCGATCTTGGCGGCGAGGTGCCGATCCAGTCGGTCGTCCTCTTCAACCGCACCGACGACGGCCTGGGCAAGCGCCTGACCGGCTACACGCTCACGGTGCTCGACGCCCAGCGCAAGGTCGTCTTCGAGAAGACCAATCAGTCCGCGCCGGACGTGAAGGTCGCTTACGAAGTCGGCGGCGAGATGCCGGAGCGAGTCATTCGCCGTGCCGCCATGCTGGCCATGACCTCCGTGCGCGGCCAGGAAGCGCAGACCTTCAGCAAGCTGGCGAAGTTCATCAAGGACGACGCCGAGCGCCATGCCGCCATCCTGGCGATCCAGCGCATCCCCGCCACCCACTGGCCCAAGGAAGAAGCCAGGCCGACGCTCGATACGATCCTCGGCTACGTCCGCAAGGTGCCCGTGGCGGAACGCACCGCGCCCGCCGTGGTGGACGCGCTGCAGCTGGCCGATTCACTGGCATCTCTGTTGCCGCTCAACGAGGCCAAGGTGGTGCGCAAGGAGCTGGGCGAGCTGGGCGTGCGCGTGATCCGCGTCGGCGCGGTGCCGGACCAGATGCGCTTCGACATCGAGCGCTTCGTGGTCAAGGCAGGCAAGCCGGCCGAGATCTTCTTCGACAACACCGACATCATGCCGCACAACCTGGTCATCACGCAGCCCGGCGCCATGGAAGAGATCGGCAAACTCGCCGAAGCGCAGGCCACGCAGCCCGGCGCTGCCGAGCGCGATTACGTGCCTGCGTCCGGCAAGGTGCTGGTCAAGAGCAAGCTCCTGCAGCCGCGCCAGTCGCAACGCATCAGCTTCACCGCACCGATGAAGCCGGGCGTCTATCCCTACGTCTGCACCTACCCCGGCCACTGGCTGCGCATGTACGGTGCCATGTACGTCGTCGAGGACGTGGACGAGTACCTGGCCGATCCGGAAGGCTACCTCGCCAAGAACCCGCTGCCGATTGTGGATGAGCTTCTGAAGTTCGTCCGCCCGCGCAAGGAATGGAAGTTCGACGAGCTGGCTGCCTCGGTCAAGGACCTGAACAGCGGCCGTTCGTTCAACAACGGCAAGCAGCTCTTCACGGTGGCCAGCTGCGTCGCCTGCCACAAGATGAACGGCGTCGGCAACGAGTTCGGCCCCGACCTGACGAAGATCGACCCGAAGCAAGCCACGCCGACCGAAATCCTCCGCGACATCCTGGAACCGTCCTTCCGCATCCACGAGAAGTATCAAACCTGGGTGATCGAGACCAAAGCCGGCAAGACGATCACGGGCCTGATCCTGGAAGAAGTTGGCGACACCGTCAAGGTGATCGAAAACCCCCTGATGAAAGCCGAGCCGCTAGTCCTGAAGAAGGCCGACATCGCCGAGCGGGTCAAGTCCCCCAAGTCCGTCATGCCGCTGGGCCTGCTGGACAAGCTGACGCACGACGAGATCCTGGACCTGGTGGCGTACATTGCGGGGAAGGGGGACCCGAAGCATGCCCTGTTCCGGGGGGGGCATGAAGGGGGGCATGGGCATTGAGGCCGCACCAGCCCTGAAGCCCACCAAATAAGGCGGGCTTCAGGGCTGGATCTTTTTGAAATTGCGATACCGGGCATGGGGCGGACAAACCTTGAAGGACGCACCGCCGACGGCTACCATTGCGTGAGGAGTGACCCGTGCCGCTTCGAGCGGAGCGACCTATGCCAAAAGACATCCAGTTCCCTGAAGTCGAGCCTCGATATGTCTTTGAGCGAGACTGCCTCGGTTTCCAGGCTCTTGCGGATGGAAAGCCCGTCGAGTGCATGGTGACCGGGGAACTCTTCATGACTCGCTTCCGGGCGCGGGACATGTCCGAGGATTCATTGCGGCAAGCATACCGCGAGCACCAGTCCGAGATTCAGTCCATCGCTCGGGACCACATCGAGAACGGCTGGCTTGACGAGGATGGCCGTGTCTTCCTCACGACCCGCTTCACTCGACTGAGTGTGACCTTCAGCGAGCCGCTTGCCAGCGACCCTCATGTGGCTGCCGCCCACCGCATGCTCACTGATATCATCGGTCCCAACGCCGGAGCAGTCACCGTCACTTGGACTTGCTTTGCCGGCGTAAACGTCCAGGAACGCCCCTCGGTTCATGTCAGCGTCATCGACCCGGCCATCTCGCGTCAGAGGAGCATAGCCTTCCAATCGAAGGATTGGGCGGACACGACCACCATGCGCCTCCGGCTCGCCAGCCTGTGGGGCGCCCTCCTCCAGGCTCAGTCCCGAAACCTGCTCTTGAAATCAGGTTGATCGCGTGGCCCGCAAGACCCAGGGCGAGAGGATTGATGACCTCGAAATGCAGGCCGCCACTCTCGCGCGCCAATTCGACGCGTACGTCATTCAGCTGAATGCACTCACGGAGTTGCACGCGAAGGGGTCGGAAGCAACTTCGGGGATGACTGTGAAGATCGCGGTCATTGAGGAACGGCTCGTCGTACTCGATTTGAAGGGGGCGCTCGGCAAGTTGACTGCCCTTGAAGCGGAACTCGCGCTCTTGCGAAAGGACCTTACGGGCCTGCAAGCGTGGAAGGACGAACTGAGGCGGGAGAAAGAGGAGGCCATGCGGCGGCTCTGGTCGTTTGGCCCGAATATCTCTGCCGCCGTAATCGGCGGGCTCATTTCACTCGGTACGGCTCTGCTGGTTTTGTGGCTCAACAAGTTGCGTTAAAGGACGCTTTGCAGAAGTGGTTTCTTATTTTCATCAAAAGATCCACTACGAAGCATCGCTCAATTCAGGCGCCCCGATTTCACGGTCCAAACATATGCCCACACACAAAGCACTCCGCAAAAGAATGCTTGGAGTTGCCGAAATCGCGCGCGAGCAGCACATTGACAAGCAAATGGACGCCTACGCGGCATCGCGGGCTCAGGTCGAGGCAATCCTTGAACAATTGCGGGAGTTGTACAAGCATGATGCGGCCCCGTTCGACGAGCCGTTTCTCGGGGACATCCGTACCGCGAAGATCTGCGCCCGAATTATTACCCGGGCCGAGTTGGACCGAGAGGCCGTAGAGAGGGAGCGGCAGTCCATTGTGACGGCACACGACGCGTTCTTGCAAAGCCGCGGTCTTGTGAATCAAGGCACCCGGCTTGGACTCGGACGTAGACGAATTACACGCTGCTACAACTGTAAACATCCCCTCGATAACGCCTTCGATGTCGAGTGCGCCGCATGTGGCTGGATCATCTGCGGATGTGGGGCCTGCGGTTGTGGGTACTCAGGCACAGGTGACGCGGGATACTAAACCGCGGCTATCGAGGCAGGGCAAAGGTTCTTCGCCCAGTCCATCCAGGCCCCAGGCGAGCGTCGCGGCGTTAGCCCGACGTGGGCAGCGAGCATCCCAAGACGTGTTATTGTCGCCGTCCACGTCGGGCTGACGCCGCG
>JAIEMG010000162.1 GCA_019752375.1 Gemmataceae bacterium | reverse complement strand
TCATGGCCGGCAGTTACTGAACACTTGCTCCTAATTGAACGGTATTGGGCTGAAGCCTGCGGCTACAGACGTTGCGCGGATCCTTTCACGCAATGGAGCGCTGTAGTATTTGTTAAGCTCTTGAATTTCAGCATCGACCCACTTCCACGCACCTTCGGGAGGACCTGCAATGAGCGCGGAAACGAAACTGTGGCAGCGTTATCAGCAACACCTGTGTATCTGCGATGACATCGGCCTGACGCTCGATATCAGCCGCATGGACTTCGATGACGGCTTCTTCGCCAAGATGGAACCACGACTCCAGAAGGCCTACAAGGACATGAAGGACCTGGAAGCCGGGGCCATCGCCAACCCGGACGAGCAGCGCATGGTCGGCCATTATTGGTTGCGCGCTCCCAAGCTGGCCCCCAAGCCCGAGCTGACCAAGGAAATCGAACAGACGCTTGCCCGCATCAAGTCGTTCACCGCGGACATCCACCAAGGCAAGATCAAGCCCGAGAAGGCGCCGAAGTTTACCGAGTTGCTCTCGATCGGGATCGGCGGCAGCGCCCTGGGGCCGGAGTTCGTCCACGATGCCCTGGGCGACGTCAAGACCGACAAGCTCAAGGTCCATTTCTTCGATAACACCGATCCGGATGGCATGAAGCGCGTGCTGGATGGTCTGGAAGGCAAACTCGATCAGACCCTGTGCGTGGTGATCTCGAAGTCCGGCGGCACGCCGGAGACGCACAACGGCATGATGGTCGCCGCCGATGCCTACAAGAAGGCGGGCCTGAACTTCGGCAAGCATGCGGTCGCAGTCACCGGCGTCGGATCGAAGATGGACCAGGCCGCGGAAAAGGGCGGCTGGCTGGCCCGCTTCCCCATGTGGGACTGGATCGGTGGCCGCACGAGCGAAACGAGCGCGGTCGGCCTGCTGCCTGCCGCCCTCCAGGGCATTGACATCGATCAGATGCTCGCCGGCGCGGCCGCGTGCGATGTGGTCACGCGCGGCACCGACACCAAGAAGAACCCCGCCGCTCTGCTTGCGGCCGCGTGGTACTGGGGCACCGGCGGTCTTGGCAAGAAAGACATGGTCGTTCTGCCCTACAAGGATCGTCTGCTTCTTCTCAGCCGGTATCTGCAACAGCTGGTGATGGAATCGCTCGGCAAGTCGCAGGACTTGGACGGCAAGCCGGTGGAGCAGGGCATCGCCGTCTACGGCAACAAAGGCTCAACGGACCAGCATGCCTACGTCCAGCAGCTGCGCGACGGCGTCAACAACTTCTATGCCGTCTTCATCCAGTGCTTGGAGGCGGGCGGCCATCCCGTGGAAGTGGAACCGGGCGTTCAGCCGGGCGATTACCTGCTCGGCCTGATGATCGGCACCCGTAAGGCGCTTCACGACAAGAACCGCGAGTCGATCCTGATCAGCGTGCCCCGGCCCGATGCGTATGCGATCGGTGTGCTGATTGCGCTATTCGAGCGTGCCGTCGGCTTCTACGGCAACCTGGTCAACATCAACGCGTATCATCAGCCAGGCGTCGAGGCCGGCAAGAAGGCTGCCGCGGCGGTGCTGGAGTTGCAGCACAAGTTGTTCGCCAAGCTGGGCGAGGGCGGCGCGAAAACGGCGGAGCAGTGGGCCGCGGCCATTGGCGAGCCGGACGCAGCGGAAACGCTGTACCACATCCTGGAGTACCTGACGACCAACAAACGTGGTGTTGTGCGCAAGAGCGGACGGGCGCCCGCCGAGGCGCAGTATGCCAAGGGGTAATCGCCCCGCCGCTTGCGGCGTAGCACACGCGGGTGTTACGCCGCAAGCGGCCACATGGTCCGGTCACAGTCCGTCCCTCCGCGCGTCTCGTTTTCGGGAGCATCGAAACCAACCCGAACACGAGACCGTCAATCATGTGGGGACAACTTTCCGCTAGTCTGATGAACCTGCAGTTACCGGAAGGCAGCGAGTTGCTGGTGGGCATCCTGTTCGCCGTCGCCCTGTTCCTGGGCGGCCGCTTTCTGATGGGCCGCCTGGCTCTGGACGCACCGACCCCGAGGTCCTCTGTTTCCCCGCGACGAACTCGCGAGGAACCGATTCCTGCCCGGCGCCGCGCCTCGCCCGTGGGCGTGTTCCTCCGCGGCGCTCAGTCGCAACCCGAACCATTCCTGGCCCGCGTGGTCGATCGATCGATCAACGGACTGAGCATCGAGCTGGACGAGAAGCCTGGGGTGCCGCTGGGCGCCGTCTTGACGGTGCGTCCTTGTAGCGCTGCCGAGGAATTTCCCTGGGTCGAAGTGCGCATGCAGGAAATCCGCCACCACAAGGGCACGTGGGAGCTGGAATGTCCCTTCGTTCACGTGCCACCCTGGAGTGTACGCATGTTCTTCGGTTAAGCGATTCGTCGCAATGCACTCAGAATCGTGAGCCCTCGATATCGTGAGCCCGACGCGCCACCAAGGGGCTGCCGCGTCGGGCTCACGATTTGTCGTTTTTTAATTCAACGGAAGTGTGCCGCTGCGCGTATAGCTCGGCATAGTCCAGCGAGGGCACGACATGACCTCCCGGCACGAACGTGACGAATGGTTGATGGTCCAGGTAGCGCAAGGGAAGCGCGAGTACCTGGAGACGCTCATCCGCCGCTACGCCAGTCCGCTGTTGACGTTTATCCAGCGCATGATCGGCGACCGCCACAAGAGTGAGGATGTGTTTCAAGAGGTCTTCCTGGCGGTCTGGGCGAAACGGCAGCAGTACGAATTTCCGCGGCCGTTCAAGGCCTGGTTATACGCGATCGCCGCGAACAAGTGTCATGCCCTGGGCCGGCGGCGGTCGCTGAGCATCACGCCGCTGGGCGAGGAGGCGTCGGCATCGGGCACGACGCCGGCCGATACCGCCATCGCGACCGAAACGGCGTCGCTGGTTACTTCGGCAGTCGCCCAGTTGCCGACGCAGCAACGCGCCGTGGTCGCCATGCGCGTCTGGAACGGCATGTCCTATGCCGACATTGCCGAAGCACTCGACCGCACCGAGGCAACCGTCCGCTCGCACATGCATCACGGGCTTATCGCCATGCGCGAGTTCCTTCAGCCGCGGCTGAACCCCAACCATTGAACTTCCTCCCGCGCGCCGGGATTTCCAGGAGCACCTGCCATGCACGCCGATCGCTTTCACGTGACCGAATACGTGGACGATTATCTGCACGAATCGGTCACGCCGGAATACGCCCAGTATCTGGAAGAGCATTGCGAGCACTGCACCGCCTGTCAGACTGCGCTTGAGGAGGCGCGGCGCCGGATGGCGACCCTGGAATCGCTGCCGGCCCTGGAAGCATCGGAAACGCTCATCCGGGCAACCATGACGCGCATTGACCACGTCGAGACGACGCGAGTGCGCCGCAAGCGCATCCTCGCCTGGAGCTTCCTGTCCGGGGCCGCGGCGTCGATCCTGGTGCTGGCCGGATTGCACTTCTATTACTGGTACATGCAGCCGTCGCCCTACGACGTCGTGGTCTTCGGCCAGAACCAGCTGTACGCGGCCGCCCACGGTTCGGTACGTGTACGGGTCATGAACCACGTCACCAATCAGCCCATGGCCGACGTGCCCGTCGAGATCGAGCTGCGCGGCAAAGGCTCCGATCAGATCGCCCGCCTGGCCAGCTTCACCACCAATGCCCAGGGTACTGGCCAACCGCGCATGGAGCTGCCCGATTGGCCCGACGGCGAATACGACATGCGCATCGTCGCCCGCCCCGGCGGCACGCAGGAAGTGATGACGCAGAAGATCAAGCTCAAGCGTTCCTGGAAGCTGATGCTGTCCACGGACAAGCCGGTCTACAAGCCCGGCGACGAGATCCGCATCCGTTCGTTGGCGCTGCGCAAGCCGAGCCTGAAGCCGGTCGCCAAGCAGGAAGCCGTCTTCACCGTCACCGACATCAAGGGCAACATCGTCTTCAAGCAAAAGGGTGAGACCAGCGCTCACGGCATCTCGTTCGCGGACTGCGAGCTGGCCAACGAGTTGATCGAAGGGCCGTACACGATCGCCTGCAAGATCGGCGATACCGAGAGCCGGCTGACGGTCGAGGTGAAGAAGTACGTGCTGCCGAAATTCGAGATCGAAGTGTCCGGCCTGGAACCATACTACGCGCCGAGCCAGAAGGTGGCCGGCAAGGTGCAGGCCAATTATTTCGCCGGCAATACGGCGGTGACGGATGCGGACGTGACCATCAAGGTGCTGACGGCGCACCACACGTCGGACAAGCCGTTGCAAGAACTGAAAGTCCAGACGAACGCAACGGGCGAGGCGGCTTTCGATTTCACCCTGCCTGCATCGCTCCCGGGGCGCGAGCAGGATTCCGGCGACGCCCGCTTCGCCCTGGAAGTGACGGTAACCGACACGGCGGCTCAGAAGCAGAGCAAGCTTGTGTCACGCGTGGTCAGCACCAACGTGCTCCGGATCGACGTCATTCCGGAAGGTGGCACGCTCGTGCCGGGCGTCAGCAACAAGATTTATCTCTTTGCCAGTTATCCCGACGGCAAGCCCGCCGCGAAGGCGCGCTTGAAGGTTTTGAAGATCGCCACTGGTTCCACCGGCAGCCTTCCCAACGCCATGCCCGTTTCGAACGAAGTGCCCAACTCGGAGGTCATGAAGGAACTGGACACCAATGATCTGGGCCTGGCGTCCTTTGAATGGACTCCGCCGTGGGCAGCCGTTCCCGCCCCGACTCGCGGCGGCACCGTAATGTCCATCGATCAACCCGCGACGCCATATCTCGAGGGCGCGGTCGTGACGGTGCATGGCACGGATGCCGGTGGCCGCACGGGCGCGAAACGAGTCGTCCTGACCTGTGGTGGACATGGCCTGGACTTCCTCATCCGCACCGACAAGGCGGTCTACGACGGCGGCGACACGCTTCGTCTGCTGGCCATGGGTGGCGGCGACGAGCCGATCTTCATCGACCTGATCAAGGATGGCCAAACGATCCTGACCCAGAGCATCTCGATGGACAAGGGCCGCGGCACCTACCAGTTCGACCTGGCGCCGGACGTCTTTGGCACCATTGAGCTGTCGGCGTATCGCATGGGGCAGGAAGGGTTGCCGGTGCGCAAGAGTCGCGTTCTTTACATCCGCCAGGCCGGCCAGTTGAAGATCGAAGCCAAGTTGGACAAGAAGGAATACCGACCGGGCAGGACGGCCAAGCTCGACCTCCTGCTCACCGACCTGGACGGTAAGCCCGCGCCCGGCGCCCTGAGCCTCGCGGCCGTGGACAAGGCCGTCTTCGCCGTGCTCGATCAGGCGCCCGGCATGGAGCGTACCTTCTACCTGCTGGAGCAGCAACTCCTGGAGCCGGTTTACAGCGTTTACGCGTGGTCGCCTGATTTCGCGAAGCTTCGCGCGGAAGATCGGATCGAGCTGGAGCAAGCGGCCTTCTCGAAGACGGCACGGTCGCTGGACGATACGTTCACGAACGGACGGGCGGGCAACGGCGGCCGGCGATTTGTCCCGATGCAAGGCCAGCTGCCGTCCGCGACGGACTCCACGTACTCGTTGAACGCCGCCAGCTTCCCGACCAAGTCGCAGCAGACCTACGCCACCCGCGACGCGGGCTTGAAGTGGGTCACCGTCGGCTGGATCGCATTCGCGTTCGCCGTGCTGCTGGCCGGTTACATCGCCCTGTGGATGTTCGTCCGGACCAATGTCGTGGTCATCCTGCATGCAGTAGCCGCTCCGGCGACGTTGTTCCTGCTCTTCATGGGTGCCATCCTGATTACCACTACCGGGAAGCGGTCCGATATGACGTTCAACTCCGTCGCGGCCGGTATTGAGATGCGGACCATGTCGCTCGATGAAAGCGATATGCCCACGGCGCAGGAGCGGATGCCGCCCAGCGCGACGAAGCCGGTCCCCGAGGATGGCGCTGCCGGCTTCAAACTGGAAAGTAAGAATGGTGACGACGCGGAACCGCTGCGTGTGCGCGAATGGTTCCCGGAGACGCTGCTCTGGAAGCCCGAACTGGTGACCAACGACCAGGGCCAGGTGAGCATCGAAGTGCCGTTGGCCGATTCGATCACCGACTGGCGCCTGAGTGCCAGTGCCGTGACCGGCGACGGCCGGCTGGGTGCGATGCAGTCCCACATCCGCGTCTTCCAGCCGTTCTTCGTCGACCTGAACTTGCCGGTGGCGCTGACGCGCAACGATGAGGTTGCCATTCCGGTCGTCGTCCACAATCACCTGAACGAATCGCAGACGGTCAAGGTCACGCTGACCAAGGCGCCCTGGTTCGAGCTGCTGGACGATGCGGAAAAGGAAATCCGGCTGCCCGCCCGCAAAGTGCTGGCCACCCACTTCCGCATCCGCGTCACCAAGGTCGGCAAGCACCCGCTGGAAGTTTTGGCCGAAGGCACTGGCGTGGCCGATGCGATGAAGAAGGACATCGAAGTGATTCCCGACGGCCGGCGCATCGAGCAGGTCAGCAACGGCACGCTCCAGCAGCCGGTGCAGGTCGTCCTGAACGTGCCGGACGGGGCCATCGAAGGCAGTCCCAAGGCGTTCCTCAAGATCTATCCGTCGACGTTCAGCCAGCTCGTGGAAGGGCTGGACAACATCTTCCGCATGCCCAGCGGCTGCTTCGAGCAGACCTCCTCGACGACGTATCCCAACGTGCTGGCCCTGGACTATCTCCAGCGGACCGGCAAGGATTCGCCGGATGCTAAGGCGCGAGCGAAGCACTACATCCACCTGGGCTATCAACGGCTGCTCAGCTTCGAGATCAGCAGTGGCGGCTTCGACTGGTTCGGTCGGCCGCCGGCCAACCGCACCCTGACGGCCTATGGCCTGATGGAGTTCGAGGACATGGCCAAGGTCCACAATGTCGACCCACGGCTGATCGGACGCACCCGCACCTGGCTGCTCAATCAACGCAACAGCGACGGCAGCTGGAAGCCGGAAAGCCACGGCTTGCACGACGATCCGACGCGCGGCCAGGGCAACTCCGACTTGCCGCGCTACAGCACGACCGCGTACATCGGCTGGGCCGTCTTTGCCGGCAAGCCGAACGATCCCAGGGCCGTGGCCACGCTCAAGTACCTGACCTCGGTCCAGCCCGAGAAGATCAACGATCCCTACGTCCTCGCCCTCGTCGCCAATGCATTGAACGCCCTGGACGCGACGGGCAACGCCGCGGCGCCCTACCTGGCACGGCTGGATTCGTTGAAGCAGTCGTCCGATGACGGCAAGTTCGTGTGGTGGCAGCAAGATGCCAACAGCCGCACGACGTTCTACGGCTCCGGCACCAGCGGCCAGGTCGAGACGACCGCCCTGGCGGCTCTCGCCATGATGCACGGCACCGGTTACCCCGGCTCCACACGAGGCGCCCTGGCCTTCATCGCCAAGCAGAAGGACGGCAACGGCACATGGCACTCCACCCAGGCTACCGTGCTGGCGCTCAAGGCCCTGCTGGCCGCCGCCAGCAAGCAGCCCAGCATGGACAAGGAGCGGGTGATTGAAGTCACCTTCGGCCGTGGCCAGAAGCAGACGATCAAGATCGCCGCCGACCAGGACGACGTCATGAAGCAGATCGACCTGTCCGCCGAGCTGCAGCCTGGTGACAACACGCTCAATGTCGTTGAGACCAGCGGCACCGGCGCGGGCTATCAGGTGGCGTTCCGCTATCACGTGCCGGAAGGCGCGCCGGTGAAGGACGAGCCGATCGCCATCAGCATCAGTTACGACAAGACCGAGCTAGCTGTCGGCGACGTGATGATGGCGACGGCCCGCGTGGTCAGCAAGCAGCAGGCCCCGATGGTGATCCTCGACCTGCCGATTCCCGCGGGCTTTGAAATCGGCGCCGATCAACTGGCCGAGTTGCAGGGTTCGGGCAAGATCGAGAAGTTCCAGATCACCGCCCGCCGTGCCACGGTCTACCTGCGTGGCCTTCAGCCGGGCAAGGAACTAGTGCTTCGCTACGACTTGCGCGCCAGGATGCCGGTGAAGCTGACCGTGCCGGCAGCCCGGGCCTACGAGTATTACAATCCGGCGATGCATGGCACGGGCCGCACTGCCCAGGTGACGGTGACGCCGCGAAAGTAAGGCTGTCCGGCAAGGCCTGCAGCGCCCCTGTCCATGCCGATGGCCCCGACCGTCGTGGTGCCCCCTTCTTGATCTGCGTTGGCCCCATTCGCGAGAATTTCGATGACGAAGTCCCTGAGCCTCCTGGACGAAGTGTCGGTCGCGTCCCCGTGCAGTGCCGTGTGGGAAGATATGATCGGCACCGACCGGGTGCGTTACTGTCAGCACTGCGAGAAGAACGTCTACAACCTCTCGGACATGAGCCGCACCGAGGCCGCGGCCTTTGTTCAGAGTCGCGAGGGACGTACCTGTATTCAGTTTTATCGTCGTGCCGACGGCACCATGCTGACCGACGATTGCCCGGTCGGGCTGCGAGCCTTGCGTCGCGCCGCGCGTCGCAGCTGGGCATTGATCGCCGGCGGCATGACGACGGTGCTCGGCGTCTTCGTCGGTGCCGCCAGCTACTCCTCGGCCGAACGGCGCGGCGGGCAGGCATTCCGACAAATTGAACCGTTCGCGTCGGTCCTCGAATGGCTCGACCCGACGTTGAGACCCGCACCGGCGCTTGAAGTGACGCCGCTCCCGCCCGTTCCAATTCAATGCGTGAAGGGTGAGATGGCGATGCCCGTCCCTGCGACCCCGGCGAGTGATTTTGGCGACAATTCCGGTGCCGTTAAGACGCCTGCCACGGCCCCCGCGCGGACACCCCGGGTCCCGCTGGATCGGTGATCTTCAGGGAGTTCCTCATGTCCGCCGCTGCAAGCATTCTCGATGACGTGCGCATCGCGTCCCCATGCACGGCCTCCTGGGACGCCATGGTCGGCAGCGACCGGGTTCGGTACTGCCAGCAGTGCCAGAAGAACGTCTACAACCTGTCCAACATGAGCCGGCAGGAAGCGGAAACATTCATCGGCCAGCGCGCGGGGCGCACGTGCGTCCGCTTCTACCGCCGTGCCGACGGCACCATGCTCACCCAGGATTGCCCGGTGGGATTGCGTGCCATTCGCCGAGTTGCGCGTCGCAGCTGGGCCTTGATTGCCGGCGGCATGGCCACGGTGTTGGGCGTATTCATCGCAGTCGTCAATGATTCGTCGGCCGAACGGCGTGGTACTCGCTCGTTGCGGCAAATCGAGCCCTTCGCGTCGATCCTGGAATGGATCGATCCCTCGCCTCCGCCCACCCCGATCGGAATTCTGCCGGGGATTTTTATGCGTCCGGAGGTCGAGCTGATGGGAGACGTCTGCGTCGAGCCACCGCCCGCCACCCCCGAGGCGAAGCAGGACTGACGATTACGGCGACGCGGCCGACATTTGAAAGCTCCAAAAGGGGAATCCCCGGTCACGCAAGCATTTCGGTTACCACGGCACCGTCGCCAATCAGCGGCATCGGCCGGCCAGTGCGGTCCGCCAGTTCGGTGTGCGGATCGACTCCCATCAAGTGGTAGAGA
Source organism: Gemmataceae bacterium (assembly GCA_019752375.1). Classification (GTDB taxonomy): domain Bacteria; phylum Planctomycetota; class Planctomycetia; order Gemmatales; family Gemmataceae; genus JAIEMG01. The sequence continues at coordinate 32,054 of JAIEMG010000162.1, read as the reverse complement.
GTCGCCAGGATGTCCTTTGGCGAAACGGGCCGGTCCTTGACGGTGCCGCCCTGCGCGTCGGTCTTGCCGACGACGTTGCCGCGTGCCACGCCGCCGCCGGCGAACAGGTTGGTGTACGCTTGCGACCAGTGATCGCGGCCGCCGCCCCGGCCGCTGCTCAGCTTCGGCGTGCGGCCGTGCTCGGTGATGCACAGTACCAGCGTCTCGTCGAGCATGCCGCGAGCGTCGAGGTCCTGCACGAGTCCCGAGAAGGCGCGGTCAAGGCCCGGCAGCAGCTCGTTTTTCATGCGCGGATAGTGTTCCCAGTGCGTGTCCCAGCCGCTGCCTGCCAGGCCGTACTCGTCCCAGAACACCGTGACGAACCGGGAGCCAGCCTCGACCAGCCGTCGTGCCGCGAGCGCGGCCTGTCCGAAGATCGTCATGCCGTAGCTCTCGCGGAAGGGCATCGGCTCGCGATTGAGGTCGAGCGCCCGGCGGATCCCATCCGAGTTCAGTACCGAGTACGCCATCTGCCGATAGCGATCGTTACTCTGTCCGGCCGATGTCCGGTCCAGGTCCTTGCGGGCCTGCTCGAACTGGTCCACCAGGCCGCGGCGCTGGTTCAGGCGGTCGAGCGTCATGTCGGCGCCGAGATCGGTGGCGCCGCTCAGCTCGAATCGGCTGTCGGGAGTGATTCCCATGTACGGGTCGGCCACATCCAGCCGCTGGTCTTGCAGCGTCTTGACGACGTTGCGCGTCCCGGTGCCGCGGAAGTCGGTCCAGATCGGGTTGTACGAGCCGCCCAGGTAAGCCGCATACGGGCCGGCACGCGGCACCTCGCCGACGCGATGGCTGCTGAACGGGAACGGAAGCGCGATGTTGTCCGGCACGGCATGACGCGATTTGGGCTTGCTCGTGCGGCGATGGACGTAGTCGATCACCGAGCCGACGAACGGCCAGTGCCGGCCGTCGCGCGGGTTCAATTCCATCGCCAGTTCCATCTTCGGGATGCCGGTGACCGCGTACGCGACGCCGTGGATCGGATAGGCGTGCGTCATCGAGCGCACCACTGTCACCTTGTCCATGGCACGAGCCATGTTCGGCAGGCATTCGCAGACCGGGACGCCAGGCAAGCTCGAGGCGATCGGGCGGAGTTCGCCCTTCACGTTTTCCGGGGCGTCGGGCTTCATGTCTGCCAGTTCCAGCTGGCTGGCGGCGCCGTAGAGATAGAGCAAGATGCACGCCTTGGCGCGGCCGAAGCTCGATGCCGTGGCGCGAGTGCGGTCGGGCTGTGCAGCCTGCAGCGCGAGGAAGTCGCCGAGTCCAAGCCCAAAGAGGCCGAGGCCGCCCGCCCAGAGCATGTCCCGGCGGCTGATCCGGTCGCACAGCTTCTTCGGAGAGCCAAGGATTTTCAGCATCGGTCGGGTCCTCGCGGGCAATTGCTGGGATGGATGTTACCGCAAGTCCCGGCGCGGCCGCAATTACCGCATTGGAAAACAACTCTTTACTCCAGCCTAATCCTCCCTGCTGGAATGACGAATCAATGCCCAATGACGACGCTTGTAGGGTGCGTCAAGCGTACTCGCGCGGACGCACCGGAATGCAGACGCGTCGAATTATCGTCCAACAAGCGCAGGTTGCGGTGCGTCCGCGCGAGTACGCTTGACGCACCCTACAAGGTATTTCGCTGGCCGCTCAGGCATTGCCGCACGATGCGCTGGAACTCCCGCGTCTGCTCGGAATGATGGGCTCCCTTGCGCGAAACGATCACCACCGAAATGGCATCCCGCCAGGTCTCGAAGACGCGCACGTGGACGTTTGGTGTTGGTTCGGCTTCCTTGGCGATGTGCATGAGGGCGATGCCGATGCCGCCGGCCACGTACTTGCGAATGATGTCCAGGAGCGGCGTCTCCATCACGACGTGCGCCTGATCCGCCAGGTCGTGGCGCTGGAGCAGCTGGTCCAGCGAGCGGCGGGCGTAGCTGCCTTCCGGCGGCACGATCAGGGGATACTGGACGAGGTCATGGGCCGTCACGCGCTTCTTGCGCGCCAGCGGATGGTCGGCCGGCGTCAGGAGCGCGAACTGGAGGTCCATCAAGGGTTCGTAATCGAGGTGCGGGCTGCGCGGCCCGTCACGATCGTGAAAGATGACGCCCAGGTCTGCCTGGCCTTGCTCCACCATGCGCGAGACGTCGTCAAACCAGACGCAGACCTGAAGCTTGAGGCGAATGTCGGGAAACCGCTCGCGAAACTCACGGACCGGACCCAGCAGATGGGATGAGGTCAGGTAAGGGATGGCAGCGACGGTCAGCTGCTTTGGCAGGAGCGCCTGGCGGGCCAGGAATAGCGGTTCGAGGGAATCGAGCCCGCTCACGTGCGGCTGCACCAGTTCGAGCAGCATCCGGCCTTCAGGCGTCAACTCGACGTTTCGTCCCCGGCGGCGCAGCAGGGTGGTGCGCAACCGACGCTCCAGGGCACGCACCTGCTGCCAGACCGTGGGCGGCGACAGCCCCAGCGCCTTGGCGGCGGCGGTGAAGTTGCCCTCCGTCGCGGCCACGCAGAAGCTGCGCAGCTGGGGCAGTTGAATGTCCTTGTAACGATCCTCGCGGCCCATCGCCGGTGTCTCGGGGGCACTGTTCGGCAAGCACCTCTAGCATAGGCTAACTCTCACGTTGGGAGTTCGCTATTGTCGAGATGCCCTGGCGAGGAACCCTCATGGCCCATCCGTTGCTGGCAGCGTTTCCGGTAGTGGTCGAGCAGGCGGTCGTCTGGGGCGACATGGATTCTTACAAGCACGTCAACAACGTGGTGTATTTCCGCTATTTCGAGAACGTACGGCTGGAGCACATTCGCCGGCTCGACTGGTTTCAGTACGAGGCAGACACCGGCATTGGCCCGATCCTCGGCTCCACGTCGGCACGCTTCCGAAAAGCACTCACGTATCCGGACACGATCGAGATCGGCGCGCGTGTGATCGAGTTGGGTTCCGACCGCTTTACGCTGGAGCACTTGATCGTGAGCCGGAAGCTGGATGGGGTAGTGACGGAAGGGCAGGGAGTCGTCGTGGCCTACGATTATCGGCAGCAAAAGAAAGCGAGCATTCCTGACGAACTACTTCGGCGCATCGAAGCTCTGGAAGCAACCGTGGGGCGGAAGCCGGCGAGCCGGGGACGATAGCGCCGGCTCTTTGTGGGGCACGTTTCCAACGTGCCTGACCTCGACACGCAGCAAACGTGCCCCACGTTCGGCCTAGTGTAGCCGCAGGCTTCAGCCTGCGGAATGGCGTCGCAGGTACGGTACACGCACTCCGCAGGCTAAAGCCTGCGGCTACAGACCGTTCCGGTGAATCGTGCTTCCAATCTAGCGCTGTAGTGTTAAGCGAGTTCTCCGTGGCACGGACCCTAGGCAGCAGCGGGCACAATTTCCGACGCTGGCTGGGCGATCACCTCCGGCGCCGGCTCCGATGGAACGGCCGGCACGACGCCCGTCACGTTCTTGATGAGGAACGTCGGCACCCGGGTGACCACGTCCGGTTCTTCCATGACGATGTAATCGGCGGTCGCCTCGATCACCACGAGGCCCGACTGGCCGGCAGGCAGCACCGCGACCTCGAAGCCGTACTCCAATTCGCGAAGCGTCACGGTTTGCCCGACCTGCACTTGCTCGCACACCTTCGCCATGCGGTCGCATCCTTTCGACTCTGCCCGGCTTCATCGCTCTCATCCCGGCGAGAGCGGCGAGTGTCCGGGTACGGAACCCCTGTGAGAGGCGAGCGTGGGGACACATCCACTGCCCCGCGCACAGCGCCAGGATCATGCAGAAGCCGTCCAGGGTCAAGGCCAACTCCGTTTCCCCCGTTAGGGCGCGGCGCCTTGGTCGTCTTAGTAGGGGGAAGTTCTGTCCACTGGGGATCGATCCCGCGGCGTCACTTTCGCGAGAAGGCGACCACCGGGGCAAAAATTCTAGGGGGATGAGGGAATTCTGGTTGCCAGAAAGTTCCCATCCAGGTGACAATCGGATCGTCGTAATGGATGGTGCCGTTGCGACCTTCCGAGGGGCCTCTTCTAAGAGGAACGACAAGCGATGCCAAGTACACGTCGGTTCTTGCTGGTGAGCGGAGCAATCGCCGTGGGGGCCGTCCTGGTCCTCTACTTCACCGCGACCACGCCGCAGGCCGTTGCCCAGGCCCCGACTCCGGGCGGCAGCACGCACGGCCAGCCGATCACGTTGCAGACGGATCGTAAAGCCACTCAGGTCATGACGAAAGGGCAAGAGCTGATCGAGGAGAAGGAATGGTCCAAGGCCGCAGAGGCCCTCCAGTTCCTGCTCAACGGCGGTGAAGACGGCTTCGTCCAGATCACCCGCGAAGGCCCTGGCCAGAAGCCCACCACCCTCTGGGTGAGCGTTCGCTGCGAGGCCAATCGATTGCTCGGCACCATGCCCGGCGAAGGCCTGAAGGTCTACGAAGGCATGTACGGACGTGAAGCATCGGCCCGACTGACGGAAGCTCGCACCCGCAACGACATGCAAATGCTCGCCGATGTCGCTCAGCGGTATCTCCACACTCAGGCCGGTATCAAGGCCACGGAACTCATCGCTACCCGGTTCCTCGAACGCGACGAACCGATGATGGCGGCCCTTTACTTTGAACGTCTGATCACTGGTCCGCACGGTCCCGAGATGTCCCCGGCGGTGCTGCTCAAGGCCGCACTCTCCTTTTACCGGGCGGGCGACAAGGCCTCCGGCGACGACACCTGGAAGCTGCTCGTTGCCAAAGCCAAGCGCGACGGCGGGATCAACATCCAGGGGCAGATCGTGAGCGTTGATCGGGTCCGGGAAGAACTGGACAAGGGGACGGTTTCCACGCCCCGTTTCACGTTTGATACACCCTACTATCGTGGTTCGGCCAATCGCACCAACCAATCCGTCGGTGGCCCGGTCTCGCTGGAGCCCGTCTGGTCGCACAGCACGCTGCTGGCACGCGGCGACGGGCGGCCGCCCTGGATCGAGACGGCCATCAATGAGGGCGTCCGTCAGCTGGAAGCCAAGGGCCACCTGCCACTGCACGCCTTCCATCCGCTGGCCACCAACGGGTTGGTGATCTATCGCACCTACGACGGCGTCTACACGGTAAATCTGAAGGAAAAGGAATTCGAGCACCGGGGCGAAAAGCTCAAGATCAAGGCAGGCGAGCCGGGCTGGTGGTCGAACACCGACGGTGGTATTGCCGGCCTCACGGGCGAAGCGAACAAGAAGGGCGTGCTGGATGGTTGGAAGCAGCAGTACAACCAGTGGCAAGGCCCCACGCATTCTCTCTTCGACAACTCCGTCACCGGTTGCCTGAGCAGCGATGGTGTGCGCGTCTACGCAGTCGATGACCTGATCCTCCAGCCCCACCCGTTCACCATCCAACAGCAGCGAATGATGTTCATGGGCAACCAGAACAACCAGTTCGGCGCCCTCAAGGACATGGTCGAGCGCAACACGCTCAAGGCGTACCACCTGGAGTACGGCAGCCTGCGCTGGGAACTGGGCGGACGGCATGACACCAGTGATCTCAAGGACAGCTTCTTCCTCGGCGCCCCATTGCCGATGAACGGCAAGCTCTACCTTCTGAACGAGAAGGACGGCGCCCTGCGGCTGGTGTGCCTGGAATGCAAGGATGCCAACGAGAAGAACCCGCCGCCGCCCGAAATCGTCTGGAAGCAGGAACTGGCGACTGCCAAGGACAAGATCCATTACGATTTCAATCGCCGCCTGCACGCCGCGCACCTGGCCTTTGGCGACGGCGTCCTGGTCTGCCCCACCAACGCGGGCACGGTCCTGGCGGTCGATCTGCTGACGCACAGCCTGGTCTGGGCGCATAGCTACCGCGAGCCCGCGCCCGTCGACCCCAAGGTGAAGCCGAATCAGTTCTTCAATCCCAATGCAGCGAACCAGCTCTACCTGTTGAATGAATGGAAGAACTCGGCTCCCGCCATTCAGCACGGCAAGGTGGTATTCACTGCACCGGACTCGAAGGGCATCTTCTGCCTGAACCTCAAGGATGGCCGTGAAGTGTGGAAGAACGAACGCGCCGCTGACGAGCTTTACTTCGCCGGCGTTTTCCACGGCAAGGCAATCATTGTCGGCAAGAACCACCTGCGGGCGCTGAATTTGCTCGACGGCAAGGAAGTCTGGAAGGTCAGCAATACGGGCACACCATCCGGCCAAGGTGTCGCATCCGACAACGTCTATTACCTGCCGGTCAAGTCCACGGCCGACACCAAGGAAGCCGGCGTGGTGGCGATCGACCTCGCCAAGGGCGCGATCGTGAGCACGACCAAGGCCATCAAGAAGGACGGCAAGTTCGAGGTGCCCGGCAACCTGATCTTCGCCGACGGACAGTTGATCTCGCAGACCTTGACCAGTATCGTCTGCTACCCGGTCCTCAAGAAGGAAGAGGGCGAAGAACGCAAGGACCCATAATTCAAAGTGCACCACAGGAGCCCGAGGCGCAGGCAAGGGAGGCCGCTCCCTTGCCTGCGCCTCGGGCTCGTTAGATTCTCCATGCCTTCAGGTGAGCGATGACGCCCTTTCTTGGACCGCTGCTCTGGACGTCCCTGGTACTGGCCGCGCCGCCAACCCATCGCCTTGAAGTGACGCCTGCCAAGGAAATCGAAGCCGTACTCACCCAGGAATATAGCTTCCCCAAGTTTCAGGCCACGGAATGGGTCGTTGTTATTCCAAAGCCTCTAGACTTGCCCTGCCAGGACAAGGTCCGCTCCAACGTGGAGATCGCCGGCAGCAAGAAGCCGGCGATGGAGCCGCGCGGGCTGGTCCTCTACCGACTTTCAGGCAAAGAGAAGCAGTTTCAGCAGGGATTCCAGGTGCAGGCGAGGTACTCGGCGACTCTGTTCAGTCGTCGCCTGATCGCGCTTGATTCCGGCGAGAAGCCGCCGGCCACCGTCGACCTCAAGGCGGACGAGCGGCGTGAGTGGCTCAAGTCGAGCAAGGACTTCGACTGGGAGTCCAAGGACTTCCAGCAGTGGCTGACCAAGGAAAACCTGCGCCGGCAGGACCAGGAGAGCGACGTGGACCTTGCCCGTCGGATCTTCCTGCACATCAGCACCCAGTTCAAGTATCACTATGCAGTGCAGATGGACCGCGCGGCGTCCGCCGTCTGCCGGGCCGGCAAGTCGGATTGCGGTGGCCTGTCCGGAATGTACGTCTCCGCCCTGCGTGCCAACCAGGTCCCGGCACGAACGCTGGCGGGACGCTGGGCGCTGTCGGCCAAGAAAGATGACCAGATCAGCGGCATCGTTTACTACCAGGTCCACGTCAAAGCCGAGTTCTTCGCGGACGGCATCGGCTGGGTGCCCGTCGACATGGCGGGCGGGGTGCAGCAAGGTGACAAGGCCAAGGACTTGCGTTACTTCGGCAACGACAAGGGCGATTTCCTGGTTCTGGGGTTGCCGGTGAATCACGTCATTGACGTGAAGGGCTTCGACAAACTGAGCTTTCGCGGCGACCTTCAGGGGTCGACCTACTGGGGAGTCGGCAAGGGGACGATGGACCCGGTCAAGGTCACCGAGGACTGGAAGGTCGAAGCCAAATCGCTGCTGCCCGACAAGAAATAAGGCCGAGGCGGCCGCCGTCGCTGGGCACACACGTCAAAATCCCGCCGATTGTCCCTTCTCACGGTGTGGCCACCGTTTATAATTGGGCGATCTCATCGTTTTCTCATTTTGCATTCTAACCACTGCCATTGTCGGCATTGGCGTCTTCATTGTCTGTACTTGGGTCCAGTCATGAACTTTCAAGGCAAGGGCGAGCTGGTGCCGGTCGGCGGGGGAGACACTATTCCGCTGCTCCGCGAGCGACTCACCATGGGGCGACGCGAGTCGTGCGACATCTGTTTGCGCTTCCCGAATGTTTCGGGGCAGCATTGCGAGATGAGCTTTTCCGAAGGCGTCTGGTACGTCCGCGACCTGGGCAGCACCAACGGCACCAAGGTCAACGGCCAGCGCGTTCAGACCAAGGCGTTGCGGCCCGGCGACGAGATCCAGATCGCCAAGCGCCGCTACACGATCCAGTATCACCTGGCGGCGGGCCACATCGCATTTCAGAACCTGGTCGAGGAGGACATCTCAAGCCAGTCGCTGCTGGAAAAGGCGGGGTTGGCGAAGCCGAAGCGAGAAGTGGTTAAACCAAAACAGCGGATTGAAGTGATCGAGGCGGAATTCGACGATCCGGAACCGACCGACGAGTGAAAACGCCGCTTGCGGCGTAGCAAGTGCTACGCCGCAAGCGGCAAATCCGTTTTACTTCTTCTCTTTAATCCCCTTCAGCTCCGCTTCCAGCTTCTCCAGAAGCGCTTTGGCGTCGGCGATCTTCTTTTCCAGCGCCAGTTTCTCGGCTTCGGCCTTCTGGATCACGTCCCTGGCCTCGGCCAGCTTCTTTTCCAGGTCGCTCTTGAGCGCGGTCAGGTCCGGCTTGGGGGCCAGCTTGCCCGACATCAGTTCCGGGATGAGGGGAAGAAGTGTTTCGCTCGGGATCGCGTAGCTTTCGGTACGGCCGCCACGAGCAATGTTGACGCCGATCACCTTGCCGTCCAGGTCGACGACCGGTCCACCGCAATCGGTTGGCTTGATGACCTGGTCGTGCTGGAGGACGTTCGGGAAACCGGTCCGACGATTGCTGAGCTCGCTGCCGAGGCTGTTCTGATAGTCGGCGCGGACCGGAGGGCGCTTGCCGAGCGTCGCCTTGATCTCCATTTCCTCGTCGCCGCGCTTGATTTTCAGAGTCAGGACCTCGCCCGGCTTGTGCTTCTGCACGGTGGCCATGAAGGCGTCGAGGTTCTCGATGTCCTTGCCGTTGATGGCAAGAACGACGTCGTTGACCTTGATGCCGGCCTTCTCGGCGCCGCCGCCCTTCAGCACTTCGGAAATCTTGGCGCCGGTGGCAGCCGGATCGAGTGCGATACCCAGGTAGCCGCTGTTCGGATTTGGCGTCGGGCCCTTGACGGCAGGCAGGTTGCGCGACAGGACACTGACGACGCCGATGGCCACCGGATCCTCGCCCGGGCTGGGGGAAGCCACCCAGTGACCGACCGGAGCGTTCTTGCTCTCGATCCACTCGACGACCGTCAACTCCTTGACGTCGATCTTGAGCATGGCGACGTCGTGCTGTTCATGGACGCCGACGACCTTGGCTTCCATCTCGCGGCCGTCTTTCAGCCGGCAAATGATGGTGCCTTTCAACTCGCTGAACTTGGTGAGGATGAAGCCGTCCGCATGGACGACGGTGCCCAGGGCTGCTTCCTTGCCGTCGCATTTGATGCGAACGGTGGACTTGCTGGACTTGGTGACGACTTCACGGAACGCCGCGATGACGGCGGGGCTGCTGCGCTGGAAGTCCTTGTCTTTGCCCTGGCCCAGGGCATCGCTGGTCAGGCTGAGTCCGAAGGCCGCGACCAGCACGAAGGAAGCGGCCCGGAAAGTGAATCGGCAGGTGCTTGCTTTCATGGAAGATAAACTCCCCGCAACATTGGGAGGGATGGATTAGGGGGAATGCACGCCAACAACAGCCGCTTGCGGCTTCGTGTATTTACTCCGTCGGCCGCTTGGCCAACTTGACCTTTAACGTCACCGTTTCTTCGCCGCGGAGGACTTCGACGTTCACTTCGTCGTTCGGCTTCTTCTTGGCGATCAGGCCGCTCAGGTCGTTAAAGTTCTCGATCTTCTGGCCGTCAAACTTGGTGATGACGTCGCCCGGCTTGAACCCGGCCTTCTCGGCCGGACCGCCCTCGGTGACGTCCTTGATCTTGCAATTCTTGGCTTCGGAATCGGCGCCCACGCCCAGGAATGCCGTGTTCTGAGCCGGTCCCCCAATCACTTCGGCCTTGGCCAGACGGTCCCAGGTGTTGCGGAAGGTATCGACTGGCACGTGGATGTTGGCGTTGATCGAGCCGCCGATCCGGCTATGGATGCCGATGACCCGGCCTTCCATGTCGAACAGCGGGCCGCCCGAGTCGCCGCCGACCAGCGTGCAATCGGTGCGAACCAGCATTTCCGTGGAGTCGAGCACGCGGCCCAGACGCAGCGGCGGCGTGCGGCCGGCTCGGTAGCCGCCGGGCTGGCCCAGCGCGATGCACCACTGGCCCTTCTTCAGGTCGCCGGACTTGGCCATCTCGACGAACGGCCAGTCCTTGCCTTCCTCGGTGATCTTGATCAGGCCGCTATCGATCGCGCGGTTGTTGCCGAGCGTTTTGGCCTTCACCGTCTTGCCGTCGTGGAAAACCAGGGTAATGTCGCGATTAGGTGTGCCGGAAACGTGGCCGGCAGTCAGCACGTAACCGTCCTTGCTGACGATGACGCCGCTGCCCTGGGAGGCACCGACCTTGACGCCGACCGTGCACGGCATCACTTTTTCCAGCACCACCTTGACCTGCTTCTGGATGGCCTTGAGGTCTTCGACGTTCTCCGGCGCAGGCTTGTCCAGGACCGCGGGCAGCTGGCCGGGCTTGGCCTCGTCCGCCCGGACCGCGACGACGGCCAGGAAGCAGACCAGGACCAGCGCCGACGCTTGTTTCGAGTACTTCCGCCAAGGTGCCATCACAGTCCCCCGGGAATGGTTGGAAGAAGGTCTGGAGGGAAGGGCCGTCGCCCGCGCCTATTCTGTCAATTTCTCTGACGATTGATTGCATTTGATTTAACACCGGAACTTCCCGATCCGCTCGCATATTCCGCGGCGAGAAAGCGAACGTGGAGAGGTAGAATCTGGTGCTCGATGATGGATTGTAACTGCTCGCGGCGCCAGACGTAAAGGGGCCATTGCATACCGATCCACAAAATTGTCGGTCCAGCGCTCGACCCTGCCGATTGCCTACAATTACCGTGCGCCCAATGAGCCCTGGAGGACCACGGATGCCGGACACGACCAAGCCATTTCGCGGACTGAACCTGAACGTCCACCGCGACCATCGCCGCACCTTTGCGGACAATCGCTACGTTTATGCCGTGGTATCGCGGCGGAGCAAGGGCGTCAGCATCGGCATCAACCTCAATCCCGACAAAATCTGCAACTTCGACTGCGTCTACTGCCAGGTCGATCGCAAGACGCCGCCCGTCGTGCGCGACGTCGATGTCCCCCGTCTGCTGCAAGAGGTGGAAGACACGCTCGACCTGGTCTGCAGCGGCGAGCTCTTCGAGATGGATCGCTTCCGCGAAACGCCGGCCGAGGTTCGCCGGCTGAACGACTTTGCCTTCTCCGGCGACGGCGAGCCGACGACCTGTCCGCAGTTCCTGGACGTGGTGCGCGCCGTCGCGGAGATCAAAGCCCGCCGCGGTTTGGAGAGCGTCAAGCTCGTGCTCATCACCAATGCGACGCGTTTTCAGCATCCGATGGTGCGCGAAGCCCTGACGGTGCTCGATGAACACCACGGCGAAATCTGGGCCAAGCTCGAAGCCGGCACCGAGGCGTACTACCAGGCCGTCGATCGCACGACGATCCCGTTTCAGCGTGTACTGGACAACATCGCGGACGCCGCCCGGTCGCGTCCGCTGGTGATCCAGGCGTTGTTCCTGCGCATGCACGGGGCGGGGCCGTCGGCCGTCGAACTGGACGCGTTCTGCGATCGCCTGAACGAAATCGTGCGCTCGGGCGGACGAATCAATCTGGTGCAGGTCTACACGGTGGCCCGGCTGCCGGCGGAGTCCTGGGTGTCGGCACTGGCCGACGCCGAGGTGGATGCGATCGTCAGCCTGGTCCGCCGGCGCACCGGTCTGCTCTGTGAAGCGTTCTACGGTGCCTCTTGAGTTCCTGCCGCCACATGTTCATAAACGAGGAAGCCCATGCGATCGCCGATCATTTCGCTCGCCCTGAGCGCCGCATTTACCCTGCCATTGCTCGCCCAGGACAAGGCTGATGACCTCGATACGAGGGCCCGCGCCCTGGTGACGGCCTTGACAAAAGACGACTTCAAGGCCGCTGCCAAGGACTTCGACGATACGATGAAGAAAGTCCTGCCGCCCGCCAAGCTCGAAGAGACCTGGAAAGCCCTGCGCGGCCAGGTCGGCGCTTTCCAGAAGGTCACCGGCGTCCGCCGCGAGAAGAAAGACAAGTACGAGTTCGTCATCGTCACCTGTCAGTTCGAAAAGGCGGCCCTCGACGCCCGCGTGGTCTTCGATGCGGACAAGCAGATCGCCGGTCTCTTCTTCGCCCCCGCCGCGTCTGCCGAATACAAGACGCCCGCCTACGTCAAGCGCGACGCGTTTGACGACACCGAAGTCAAGGTCGGCACGGCCGAGTGGGTGTTGCCGGGCACCCTGTCAAAGCCCAAGGGCACCGGTCCTTTCGCCGCCGTCGTGCTGGTCCACGGCTCCGGCCCCAACGACCGCGACGAGACTCTTGGCCCGAACCGTCCCTTCCGCGACCTGGCGTGGGGCCTGGCGTCACGCGGCATCGCCGTCTTGCGCTACGAAAAGCGGACGCGCGAGCACGGCACCAAGCTGGCGAAGATCAAAGACCTGACCGTGAAGGAAGAGGTCACCGACGACGCCCTGGCTGCGGTGAAACTGCTCCAGAGGACGCCCGGCATCGACCCGAAAAAGGTCTTCGTCCTCGGCCACAGCCTGGGCGCGATGCTGGCTCCGCGCATCGGCGAGCAAGACCCATCGATTGCCGGCCTGATCCTCCTCGGCGCCCCGACCCGGCCGCTGGAAGACCTGATCCTCGAGCAGTTGACCTACCTCGTCGCGCTGAACCAGGTCCCGATGCGCTCGCTGGACGCCATCCGCGAACAGGTCGCCCGCGTCAAGGACCCGAAGTTGTCTCCCGACACTCCTGACTCCGACCTGCCGCTCGGCATGCCCGCACCCTACTGGCTGGCGCTGCGCCCGTACAAGCCGGCCGAGGTGGCCGTCAAGCTGAAACAACCCTTGCTGATCCTACAAGGCGAGCGCGACTACCAGGTAACGATGACCGACTTCGCCGGCTGGAAGAAGGCCCTGACCGACCGCAAGAACGTGGAGCTGAAGAGCTATCCGAAGCTGAATCACCTGTTCATGGAAGGCGTGGGCAAGAGCAAGCCGGAAGAGTATCAGAAGGTGGGATCAGTGTCGCCGGAGGTGATCGAGGACATCGGGGGGTGGGTGAAGAAGCAGTGAAGCGCACAAGAGGTTGTGGGATAGAGTCGCGCAGTTCCACTGCAGAACCCCGGAATCCGCAAGGAAGGGCAGCGCCTAAAACTCCGCACTCCCCGGTGTGCGCGGAAACGCGATCACGTCGCGGATGTTCGTCATCCCGGTGATGAACTGCACCGTGCGTTCCAGGCCCAGGCCGAATCCGGCGTGTGGCACCGTGCCGTAGCGGCGCAGGTCGAGGTACCACCAGTAACTCGCCGGTTCGAGCTTCTGGAGACGCATGCGCTGTTCGAGGATGTCCAGCCGTTCCTCGCGCTGGCTGCCGCCGATGATCTCGCCGACGCGTGGCACCAGCACATCCATCGCTCGCACGGTTTTGCCGTCGTCGTTCAGACGCATGTAGAAGGGCTTCAAGGTCGCCGGGTAATCGTGAAGGATAACAGGGCACTTGAACTTCTGCTCGGCCAGATAGCGCTCGTGCTCCGCTTGCAAGTCGTTGCCCCACGCGACCGGAAACTCGAACTTCTGGCCTGACTTCTGCAGTATGTCCACCGCTTCGGTGTACGGAAGCCGGACGAATTGACTCTTGATGATATTTTCAAGCGTTTCAATGACCGTCGCGTCGATGCGTTCCTTGAAGAATTGCATGTCCTCGGGACAACGGGACAGGACGTCGGTGAAGATGCGTTTGAGGAATGCCTCGGCCAGGTCCATGTTGTCGTTGAGGTCGAAGAAGGCCATCTCGGGCTCGACCATCCAGAACTCGGCCAGATGGCGCGTCGTGTTGGAGTTCTCGGCACGAAATGTCGGCCCGAACGTGTAGATCTTGCCCAGGGCGGAGGCGAAGACCTCGCCTTCGAGTTGGCCGCTGACGGTCAGATAGGTCGGCTTGGCGAAGAAGTCCTGCTCGTAATCGACCGCACCCTCCTTGCGCGGCGGGTTGGCGGGATCGAGCGTCGTCACGCGAAACATCTGACCGGCGCCCTCGCAATCACTGCTGGTGATGATCGGTGTGTTGATGTACAGGAAGCCCTGTTCCTGGAAGAAGTCGTGGATCGAGCGCGACACGCTGTTGCGTACGCGCGTGACGGCGCCGAATGTGTTGGTCCGCGGCCGCAAGTGGGCGATGGTCCGCAGGAACTCGAACGAGTGCTGTTTCTTTTGCAGTGGATAGGTCTCGGCATCAGCGCGGCCGATCACGGCGATTTCCTTCGCCTGCAACTCGGTGGCCTGTCCCTTGGCGGGCGATTGCCGCACTTCTCCGGTGACACTGATGCTGCATCCGGCAGTCAGGTGCTTGATCTCGCTTTCGTAGTTGGGCAGTACGGCCTCGGCGATGACCTGGATGTTGCCGAAGGAACTGCCGTCGTTGAGCTCCAGGAAGCTGAACCCTCCCTTGGAATCGCGGCGCGTGCGGACCCAGCCGCGCAACTGGACCTGTTTGCCGACCGATTCGACCTGCCGCGCCTGCGCCACTGTCAGCTTTTCCATGAGCAACTCCGATCGTCAGAGAGATTGTCCGGATTCTAGCCTGGATCGCGCACAATGGAACCACGGATTGCACGGATATCACAGATAGTGAATTGCTACGTTAAGCATTCGTCCGAAGTCTCTGACTCGACACCCAAACGGTAAGTGGTGCTGCTGAATCGCATCCGTGTTATCCGTTAAATCCGTGGTGGGAAATTCGGGCGGTCGGACTTTTGCGCCTCTGCGGAAAATGCAGTCCGAACGGAACGCGGCATGGCATCAAAGCGCCGAATTCGCTGGCATTCAGGTGTTGGGCGAGGCCAAGATGATTCTTCGTGCACTTCGCGCTTGCGGAACTTTTTAGCGCGTGGTACGACTAAACCTACGAAAAACCAATCCTATTCTCTTTCGAGAAGTTAGCGCTCATCGAGGCTCCGCGATTGTGGCGGGGTTGCGCGGTGGGCACAGGTTCTGCACCTTGTTCATCCAAAGAAAGGACCGTTCCGTGAGCGATCAAGCCAGTGCCATGACCGCCGAACCCCTTCCCGCGTCCCCCGAAGCCGCCGCCCCCGCCGGCGAACCGCTGCCAGCCGGCGCCTCGCCGAAACTGGTGTGCGTTCGCGGTCTGAAGCTCGGCATCGAGTACCCCGTCTACGAAGGCCCGAATTTCATCGGCCGCTCCGACGAGGCGCCGGTCGACATCGACCTCGACGATCAGGAAAAGCCGGAGAGCATCTGGTCCTCCCGTCAGCACGCCTGCATCCATTTCGAGAATGGCCAGCTGTGCGTGGAAGACCTGAAGAGCGCTAACGGAACGTATCTCAATCGCATCAAGGTCAATCCGGACACGAAGGTGCCCGTGAAGGTCGGCGACATTATCCAAATCGGCGCCGTCCATCTGAAAGTGCAAGCGTAAACCAGCGTCCATCGTCGCGGAGTCGCGCCGTCAGCTGCGAGCCCGCACGCGGGAATTCCGTGGTGCGCGCTCGTGGCTCTCGGGGTCGCGCCCGCGACGTCACGGCACTGGTAGAATGGGCATGCGATCCATGCCTATTCCGCAGGGGCAGACCGTCACGTCTGCCCCTGCTTTCGCGCGCGGAGAAACGCATTCAGCGGCAGGCCGACGACAGCAGCAAGGTGCATGGCACGACCATTTTTGTTGCTAATGCTGCATTGATTCGAGTGTAATACCCTCCGTTACGGCCTGTCCACTCCCCGGGTCATCATTGAAACGTCTGCACGTTATCCGCTGAGGATCCTCGATGCGCTCGCTCGTTTCGCATTGCTTTTTGGCTCCATTTCTGGGGGCCATCCTCGCGGCACCGTCGACCGCCGAAGCACCCGCCCGGCAAGACCTCTACGGTGATCCATTGCCGGATGGGGCAGTGGCACGGCTGGGCGCGAGGCTGTTCCATCATCCGGGGATGTCCGCCCTGGGAATTTCCGCCGACGGCAAACTCCTGGCAACGGGGGGCGACGACGAGACCCGTATCTGGGAGATCGCAACGAACAAGGAACTCCATCGCCTCAAGGCTCGGGGCCAGACGCCGACCTTCTCGCCCGACAACAAGCGACTCTTTCTCGCCGGTCCGGAGGAAGCGGCCGTCTGGGACATTGCCACGGGCAAGGAATTGTGGCGCGTTCCGGGGCAGCGTGCCGTGTTCGCCCCGAACGGCAAGCTGCTCGCGACCGTGAGTCAGGAGCCGAGCGAGCGTTCGTACACCGTTCGCCTGTTTGATGCGGCCAGCGGCAAGGAATTGCGTACGTGCGGCAGCTTTGCCGGCATGCTCGAGGGACTCGATTTCTCCAGCGACGGCGCTCTCCTGGCCGCCGGCGGTGCGGATGGCTTCGTCCGCATGTGGGACACGACGACCGGCAAGGAAATCCGCCGACTGCAAGGACATCGCGGCTTGGTCCGGGCGGTGGCCTTTGCACCAGGCGATCGGCAGCTCGCCTCGGGAAGCTCCGACGGTACAGTGCGTCTCTGGGATGCAGCCACGGGCAAGGAGCTGCGCCGGTGGCAGGACTCGCGCGACGGCCCGATCAATCCGTCCCAGGCCTGGCCGTCGACGTTGGTCGGCTTCTCTCCGGACGGCAAATCGCTATACACGGCCTGGCGAGACGGCCTTATTTGCCGAGTCTATGACCTCGTCGGCGATAAAGAGAGTCGCGAGGTGCGCACGGTGGGCGGCCGCTCCGGCATCTACCTGTCCGCGCGTTCCGGGCTGTATGCCTCCTTGATCACCGACGCCTACGGACGCGGTCAGGGCTCGGTTCGCATCTGGGACTTGAGTTCCGGTAAGGAACGGGGCCCGGTCCGACCGTCGCGCGAACTGCTCTGCGTCACGTTTTCACCGGACGGCCACACCATCGCGACCGGCTGCGGCGACAAGCTCGTCTATCTCTGGGATGCGCGGACCGGCAAGCCTCTGCACCAGCTGGCCGGACATGTGGCCGAAGTGCGCACGGTGGCATTCGGGCCGAAAGGGGACGTTCTTGCTTCAGGATCGAACTATCAAGACACCTCGGTCAGCCTCTGGGATGTTGCGTCGGGCAAGCAACTGGGCCAACTTGCCGGCCATGGTATGGGGGTTGACTGGCTGGTCTTCGGCAGAGACGGCAAGCTGGTGACAGGGTGCCGCTCCGGACTTGTCCGACGCTGGGACGTGCGTACGGCCAAGGAGGTTGGGCTCTACCAGGTGCCGGGCAGCGTCTTCGGCCTGTGCGCGGACGGCCGATTCGTCTCCCACATCGCGCGCGATCCGCAACGCAAAAATGAGATTCATGTGGTTGACCTGGGCTCGGGCAAGCCCGTTCACAAGGTGCCCATCGCCGACGACGCGGGGATCGTCTGGACCGTCCTTTCCGCGGACGGTGGGCAGATGGTCGGCTACAGTCTTGTCAACCGGCCGGCAGGGCCAAAACGGGAGCATCTGTACGAACTGTTCGACGCCGCGAGTGGCAAGTCACTGCGAAAGTTCGGCGACGAGTTGAAGGAGCTGGACACCGCCTATCAGCCCGGCTGGATCCTGTTCTCGCCGGACGGGCGCACCGTGGCTGAAGCCCACCGCACCCGGTCGGTTCGCCTTTGGGAGCTGAGCACCGGCAAGATGCGATTGCAGTTGACAGGGCACACTGCCCAGGCGGCTGGCGCCGCATTTTCCTCCGACGGCAAGCGGCTGGGCACGGTCGGCGCTGACCGCACCGGCCTGGTTTGGGATCTCTACGGTCTTTCTCAGGGCGCTCTGAACCTCGATGCGGCCCAACTCGACACGCTGTGGGGAGAGTTGGGAGAGACCGACGCGGTCAAGGGTTTGAAGGCCATTGGCGCCCTGGCGCGCGGCGGCGAGCCGTCACTGGCATTCCTGAGGGAGCGCCTGAAGCCCATGGCGGCGCCTGATCCACCGCGTGTCGCACGCCTGATCGCCGACCTCGATGCCAAGGACGTTGCCGATCAACAGAAGGCCGAGGAGGATCTGGAGAAGCTCGGCGAGCCAGCGATTGCGTTGTTGCGCAAGGCGCTGATGGGCCAGAATCCACCTGCGGCGGCTAAACGCCGGATGGAAATGCTCCTGCAGCGACTGGAGGGTTTTCAGCTGTCGGCGGATCGCTTGCGCCAGGTACGGGCCCTGGAAGTGCTCGAAGTCATCGGTTCGTCGCCCGCTCAAGACGTCTTGAAGACGCTGGCAGGCGGCGTTGCCGAAGCCAGAGTGACGCAGCATGCCAAGGCTTCACTCGAACGCCTGGCACGGCAGACCGATAAGCAGTGACCTGCTTCACTCGACCGCGCCCAACGATTCGGATTGGGGATTGCTTTCAATGTCCATGACACGATTACCGAAGACTGCGCGGTCAATGCGACACTCAGCCCCCCTCGCCCCTGTACTCGGGGGCGAGGGGAGCATGTTTGGTCGTTTTGTCCGCGCGGCAGTCAGTAATGTTCGCTCGCGTCTTGCTTTTCGCGGCCGCATGTTTGGCAGTGGCCAACGCCCGAGGACAAGGCTTGCCGGACGGTGCCGTGGGCAAACTTGGCGCTTCGCCCCTGCGGCATGGGGCAAACGTCTCGAACCTGGCGCTTTCCGCGGACGGTAAGCTCGTGGCGTCGCTCGGCTGGGACGGCAAGCTCAAGGTCTGGAATGTGGCCGATGCCAAGCTGGTCTACGAGACCACGGGTTTGCGCGACAGCATCGATCTTTCGACCGACGGCAAGCTCCTGACCGCGGGCGGCAATGGCATCACCGCCATCCATGACCTGACCGCCCGCAAGGCGCTGCGAACGGTCCCCGGCATCCAGGCTCGCCTTGCACCGGATGCCAAGTTGATGGCGACCACTCAGTACGATGGGGACGCACGCGCTTACAAGATCCTGATCATCGATGTCGACTCGGGCAAGACGCTGCGATCGTGCGGCGCTTACGCAAGCAGGATGGAAGGCTTTGCGTTTTCTCCAAAGAGTGAACGGCTGGCCGCCGCCGGCGCGGACGGCGTTGTCTATCTATGGGACGTGACGACCGGCAAGGAGACGGTCCGTTGCGCGGGCCATCGCGCGACCATTGAATCAGTCGCGTTCACCCCGGATGGCAAGCGGTTGGCTTCAGCCAGCCACGACGGCACCGCGCGTCTGTGGGACCCTGATACCGGCAAGGAGGAGCGGTGTTTCAGTCGGCTGGCAGCGAACAGTGCTGAGCCCTTGACCTGGGCGTCGCGCGTTGCATTCGCCCCGGACGGCAAGCGGCTTTTCGTGGCCTGGAGCGCTGGAGCCACGGCAACCGTTATTGAACTGGCCAGCGGCCGCACGATTCTATCCATGCGAGGCAACACCGCCGGAGGGGCGCCGATTGGCCGGGTGGTGTGCGGAGAAGCCCAGACCATGGCATCCCTGTCCGGCACGGACGGCGTCATCCATGTCACCGATTTGACCACGGGCCAGGAACTGACGCCCGCGCAGCCGGCCGGGGACCTCCAGGCGCTGGCGGTGAGCAACGATGGGCGAACGGTGGCCCTGTCCGATGTGTACCACAGCGTTTCGCTCTGGGACGTTCCGAGCGGGAAGCAGCGCTTACGCCTGACCGGCCTCGAGGTGGCACCTCAGACGATGGCATTCGCCCTCGACGGCGCTCTGCTCGCGACGGGTGGTTCGAGCGAGACCGTCGTGCGACTCTGGAAGGTCGCCACGGGCGAGGCGGTGCGAGAACTGCACGGCCACAACCATGGTGTCCGCCAACTCTGGTTTGCCGCCGACGGTCGATCCCTGCTGGCCGTGGACAGTGTCGGGGTCGTCCATCGTTGGGATGCCGGCGCTGACAAAGAAATCGAGCAACACTGGCTGAAACGCGGCACCACCATCAGCATTTCAGCCGATGCTCGGCGCGCGCTGATGGTCAATTTCAACCAGAAGACGCGCGTCAATGAGTGGCGCCTGGTGGACGTCGTGTCCGGCAAGACGCTCGTAGACTTGCCGGCCGATGTGGGCGGTACGCTGTTGCCGGACGGTCAACAGATCGCGGCGTTTGGCCCCGGCGCCGAGAAGTCGCTGCGCCTGTGGAGCGCTGGCACTGGCCGCTTGCTGCGTCGCATCAACACGACGCTGAATGAACCTCCCGCCAACGAGCGCCCCAGCGGCGGTTCGTTCCTGGCGATTACTCCGGACGGGCGATCGATCGCCGGGGCGCAGGGCACCCGCACCGCGCGACTCTGGGAAGCCGCCACGGGCCTGGAACGACTTCGGCTCGCGGGGCATGCCACGCCGATTCGCTCGGCTTCCCTCTCGCCCGATGGCCGGATGCTGGTGACTTCGGGCGGTGACGCCACGGTGCTGGTGTGGGACCTATTCAGCCAACAGGGAGCCGCTCCCAAGCAGCCGCTGCCCGCTGACCTGGAAACTCACTGGAACTCTCTCATGGGCACGGATGGCCGTCGGGCGTTCGCGTCCGTCTGCTTGCTGGCGCGATCGCCCGCCCAGAGCGTCCCCTATTTGAAGGAACGATTGAAGCCTCTGGCGCCGGCCGACCCGCAGGTCGTCGCCCGACTGTTGGCGGACCTGGACAGCAAGGACTTCACCGCTCGTCAAAAGGCGTCGGACGAACTAGAAAAACTCGGCGACCTGGCCGAGGACGCGCTACGCAAGGCGATGGACGGCAAGCCCGCCCTGGAGATCAGCCAGCGCATCGAGAAACTCCTGGACAAGCTGGAGTCCCAGCAACTCACGGCCGATCAGATGCGTGCCTTGCGGGCCATCGAAGTGCTGGAGTTGATTGCCACGCCGGAAGCGCGCCAGGTCATTGAGAGCGTTGCCAAAGGAGCGCCGGGAGCACGGCTGACAAGGGAAGCCCGAGCGGCGCTTGGCCGAATCGCTCGCTGAGCAACCTGTGGTCGAAAGGGTGCAGGGACATGTCTCTCACAATTCCATCATCGGGCGGCGCATCCCGACAAACTCCCGTGCACTGTCCCAGCTGCCGGACTCCGATCGGTACGATCGCCAGCACGTCGATTACCGAACTGAGCTGTGCCCGGTGCGAAGAGACATTTGCGCTGCACCCTGCCCCTGGCGAGGCCGCGCCACACCTCGTGGGTCGAGGCTTGTTTCACGTTGTGGAAATGGACTGCCCCGTGCAGGTGCAATTCGCCGACAACCGCAATGACTGGGCACAGGCGTTTCGGCTCGTCGCGCGGGCTTACCAGACGCGCGGCTACGACCGCGCCTCGGATGGCGAGTTCCATTTCACTCCCTGCCATGCCTTGCCTGAAACCGCGGTGCTCGTTGCCAAGGCGCAGGACCGAGTGATCGCCACGGTGTCGGTGGTCATGGATAACCGCCTATTGGGGCTTCCACTCGAAGCTGTCTACGCAACAGAGATCTTGCCCCTGCGACGGGCTGGTCGGCGGCTGTGTGAAGTGGGCAGCCTGGGCGATATCGGCCTGGGTCCACGCGAATTCACCTCGGTGTTTGTAGCGCTGATCCGCCTCGCCTGGCAGTTCCATTGCCACCACGGTGGCGATACGGGGGTAATCAGTGTCCATCCACGGCACTCGTACTTCTACACGCACGTGCTGGGCTTCGCCCCGCTGGGCGGTCGAAAAGAGTTGCCGCCGGCGAGCGGATTTCCAGTGGAGGCGTTCGTTGTTGATGCGACGCTCCTCCAAGCGAACGCCCCCGAGATGTACCGGCTGATTCTCGACCGACCGCTGCCCAGCGACATGCTGACCGCCACGCCCATGCCGGACAAACTCAAGCTTGAGTTCGCCGCAAAGTCCTGCCGAACCAATCCGCAGGTTGTCGAGGAAATCCTGAGGCACGCGCATGGACACAAAACCATGCGACGATGGTAGCGGTCCGTGCTTGTCGCCGCGGCGGTTCACACCGCTGTCTCTCTTCACAATGCCATGGCCAACCCCACTCCCTCTCTCGGCACCGACTGGCCACCCTACCTGATCCGGCGGCTGCTGCCGCAGGATGCTCCCGGGGTGACTGCGTGCGTCCAAAGTATCTATGGCGCGAGTTGCGGACACAGACACGGAGTTGTATGACCCTGCCGAGCTCGTGCGTCTGAACCAGACCGAAGCAATGGTCTCAGTCGTCGCTATTATTTCCGGGACCGGGGAGGTCGTCGGACACTTTGCCCTGGAGCGGATCGTCGGAAGCGCGGTCGCCGAGGTGGGGGAGGCGATCGTGCTTGCCGAGCACCGACACCGACATCTGATGGAAGCCATGCTCGCAATGCTGGAAGACCACGCCCGGGGTCTTGGATTGGCGGGCATCTTTGCACAGCCGGTCACCAATCATCTGTTCTCGCAAAAAGCGAATGAGCGCTGCGGCTTCCGGTCGTGCGGCGTCACCCTGGGAGTGCTGTCCCGCGCCTACCGTAATACTCCGGAGCCGCAGCAGCAGCGGGGAAGCTTGCTTCTGGACTTCAAGTACCTGCAGCCGCCGACCCCAGCCATCCGACACGTGCCTTTGCATCACCAGGCCATTGCCGCTCGCATTTATGAAATGATCCACGCCACGGTCGACTTTGGGCTCGCGCCCCCCGCCACCGGCTCTGGTCGCCTGGTGTCGAAGTCCTTTGCCGCAGGCCAGGTGGCCGGCATACGCGTGCTGCGGGTCGGCACGGATTCAGCGGAGGAAGTCGCCCGCGCGCGTCGCGATTTGGAGCGGGCCGGCGCCCAAGCCGTGATCCTCGAGCTTCCGCTGGCCCAGTCGGGCACGCCAGCCCTGTGTCAGGCATTGGAGGCCGAAGGTTTTTCGTTCATCGGCATTGGCCCGTGCTTTGCAGCCGACGGAGACGTGCTTCGCTTGCAGACGTTGACGGAAGAGCTGGACTTCGCGGTGCCGCGGATTGAGACTCCGTTTGCTCGGGAATTACTCGCCTACGCGGCGTCCCAGCGCAAGCGAATCATTCAGCCGCGCGAATACCACCCGGATCAGAAAGGCATTTTCATGTCCTAAGGATCCGCGCAAGAATCACTTGTGCAATTCCTGTAGGACGGATTTCCAATCCGTCCGGTTTTCTCTGGACGGATTGGAAATCCGTCCTACTTGCAATTGTTCAACTTATTGTTACGCGGCTCCTAACCCAACCTGCGCGGTCGACGAAGGTTGTGGGGGGAAGCCTATTCCGCGAAAGAAACATCGGAGCGGCGGAAAGTGCATTTCGACTTGCCGGCGACGACCTCGCAGGCCGTTGGGATCGAAACGCCCGCTGCTGGTGACGACACTCCGCTCCAAGCCTCGGTCGGGAGTTATGCCATCTCCAATCCGCGGAGCGTGCCCTTGCCGCTGGAGAACTCGCCCGCCTCGACCCCCATCCGCTGGAGCAGCGAGACAAACAGATTCGCGAGCGGTTCGTTTCGGGTCTTGTCGAACGCCAGATGCGCTCCGTGCCGGAAGCCGCCGCCAGCGAGCAGAACGGGCCAGTTCGTATTGCTGTGGCCGTTGGCGTTGCCCATGCAGGTACCGTAAAGCACGGAGGTCTGGTCGAGCAGCGTCTGTCCTTTCTCGGCAACTCCCTGCAAACTAACCAGGAAATCGCGGAGCGCCTCGAACTGCGCTTCCTCAACCTTTTGAAGCTCGGCGATCATCTCAGGACGGTTGCCGTGGTGCGTCAGCGAGTGAGTCTCGTGCTCAACGCCGGCGACTTCCGAGATCACGCCGAGCGGCTGAATGAAGAGACTGGCCACCCGCGTGGAATCGGTTTCGAGGGCGAGCTTGAGGATGTCGAACGTGCTGCGGAGACGTGAAAGCAGAACTCCGGGCTCCTTGAATTCCTTGGGCTCGGGCATGCCGACTTTGGGCTTTGGCTTGTTTTCCCAGGACTCGGCCTGAAGCAGTTGCTGCTCCAGCTCTCGAATGGAAGCGTAGTACTGCTCGAGCCGCTGCCGGTCGGCTGCGGCAACGGATTGTTCCAGCCGCTTGGCTCGTTCCCGAACCGAATCGAGCAGGCTTCGACCGGCCTTCAAATCTTGGAGCCGGGCCGCGGTCTCCTGAGCCGTTCCCTGGATAAACAGTTTGCGATACAGCCGGGCTGGGTTGGCTTCCGGTGGAATCAGCACGCCGGCTCGCGTGAAGGACATGCTCCGCTCGGCCGCGTTGCTGACGGCGACGATAAGTGACGAGAACCGGGTTGCAGTGCCGACCTTTTCCGCGGCGAACTGGTCGAGCGAGATCGTGTTGCGAAAGCCCGCGCCGGCCGGATGGGCGGCGCCGGTCAGGAAGGACACCTCGTTGGCATGCCCGCCATCCACACCGGGATGCGAGAGGCCGGAGAAAACGGTCAGCTTCGATCGCAAGCGATCCAGCACCTTCAAGTAGGGGGAAGGGGCATAGTCGCGACCGCCCTTCTCGGGAAAGAACAGGTGCGGCATGATCCCCAGGTTCGTCTGGATGGTCACCAGCCGCCGGGGTGCGGCCCTGTCATCGGACCGTGCGAACGCGGGCACCATCGCGTCGAGGGCGGGCAGGGCGATGGATACGCCAACTCCGCGGAGGAAGGTGCGGCGGTCCAGGATGCGTGGGAACGTCATGGCTATTTCCTTTGGAAGATCGCCTGGTTAAGAATGATTTCGCGCACGAGCGTCCGGAGGCCGTACTTGCTGTCCCGGCTCCGCTTCAGGATCTGGTCCACCTGGGCACGGTCGGCAAAACCAACGGGGGCGCCCGTTGCGTAGAGGATCAGCCGTTCCACGAGATTGCGGGCCAGTCCTTCTTGATCGGCCAGCAAGAGGCGTTTGTACGCATGGATGTCGGCGAACGACTTCCCGTCGGCGGTCTGACCGGAGGCATCGACGGGCAGCCCAATCCGTACGTTGTTGACGACATGGTCCCACTGCTTGACGCCGACGCCGAGGAATCGTTCCTTCGGCGGGTCTTCTCCCTTTCGCTGAGATGGATCGTCGACCTTTTCGCCGACGAACCGGTAGTTCGTGCGCCAGGCGCCGATAACGTCGAAGTTCTCCAGTGCAAAGCCGGGTGGATCGATCTTCGCATGGCAGGACGCGCAAACGGCGTCGTTGCGGTGCTGGGCGAGTTGCGCGCGGATGCTCGTGGTGCCACGAATGTCGGGGTCCACGGCGGGCACATCCGGCGGCGGCGGTTGCGGGGGACGGCCGAGAATGCGGTCCATCACCCAGGCGCCGCGCAGCACCGGCGAGGTCGTGGTGCCGTTGGCCGTCACCTTCAAGATGGCGGCCTGCGTCAGAAACCCGCCGTACGGGCTGTCTGTCGGCTTCGAAACACGCCGGATGGCGCTTCCGTCGACCTTGGGGATTCCGTAGTGTTCCGCCAGCCGTTGATTGATGGTCAGGAATTCGGCATCGACGATGTGGGAGACTCCCAGGTCATTCCCGAGCATTTCCCGGAAGAAGGCGTGCGTCTCTCCGAGCATTGCGTCGCGGAGGTCGGGGCGGAACTCGGGGTAGAGTTTCGCATCGGGACTGGTGAAGTCAATTTTGCGCAGCTCGAGCCACTGTTCGAGGAAGTCCTGCACAAAGCGGTCCGACTTGGGGTCCGCGAGCATGCGGTCGATCTGTTCCGTTAGCTTGGCGCCGACGAGCTGCTTCTTCGCCGCCAGTCCAAAGAGTTCGTCATCGGGCATCGAATCCCACAAAAAATAGGACAAGCGGGTTGCGACCGCATACTGGTCCAACCGCGTCGGATCGTTGGGAATGAAGGCCGGCTCCCGGAAAAAGATGAAGTCCGGCGAACAGAGGGCGGTTCGATACGCGGTCCGCATGGCGGTTTCAAAGAAGTCTCCGGCTGCCAGCCGGTCGCGGGCGATTTTCACGTAAACGGCGACCTCGTCCGGAGGAACCGGCCGTCGAAATGCCCGCGGTAGAAAGTCCTTCAGCAACCGTTCGGCATCCTCCGCGGGACGCGGAGACGCGGCCGTCCACACCGCTCGCCACTTGATGAACTCGTCACCATCCACATGGTTCGGCCTGGCGCCGGGTTGTCGGCGCGGCGTTGGGGGCTGACGCGGGTAGCTGTCCGGCGGCGACTGGTCCTTGCGGACCGGCAACTCGGCGATCGGCAGGTTGCCGAACAACCGGCGATGACTGGCCGGCGGCCATGTGTCGTGCAGCGGTCCCTCGACGTCCACGAAGTCCACGGCTACGCCAGGGCCCACATAGTTGAGCGGCGAATTGTAATTCGACCACAGGTTCGCCGGCGTGAGTCGGATCTCGTCGGCCGCGCTCAGCCAGACCACGACTTCGTGTTTCCGCGGCTTCAGGGATGGCGCATCCAGGTAAGCCAGGACCCGGCCGTTCGCCGTCAGGACAAAGGACTGGGTTCGCTCTGCCGGCCGGAGTTCGCCATCGTTCTTGGGGTCGAAGTGGAAGCTCCAGACGGAGGTGCGGATGCGGTAGAAACCTGAGTGGAAGGGGGAGAAATCGCCTACCAGCGGGGTGAACGACTCTCGCGTGCCGGACAGGATTCCCAGCGAGTCCATTTTTTCCAGGAGAGCGACTCGTTCCTGGATCGGCATGGAGCGGCCGTCCGCCCGCTTACGGTTGATCTCCTTGATCAAGTCCATATCCGCCCGACCCGCACGCATGGGGAAGGAGGCCTGGCCGAACTGGGACAGTCCGCCGATTCGCCGGTAGTGTTTCTTCCAGACCAGCGGCTTGTCCTGGTGGGCGATGGCGGTGTCGAGCGCGACGTCCGCGGCCTCCAGGTATCGACGCAACAGGACCGCCGAGAGGTCGAGCGCGTCGGCTGCCTTGTCGAAGCCGGCCATTCGACCGTCCTCCGGCAGCAGGTCCTTCACTTCCAGCCCGGGCAGCGAGAAGAGGTCGCGCAAGGTGTTCTCGTATTCCGTCCGATTGAGCCGTCGCAGGGCAACGCGGCCACGTTCCCGTTGCCGTCGGCTGTCGGCGGTGGTCAGCGATTCGGCAAGCCCCTTGAGCATTGCTTCACGCTCGGCCATCGGCGGCTGGGTCTTGTGCGCCGGAGGCATCTCGTGCGCTTGAACACGGTCGTGGACTTTGACCCACCGGGCAAATACCGCTGCGTCGGCCAGGTCGTCCTTCAGTGCGGTGAGGTCGACTCCGCCCTTCTTCGATTTAGAGTCGTGGCAGCTCACGCAGCGCTTCTCGATGAACCCGCGCACCGGCGCCGGAAGGTCGGCGGCAGAGACGAATCCAGCCGTGGCGGAGAGCGCGAGCAGTGCGACGACCACACTAAGGCTTCGCATAAACATCAAACTCTCCGTAGAACGTGTGGTTGAGGATTTTGAAGTCGGGAAAGCGGCTTGGTTTCACTTCCCAGAGCAGGTAGCGATACCGGCCAAGTGTGCCGGTCGCCGAGGAGATCGAGCAGCCCTGCTGAGCGGGCCGATCGAGCCGGGAAGCGACGCCGAAGAACTCGTCCGAATTCACGCGCGCGATCTGGACCCAACCCGCTGCCTCGGGCGGGCCGTCGACCGGCGGAGGCGTAGCGCCCGCAAACCCATAAAGCACATAGCTCTGCTGGGCGCGCAGCCGATTATCGGTATTGCGCCGGTTCTGGTGCCAGGAGTAGGTGTTGATCTTTTCGATCGACACCACGCTTCCCAGATCCAGCAGCACCATCCCGTCAGTGTTACTGGCGAAGAACACCGAGTCATTCGGCGCGTCCTGATTCCTCTGCCCGTGGCCGTCGAGGAGGACTTCCGCCGGACCGCTCCACGATTCCGGCAGGTCACGGTTTGCTTTGGCCAGGATACCCTTCGCCACGGTGATCTTGGCGCGGCCCTGCCGCGCGTCGGCGTAATCCCGGTCCGAGGGCGGTTCGATCGTGGGGAAGCGGAAGGCCGGGGTCTCGTCCCCGCGCTCGATGCGGACGACGACCTGCGAGGCGCCAGGCTCGACCAGCAGCTGATCCCCTGTCCGGAGCAGGTGGCGCGCGTCGCCCGCCGTTACCTCGACGGCCCCAGCCACCACCCCGACACGGCTCTGTCCGTCGGCAGTTGCCTCCGCGGTGAATTCGGTGCCCAGATCGATGACTCGGGCCGTGCGGGTCCGGACCGTAAAGCCGAGCGATCGGGGTGTGTCCGCCTTTGCCAGCAGTTGCCCCAACTCCAGGTAGGTGGAGGTCTCGGATCCGACGTCGAATACGGCGGGCCCCACAAGCGTCACCGTCGCACCGCTCGGAAAGTCGATGCGCGCTCTTCCCGACGCGATTTCAACGCGTTGCCCCGCCTGAATCCCGTCGCCCTCCCGAGGTTCTTTCACGCCCACCCAGCGGACACGTTCGAGCGGGCCGAACGACGCGACAACGCCTGGCTTCACTGGGGCAAGCTCATCCGCCCTTCGCTGCCAGAAATGGATCCCCACTCCAACAAGAAGCAGAGCAGCGGCAGCGGTCAGCAAGGTCCAACGGCGAAGACTCCATAGTCTGGTCCGGTGTTGTGGCCCGGCAATGGAGCCGGCTGGCGGCTCCGCGTCCCTTCGTTCTCCAAGTTGCTGCTCGCCCCACTGCCGGAGCCGAGCGTGCACGCGTGCCATGCTCCAGAACAGGTCACGGGTGCCATTGGATGCCGCCAGGTAGCGATTCAGCTCCGCGGCCTCATCGACTGTGAGAACTCCGTCCAGGTGGCGATCGATCAGTTCGATTGCTCGTTGCTCGCTACTCATCGGCTCGCGCCCTCCAGGGACATCCGTCGGTCGACGCAGGACCGCAGGGCGGCGCGCGACCGCGACAGTGCCACGTAGATGGCCTCGGCAGTCCAGCCCAGTCGCCGGGCAACCTCGGCTGGCTTATGCCCTTCCCGATAACGCAGCTCGATCACCCGCCGGGCCTGCGGCGCCAGCTCGGCGAGGCATTGACCGAGGGCCGCCAGTTCCCGGTCGGCGTGTCCCGGTTCGCCGAGGGCCGCCGGATGAGCGCAAAGTCTTTCGATGACGGCTTCGGACAGGCCGTTCGCCCAGCGACCTTGTTTTCTCCGCCAGTCCAGGGCGTGCAGACGGGCCACGGTCCCCGCCCAGGCGGCGAAATTCGTATCCGGCAGAAAATCCGCAGCCTTGCGGGAGACGGTGAGGAAGGTTTCCTGAAGGACGTCGTCCACGGCGGAAAAGTCGGGCAGGATCGCGAGGACCATGCCGCGCAACTCATTGTGGTGTCGCACGAAAAGCCGCTGCACCGACTCGAGGTGCTGGTTTGGTGTTGCGGGTTGTGGATGGTCGTCCATGCCAATCACCGTAGACGGGGGAGAAACCTTAGCAACCGATCTCATCGTTTATACCCGCAACCAACCGCCAGACGTCGCGCCTGTTGCGCTCCGGGTCGTTGGCGCCAACAGAGTCGGACTCGGCGGACGTAACTTTGATGTGTCGCCGGGGTTGAAGGGATAACGCACCGAACACGGAGACATTGCCGATGACTACGTTCCTGACCGCGACTCTGTTATTGCTCGCCCAGGCCCAAGATCCGACGCCACGCACCTGGGAGGTGGATGGCGTGAAGCGCGAGGCGATCGTCTACGCACCCTCGAAGAAGACCGACGGCAAGGTGCCGCTTGTCTTCGACTTCCACGGTCACGGCGGCACGGCCAAGCACGCGGCCCGAACGCATCATTTTCAGGAGGCGTGGCCCGAAGCGGTCGTCGTGTACATGCAGGGCTTGAACACCCCTGGGAAACTGACGGATCCCGAGGGCAAGAAATCCGGCTGGCAATCCGGCCCCGGCGATCAGAAAGACCGCGACTTGAACTTCTTCGACGCCGTGCTCGCGTCCATGAAAAAGGACTATCCGATCGACGAGAAACGCATCTACTCAACGGGCCACTCCAATGGTGGCGCGTTCACCTATCTGCTCTGGGCCAAGCGCGGCGACGTCTTCGCGGCTTTTGCTCCGGTCGCGGCGGCGGCCGGCCCCTACTTCGCCGACGCCAAGCCCAAGCCGCTGTTCCACGCCGCCAGCGAGAAGGACCCGTTGGTCACGTTCGCCATGCAACAGCGCACGCTGGATCGCGTCAAGAAGCTCAATGGATGCGAGGACCAAGGGACCGACTGGGCGAAGGGCTGCTTGCAATATTCATCGAAGAACGGCGCCCCCGTCGTGATCTACCTCCACGATGAAGGGCACAAGTACCCGCAGCCGACCCCGGCACTGATCGTCAAGTTCTTTCAGGAGCAGGCGAAGAAGTGATACGGATGTACACAGGCGAACGATAGCGTCAGTGCAGCGGGAGTTTCCCATCTTCATCGACTGACCGCAATTATACTTCGCGCGGTAGAGAATGGTTGTGTTCGGTGGGCCAGACACTCTTGTCTGGCCGGCCAGACAAGAGTGTCTGGCCCACCTTGCCAGGTATCAAATTGCCCCGCGTGCAGTATCGTAAAAATCGCTGCGGACAACCTGCTCCCGCGGTCGATAGGACGAGTACCTTTCACATCGCGCCGGTTCCCGTCGGAGTTCCCCATGCGCGGATGGATGATGGCATTGCTCGCCGTCACGCTCGTGGCCGGCTGCCAGACGCACGTCAGCCTGCGCGACAATGCGGTCTGCGCCACCACCCGTTGACCGACCTCAATTACCAGCAAGTGCTCGACAATCTCGCGATGTTCGTCGCCAATCCATCCGCCATGCCGTCCATTGCAGTCGTCAATGCGGGGACCGTGACCGTCGCGGACCAGAAGACGCTCAACGGCAGCGCCACGTATGTGCCAACCGAGACCTTCGCGCAGCAAGCGGGCTCGGGCTTGCCCATTCTGAGCCTCTTGCTCAATCCCAGCGCTTCGCGCAGCTTGACAGAGAACTGGTCGCTGGCGCCGGTGACCGACGTCGACAATCTGCGCCGCATCCGCTGCGCCTACCAGCTTGTCCTGGGCGGCGAGACGACCGACTGCGACCAGTGCGCCAAGTTGCTGCGGCGATTCTACTTTGGTGAGACCGATCGGATGGACTGCGTCCTGCCGACCGGTTGGTATCACACGGGTTGCAAGAAGGACGTGCCGAAGAATGCGTGCCATGTCGCCCATTACTGCGACACCTATGTCTGGGTCATGCCCGATGGTCGTGAAGGGTTGACGCGTTTCACGATGACCGTCATCGACCTGGCCACCGGCAAGCCGCATGCGCCCATGAAGACAGTCGTGCGCACCTTCAAGGCGGACGGCCAGCTCGACAACACGCAGGTCACGACCAACGAGATCGACTGGGAAGCGCTGGACAAGCTGCACAAGGAAGGCCGCCGCCCAGAGCGCCAGCGAACCAACGTCGCTCCGCCGGTCGTCAATCCCGGATTGTTCTTCGTGCCGCGCTAACCCGGATTATTCATCGCAGTAAAACAAAGTGACCTCCAAGAGAGTCTAAGATGTTGTTACACGGCATCTTGAAACTGACCAGGAGGTTCTCCTTGACTATACAGCCTGCGTCGTCACTTCTCTTGGATTTTTTTGATCCTTTGCCCATTGTCATCGAGACCAGCAACGCACCGCTGACCAGCGATGCCGGCTTGTTGCCTCTACGACAGTTCGACGACCGCATTGGCCTCACGGCCCAGTTCGCCGCCGCCGTGACAGCGGGCAGCAAGCCGACGTGCTCTTTCAACGGGTCGCGTAGTTTTACTCGCCGAGCAGCTCGATGGCGGCCTTTAGTATCCGCGCTACCCCGAAGCGCGCCGTTTGAGATAGATGAGCACCACGACTCCCAGCACCAACGTCACCGCGGCGCCGCCCCAGAGAGGATCGTGCGTCACGTTGTAGGCGGCCTGCGTGAACCAATCGCCGGCCGTGGCGGCGACGCCGCTCAGCCATTCGCCGAAATAGTTCAAATAGCTGCCCATGAGTTCCTCTTTCCGGGTGCTATTGGCCTGTTTCTTCGCTGGCAGGGACGGGCGGGCGGTTCAGCTTGTACCAGGTGTCGCCGACGCGGGCCTTGACGAGCACATCGCTGCTGCCGTGCCAGACGGCACGGAGCGGGCCGCCGGCGTCATCGCGCGAGACGATGAACATGTGATCGGTCGCCTTGAGATGGGACTTCAAGACCGGATTGGTGCCGGTGAA
>JAIEMG010000245.1 GCA_019752375.1 Gemmataceae bacterium | reverse complement strand
AAGGCAACCGCTCCGGCGGCCAAGGCACCCGCGCCGCCCGCGCCTGCCGCTCCGCCAGCGCCTGCCGCGGGGCCGGCCGCCGGTCCCCAGGTCTGTGCGTATTGCAAGACGCCGCGCAAGGGCGACGACGAGTTTTGCGGCGACTGCGGCGCCTACTTCCAACCCGGCGGCGCGGCCGCCGGCGCTGCACCGGCTTCGTTCATCAAGAATCGCTTTGAACTGGCCGAGATGCTCCGCGAGTACGCCGGCGTGACGCGCTTCCGCGGCTTCGACCGCGGGGCCAATCCGCCGGCGCCCGTGGTCATCCTTCGCGCGGTCGCTTCCGGCGACGTCGCAGCCGCCGAAGAAGTCTCCGC
Organism: Gemmataceae bacterium; assembly: GCA_019752375.1. Classification (GTDB taxonomy): domain Bacteria; phylum Planctomycetota; class Planctomycetia; order Gemmatales; family Gemmataceae; genus JAIEMG01. Next base: position 41,274 of record JAIEMG010000245.1, on the reverse strand, counting down.
CGCAGGGGAAATGGCACCGACATTCGACGCGCCCGGCGCAGCGGTTGCCGAGGAACTGAATGGCGCAGAATGGCCAAGTATTGCCTGGGAAAAGAGCCTGCTGGAGCGGGCCAATTCGCCGTACCTGCCCCATGTGCTCGACCACTTTGTCGAAGACGGACACGAATACCTCATCGAGGAAGTGCCCGTCGGCGAAGAACTGTGGAACGCCTGGGACGATCACGATCGTAAGACCGCCGACAAGTGGGTTTGGCTTCGCCAGACCGCCGAGGGGCTCTATGCCCTCCAGCAGTGCGGCGTGGTCCTCGAAGGCATCCGCCCGAGCCTCGTCACCGTGCAGGCCAACGGCGCTGCGATGATCAACGACCTGACCGATCTGCTGCCGATCCCGCTGCCGCCGAACCCGCCGATCCGCGGCACGCACTACACCGCACCCGAACTCGCCGTGGCCAAGGCGGAAACCGACTTCCGCTCCTCCCATTACAGCTTTGGCGCCATGCTCTACGCCCTGGTGATGGGCACCGAGTTGGGCGAGGGCGATTTCGACAAGAAGTCGGGCCTGGTGAAGAACTTCATCGCCCGCAACCCCGACATCCATCCGCAGATTGGCCGCGTCGTGAGCAAGACGTTCTTACGCGATCCGGCGAGCCGCTTCCCGACCGATGGCGCCGCCAAGACCGACCCGACCGGGTTCCTCGAACTCATCAACGCCCTGGACGTCGGCCGCCGCACCGTCGCCAATGTCCGCCTTGAAATTGCGGCATGGACGACGACCGGTATCGTCCGCACCAATAACGAAGATGCCTTTGCTCTCATCCATGCCATCGAGTCGAGCAAGGACGACATGAGCGAGTACGCCCTGCTGCTCCTGGCGGACGGCATGGGTGGCTACGACGCCGGCGAAGTGGCGGCGCAGCTGTGCCTCCAGACAATTCGCGCGAAGTTGATTCAAAACAAGATGTTCGCCGCGCTCAATGGCAGCAACCATCCGAAGCCGGAAGACTTCAACGTCGACGCCTGCAAGAAGCTTCTGTATGAGACCATCAAGGAAGCCAACGACGTCGTTCACACCGCCCCGACCAAGGGCATCGGCAAGCGCGGCATGGGCTGCACCGTGGACGTGGTTTACGTGGACGGCCAGAACGTCGTAGTTGGTCACGTCGGCGACAGCCGGGTCTACCATCTGCACCAAGGTCGCCTGATCCAGCTGACGCGCGACCAGACGCTGGTCAACCGCCTCGTCGAGCTGGGTCAAATCTCGGAAGCAGACGCCGAGAACCATCCGCGCAAGAACGAGCTGCAACAGGCGATCGGCGGCCGTCGCGACGTGGAGCCGGCCGTCTACAGCAGCACGCTCAAGCCGGGCGACTGGTTGCTGGTCTGCTCCGATGGCCTGACCGGCCACATCAAGAACGACGAAATCCAGGAGATGTTCCAGTTGGAAGCCAACTCGGCGGAGTTGGCTGCCCGCCGCCTGGTGAACTTCTCCAACCTGCGCGGCGCGACCGACAACAGCACCGTGATCGTCGTTCGCTGCACGTAAAGGTAACTCAGTGGGGCACGTTTTTAACGTGCCTGGAGTGGAAACACACGAGCCTCCGGCAAGCGTCCGCTACGCTTGCCAGAGGCTCGTGCGATTTGCATTGCCATTCCGGCGTCACTTGCCGATTCCGCGGCTCGGTTCAGGAATTCACGCGCTCATGCGGCTTTTGCACGCAACGCATCCGTCGTCATCTCAACCTCCAACAAGTCGGTGACCAAGAACGACTGCACCGGCAGTTGCTTGCCCTTCAGCGCCATGACCGACAGTGGATGGCATTGGTACGTCGATTGCACCAACTCGAACGTGCCCGGACCAATGACCACCTGGCCAGGTTGGGCCACCATCGATTCCAGCCGGCTGGCGACGTTCACAGTGTCGCCGATGACCGTGTAGTCCTTGCGCTTGGGCGAGCCGATATCCCCGGCAATGACCGGACCGGAATTGATGCCGACGCGCAGCGCGACGGGCGTGGTGGCGGGGTTGTTCTGGTTGAAGAGTTGGACTTCTGTCTGCATTTGCAGGGCCGTCGCGACCGCGCGCTGCGCATGATCGGGCTGGGGGAGCGGGGCGCCGAAAATCGCCATCAGCCCGTCGCCCAGGTACTTGTCGAGCGTGCCCTCGTTATGAAAGATGACGTCCGTGAAACGCTCGAACAGCTTGTTGAGAAAGCGGGCGACGTCGCCGGGGCTCATCTTTTCGGAACGTGATGTGAACCCGCTGAGATCGGCAAAGATCACACTGACGATGCGTTCCTCGGCAATCATGTCCGCCGTGAAGCTGCCGGTGTTCCGTGCCATCCGGGAGACAACCGCCGGCGAACTGTAACGCGACAGCCGATCGCGAAACAGTTGCTCGCGCATCAATTCTTCCCGCAGGCGGACCTGCTTGACCGCCAGCCCTCCGAGGAGTGAAAGCGCCGTGAGCACCTCCAGGTGCTCCTGGGTGAATGGCGCCTTGGCGGATGCTTCCACATAGATCAACCCGGCGACGTTGCCACCGTGGTACAGGGGGGCGCACATCAAGGACGGGGCCGCCGCGTCCCGATCGCCGGCGGCTGATGAACGCCCGCGCGACGCAGCGACCAGGACGGCCTTCTTCGAACGCATCACCTCTTCGGCGATCTCCGCGCTCAGGGCCATCTTCTCGCCGCCGACGTCGGATTCCGGGCGGATCGCTTTCACCTCGAACTTATCCGGCGAGCCGTGGCCCAGGCAGAGCAGCCCGCGGCGGGCCGGCAAGTTTTGGAATGCCAGGTCCATGAGCTTGCCGAGCATGGCGTCGAGGTCTTCGTTGGTCAGCAGGAACTGCGCGCCCTGGCTGAAAAGGCTGATCAAGTGGTTGGCGCCGCTCTGGTTTTCTTCGCGATCCGCCGCCGCCGCGAAGGCTTCCCGCAGGGAGGGGCTTGGCACGATTCCTCGAGCGGGCGTTAGCAGGTCCATGTCGATGAAGGATGCCAGCGGCTTTGCTTCGACCTGCTGGCGAAACCGGAGGAATTCCTCCAGGAGCGGCGGGCGCTTCTCGGGTACACGGAAGCTCAATGCCAACTTGCCGAGCCGAATTTGGTCCCCGTCCTTGAGGGGCTGGGTGCCCACCGGCAGACCATTGACGAACGTACCATTGGAGCTTTTCAGGTCCTCGATCGCCCATCCCGCGTCGCCGTGCGTAATCAGTGCGTGCCGACGGGACAATCCCATCTCACGACTGACGTTCAGCACCAGTTCGCAGGACGGATCGCGGCCGATGGTGACCTGGCACTTCTCCAGCTCGACGGTGACGGGCTTTTCCTGGGCCGTGTAGGTCAACGTAAACAGCTTGGGTTCGGCGGCTTTCAAGAGTACCTCCTTTCCCGCGAAGGCGCGGCGGGCGAGGGCAGCGCCACGCTGCTGGCGCTCGCGTGGCGAGATGGCCGGTCTGGGCGGGGAAGTTATACGGCACGTGCGCCAATTTGATGCCTGGCAAGGTGGGCCAGACACTCTTGTCTGGCCAGCCAGACAAGAGTGTCTGGCCCACCGAACACAACGACATCGCCACTTTGAAAGCACGATTCATCATAAGGAGTTGTAGCCGCAGGCTTCAGCCCAATACCGTTCAATTAGGAGCAAGTGTTCAGTAACTGCCGGCCATGAAATAAGGACTTACGTTCGCGCCATGACCAGAATCGAGTGAACATTTGCTCCTAATTGAACGGTATTGGGCTTCAGCCTGCGGCAGAGCGTCACCGCGGCCGCAGACTCCACTCCGCAGGCTGAAGGCTGCGGCTACAGAACGGCATGGTGATCGTTGAAGAGAAAGTAGCGCTGTCCTGTCAGGCTCCGCCGATGTTGCCGACGGAAATTCACCTCGGTGAGAAGAGTACCGCCCGCCAAGGAGAAACGCCAGACCGGATGAAATGCAGAGAGGACCACGGAACGAGGCGATTGCGCGATTCCCGACAGAATGCTCTGCTCGCCGTGCCGCCCAGCGGGTACAACAGCAAGGGAACTCCGCCACACTACCGACATCACCCATGTTCTCGCGGTTTTTTATCCAGCGGCCGATCTTTGCCTCGGTGCCGTCGATCCTGATTACCCTGGCGGGCGGCCTGGCACTTTGGGCGCTGCCGGTTGCGCAGTATCCGGACATCACGCCGCCGACGGTTCAAGTGTCCACACGCTATCCCGGCGCGAATGCGCAGCTTGTCCTCGATACCGTGGCAGCGCCGATCGAGCAGCAGATCAGCGGCGTCGAGAACATGCTTTACATGTCGTCGCAGTGTACCAACGACGGGACTTACACGCTCACGCTGACCTTCAAACTCGGTACCGACCCCAACACGGCCCAGGTTCTTGTGCAAGACCGTGTGCAGCTCGCCTTGCCGATCATCCCGGAAATTGTGCAGCGGCAGGGCATCACCGTCCTGAAGCGATCGCCCAACGTCCTGATGATTGTGAACCTCGTCTCGCCGACGGATCGGTATAGCGACCTTCGCTTGAGCAATGAAGCAACCATCCAGGTCCGCGATGAGCTGCTGCGTTTGCCCGGCGTCGGAGACGTCACGTATCTCGGCCAGCGCGACTACAGCATGCGGGCCTGGCTCAACCCGGATCGCCTGGCCACGCTGCAATTGAGCGCACAGGACGTGGTGAGCGCCCTTACGAAACAAAACGTGCAGGTCGCGGCGGGTCAGGTGGGGCAGCAGCCGGCGCCGCGCGGCCAGGCATTTCAACTGACCATGAGCGCCCTGGGCCGGCTGACCACGCCGGAGCAATTCCGGGAAGTCATTGTCAAGAGCGACCCCGGCAAGAACAGCGAGACGGCGACGGTGATCCGGCTTCGCGACGTGGCTCGCGTCGAGCTGGGGGCCCAGTCCTACAACCAATCCTGCACGCTCGACGGCCAGCCGTCGGTCGGCCTGTCGATTTACCAGTTGCCCGGCTCCAACGCCTTGCGCACGGCGGAAGCGGTCAAGGCCAAGATGGAGCAACTCTCGAAGCGATTTCCCGAAGGGATGGAGTATCGCATCGTCTATGACACCACGCCGTTCATCAAGCAGTCGATCGACGAGGTCGGCAAGACGCTGCGCGACGCAGTGATCCTGGTCGCGCTGGTCATGCTGCTGTTCCTCCAAAGCTGGCGCGCCGCACTGATCCCGCTGGTCGCGGTGCCGGTGGCGATCGTCGGCACGTTCGCCGCAATGGCGGCCTTCGGGTTCTCGTTGAACAACTTGTCACTGTTCGGCCTGGTGCTGGCGATCGGCATCGTCGTGGACGACGCCATCGTGGTGGTCGAGAATGTGCAGCGCTGGCTTGGGCAAGGGCTGCCGCCGCGGGAAGCCGCCGCGCGGGCCATGGGCGAGGTCACCGGTCCGGTGGTCGCGGTGGCACTGGTCCTCAGCGCGGTGTTTGTCCCCTGCGCGTTCCTCGGCGGCATCACGGGGCAGTTTTTCCGGCAGTTCGCGCTGACGATTGCAGTTTCCACGATCTTGTCGGCGCTTAACTCGCTGACGCTCAGCCCAGCCCTGGCGGCGTTGCTGCTGCGACCGCACGAGGAAGGCAAGGGCGAGGTGTTGCCGCGCCTGGGCATCATCGTGGCTACCGGACTTCTCGCGGGCTGGCTGGTTCCGCGCTGGGTTGTTCCCCAGATCCTGGCACGCGGACCGGAGTTGGATGCCGATGTGCTGAGCTGGGGCCTTCGCCTTGGCTTCGGCGTGGTCGGCGCCTTGCTTGGCTGGGTGATGGCAACGGCCCTCAACCGCCTGCTAAGCGCGTTCTTCGGCGGCTTCAACCGCGGCTTCGACCGCTCGGCGGAGGGATACACGCGTTTGGTCGGTGTGTTACTGCATGGCAGTGCATTGGTGCTGATCGGATACGCCGGACTGCTCGGCTTTACGTGTTGGAGCTTCGTCGAAGCGCCGGCGGGGTTTATTCCGCAACAGGACAAGGGTTACCTGGTCATCAATGTGCAATTGCCGGACGGCGCTTCCGTGCAACGAACCCAGGAGGTCATGAGCCGGATCGACTGGATCGCACGCCGGACGCCAGGCGTTCGCCACACCGTGGCCATCAGCGGCCAGTCGTTCATCCTGGCGGCGAATGCGCCCAATTTCGGCTCGATGTACGTCATGCTCAACCCCTTCGACGAACGCCGCAGCGAGGAACTGGGAGCGGACGCCATCGCCCAGCAGCTGCGCGAGCACACCCGGCAAGAGATCCAGGGGGCCCATGTCGGCGTGTTTGGCGCTCCGCCGGTGGATGGCCTGGGCGCCACCGGCGGCTTCAAGCTCATCGTCGAAAATCGCGACAATCGCAGCCTGTCCGAATTGCAATCCGTAGCCGATCGGGTCGTGGACCAGGGCAACGCGACCGCGGGCCTGGAAGGGCTCTTCACCAGCCAGCGTTCCGACACACCCTGGATCTACCTGGACATCGATCGGACCAAGGCGATGGCCCAAGGAGTTGACGTCAATGATGTGTTCAATACGCTGCAGATCTACGTCGGCTCGTACTACGTGAACAACTTCAACGATTTCGGCCGCTCCTGGCAGGTCAACGTCCAGGCCGACGAACGGTTCCGTCAGCGGATTGACGATGTAAAGCGTCTGAAGGTGCCGAACCAGCAAGGCGAGATGGTGCCGCTGGCAACCCTCTTGCGCACGAGCGACATCGGCGGCCCGGCGCTGTTGTTACGTTACAACATGTACTCCGCGGCTGCGGTGAGCGGCAATACGGCCCCAGGCGTCAGCTCGGGCGATGCGGTTCGCCTGATGGATGCAGTCGCCCAGCGCGAGTTGCCGGCAACAATGACTTTGCAGTGGACGGAACTGACCTACCTCCAAATCCTTGCCGGCAATACGGCCGCCTATGTGTTCCTGCTCGCCGTGGTGCTCGTGTTCTTGGTGCTCGCGGCACAGTACGAGAGCTGGTCGTTGCCCTTGGCAGTCATCCTCGTCGTGCCCATGTGCGTGCTCTGCGCCATTGCCGGCGTGCTGTTGGCTCACCTGGACGTCAACATCTTCACGCAGATTGGCCTGGTGGTGCTGGTAGGCCTGGCAAGCAAGAATGCCGTGCTGATCGTACAGTTCGCCAAGCAGCGTCGCGAAGACGGCGCCGACCGGCGGACAGCGACCCTGGAAGCGTGCCGCCTGCGTTTGCGTCCGATCCTGATGACCTCGCTTGCATTTGTGCTTGGCGTGATCCCGCTCGTTGTAGCGACAGGCGCCGGCGCCGAGATGCGCCGCGCCCTGGGAACGGCCGTGTGCAGCGGCATGTTTGGCGTGACGCTGTTCGGTTTGCTGCTGACGCCGGTCTTCTACTTTGTCTTGCAATGGCTGAGCGAGCGCGCGCGGGGCGCGGAAAGTACCGACGGCGATCCGACCTCGTGAGTCGTCCGCCCTCAACCAAAATGCGGAGCTGGCGAGTCGCGGTCATGGGACTCGCCAGCTCCGCGTTTGATCGAGAACTGCTCGAAGCACTCAGTCGGTGATCTTGAACGAATCCATCACTGCGGTCACTTCCTTGCTCTTCACGAACTCCTCCGGCCCGGTGACGATCACCTGGTAAAAGCGCGTGCCGACGATGTACATGCGGTCGCGGAACCACAACGCGTCGCTGGAGATCAGGACCTCGCGGCCGACGTATTTCTTGCCCAGCGACAGCTTCTTGTCGTCGGCCAGCTTACCCTTCATCGACTTCACGGCCTGATCGCGGCCGGCGTCGAAAACCGCGTCGGACTTGTCTGCCTCGACCGCGGCCGGAAGCTCGTTGAACATCACAACGTATGCTTTCTCCTTCTGATCGACGGACCAGATCGAGAATTTCTGCCCGGACAGTTCCTGCTTCATCTCCTTGGGAGCTTCGGGGAAGTTGATAGTGAATTTCCCATCCTTCGAACTGTACGGCTTCGGGTCCTTCTGCTCGGCGGATGCCGGCGCCACCAGGATGACCAGCGTGAAAGCCATTGCAATGCGGAACAGTTTCATGAGTTTACTCCGAAAGTTAGGGAAAAGACGGGTTGAGTCTATCCGCAGCAGGCGACAGGCTGCAAGCGGTGAATCCTCGCTGTGATCAAGATTTGCCAGGCGGATGAGCCCGGCGGACAGCGTTGATCGTCTCGTCGAGCTTGGCAAGGAAACGCGAACGATCTTTCGGCGTCATTGGAGGGGGTCCGCCGGTCACCGCACCGCCCTGGCGGAGCTCATCCATCAGATCGCGCATCGCGAGCGCAGCGCCGATGTCGTTGTCCGTGAACACGCGCCCCTTGGGGTCGAGCACTCGTGCATCCTTCGCCACGCAGCGGGCAGCCAGGGGAATGTCCGCCGTGATGACGATGTCGCCCGGACCGGCCTGTTCGGCGATCCAGTCATCGGCCGCACCGAACCCCGGGCGCACGACGAGCTCCACGCGCGTGGACATTGGAACGCGCAGCGGAGCGTTGGCCACGACGGCGACGCGCATGTCGTAACGCCCGCTGACCCGGTAAATCTCTTCCTTGACCGGACATGCGTCGGCGTCGATGTAAATGATCCGCATGCAGCGCCCTTGTGGTTCGACACTTCTTCTCGTCAGTGTAGCGTGCCGGGCGGACCAGCCCAACCCCCGGACACTTGAGTGCTGCGGTAGAATGGAGCGATGCCGCGCAAGCCGAAATCACCGACTGTGCCAACCGTTGCCTTCTGGGGTGCCGCACGCACGGTCACCGGTTCCATGCACTTGCTGGAAGCCGCGGGGCAGCGGCTGCTTCTGGACTGCGGGATGTTTCAGGGATCTGCTCTCGAGCAGACCGAACACAACCGGAAATTCCCTTTCCGTCCGCGCGATATTGACGCGGTGCTGCTCAGCCACGCACACCTCGACCACTGCGGCAACCTCCCCACGCTGGTCCAACAGGGCTTTGCCGGACCCATCTACTGCACGCCGGCCACCCGTGCCCTTGCGGCGGTCATTCTCGGCGACGCAGCCAAGATCCATGAGGCGGAAGCGAAGCAGAAACGCGACACGGGCGACGCTGTCGAACCACTCTATACCGGCCGAGACGTGTTTCGCACGCTCCTGCGTCTTCAGGCGGTGCCGTATGATACGCCGTTCGTCGTCGGGCCGGGCCTGGAGGCCAACTTCGTCGATGCCGGACACTTGCTTGGCTCGGCGATGATCCACGTGCGGATCGATGGACCGGACGGCGAGCGCCGTTTGACGTTCACGGGCGACCTCGGCCGACCGGGCTTGCCCATCTTGCGCGATCCGGCCCCCGTTCCTCCAGCGGACCTGCTCGTCAGCGAGTGTACCTACGGCGGCGAGGTCCACGAACCCGTTGAGGAAACGGCGGAGCGTCTGGCGGACGTGGTGCGCCGAACCGTGGCGCGCGGCGGGCGGCTCATCGTGCCGGCATTCAGCGTCGGCCGCACCCAGACGGTCATCTACTTTCTGCACCAGCTGCGGAACGCTGGACGGATGCCCGACGTCCCCGTATTTGTCGATAGCCCGATGGCCGTCCGAGCGACCGAGGTCTTTCGAGCCCATCCCGAGTGCTTCAATGAAGTGACCGAGCGTCTCCTGATTGAACAGCCGGATCTCTTCGGCGAGCAATGGGTCCATTACGTGGAGAAGGTCCACGAAAGCATTGCGCTGAACCATCGGCCCGGCCCATGCATCATCATCGCCGCAAGCGGCATGTGCGAAGCCGGCCGCGTGCTGTACCATCTGGCTCGTTCGGTCGAAAACGCGCGTAGCGCGGTCTTGCTGGCCGGCTACCAGGTGGCCGACACGCTGGGGCGTCGCCTTGTCGAGCGCCGGTCCGAAGTGCGCATCCTGGGACGAAGTCTGGCGCTCAAGGCCGAGGTCGTGGCGCTCAATGGACTGTCCAGCCATGCCGATCACAACGGCTTGTTGCGAGCGCTGCAGCCGGCAAGTGGCCCCATGCCCAGGGTTCGGTTGGTCCATGGCGAGTTGGAGCGGGCCGAGGCGCTCGCGGCAGGATTGCGGAGCGTCGGATTGGTCGATGTGGCGATCCCGGAACGCGGCGAGTCTGTCGAAGTCTCGCGAGGGAGCTTGTGAGTAATCATCCACGACGAAGCTTGTAGGACGGATTTCCAATCCGTCCGGCGAACATGGACGGATTGGAAATCCGTCCTACGAAACCGACGGGCTTGCTCTTGGAGGGCATGTTACACCATTGAATTCGAGGAGGACCTTTCATGCGGCTACTGCTGGGCAGCGGCGGCTATCGCACGTCGGAGCGCGTGCAATTCCTTGGCGAGCAAATGCGCGACTTCTTCGGCAACGTCGAACGGCTTTTATTCGTTCCCTACGCGCTGCACGATCACGACAAGTACGTGGAAATGATGATCGAGAAAAAGCTGGACGGCGGCTATGCACTGGACGGCATCCATCGCCATGCCGATCCCCAGGCCGCCGTACGCGAGGCCGAAGCGATCTATGTCGGCGGCGGCAATTCGTTTCGTTTGCTCAGCGCGCTGTATCGCCTCAATCTGCTCGGCGTCATTCGCGAGCGCGTGCAGGCCGGTATGCCGTACATGGGCATCAGCGCTGGCAGCAACCTGGCAAGCCCAACGATCAAGACGACCAACGACATGCCGATCACGCAGCCGCCGTCGCTGGACGCGCTCGGTCTGGTGCCGTTTCAGATCAATCCGCATTACTTCTTCGGACAGTTCTACGTGAAAGATGCAGACGGCTTTCACGAACACTTTGGCGAAACGCGCGACGATCGCATTCGCGAGTTTCACGAGATGAACGACACGCCGGTCGTGGGACTGTGGGAAGGCGGCATGCTGCGCCGCGAAGGACAGCGGCTCGACTTGTTGGGCGAAACCGCTCGGCTCTTCCGCAAGGGACAAGATCCTCGGGACCTGGCCTCCGGATCGCGCCTGGACACGTTGCTGTAGGCGGGCGGGCCTCAACGAGCCGCTTCTCGACCCGGGTGCTGGACGTGGAGACGACGACGATGCCGGAAGTCAGGAAAGTCAACGTCTACTTGCTGCCGTGCCTGGTGCCCAAGGGAGCACTGACAGGCGGCATCGCCATCGTGATCGACGTCTTGCGCGCGACGACCACCATCATTCACGCCATGGCTGCCGGTTGTTGTGAAGTGCGGCCCTGTGCGGAAATCGACGAAGCACAGGCATTGGCCGGCCAAATGCGAGCGGGGCGCGTCATCCTGGGAGGCGAACGTGATGGCCGACCACTACCGGGGTTCGACGCGGGCAATTCGCCGAGTGAGTATACACCCAAGCGTTGCAAGGGCACGACGCTGGTCCTGACCACTTCCAACGGCACCCGCGCCCTCATCGGCGCCGCGGAAGCGGAACGCACGCTTGTCGCGGGTTTCGTCAACTACAGTGCCGTGTGCGAACAACTTCGGCACGATGTGCGTCCCATACACATCGTCTGCGCGGGCACCGAGGGCGAGGTGGCGCTGGAGGACACGCTCCTGGCCGGCGCCCTGGTTGATTACCTGACCGAATCGATGGAAGTGAAGCTCAACGACAGCGCCCGCCTGGCATGGGACTGCTTCGAGAATCACGGCCGCGTCCTGGACGGCGCGTTGGAGGTGAGCAAGGGAGGGGCCAAGCTGCGCGGCCTGGGCTATGATGAGGACATTCGAGCAGCGGCGCGGGTGGACCAGTTTGCCCTGGTGCCGGAGCTGCGCCGCGACCCGCTCCGCGTCGAGGTCGGCGCCGTGGGCATTGTGAAGAGTTACTGGCCAAAGTAAGGCGACGGGCCGGCGAGCCGAGGGGCGTTAGCCCCCTGAGGATCCAAATACATTGCGCTCAGGGGGCTAACGTCCCCCGCTCGCCGATCTCCAAGAGGTTTTCATCATGGACATGGAAAAACTGGTGGCGTTGTGTCGGCGACGCGGGTTCATCTTCGGATCGAGCGAAATCTACGGCGGCCTGAACGGGTTCTGGGACTACGGCCCACTCGGCGTCGAGCTGAAGAAGAACATCAAGGAGGCGTGGTGGCAGGACATGGTGCGCAACCCGCCGCCAGGGCCAGACGGGCAAGAGATCAGCATGGTGGGCGTCGATTGTGCGATCATCATGAATCCGAAAGTGTGGGAAGCAAGCGGGCACGTTGCCACATTTGCCGATCCAACGCGCAAATGCCCCGGCTGCGGACGCTTCGTGCGCGCCGACCAACTTTGGGAGATTCTCGCTCAGAGCACCTGGATGAATTCTCTGATCCAGGAGTTCGCGCCAGTCACAGGCGCGTACGATTCGCCGAAACTGATGAAATGGGCGCAAAACAAGGGAAAGAAGCTGGCGCCCAATCTGGCACTCGTTCGCAATCCGCACGTCGTCTTGGCGTTCTTGGCAACACGCGTCAACGGTCAGCCAGAAGCACCGCCTGACTTGAAGGAACTGACTAGTTACTTGGCAACTGAACAGTTGCACGCAACGGGACTGCAAGATCCCTGCCCAGAATGCGGTGCTCCTCTACTGGAGGCCAAGCCATTTTCGCTCATGTTTGAGACCTACGCTGGCCTGGATAAGGCCGCGGAGAACAAAGTCTACCTTCGCCCTGAAACTGCTCAGGGAATCTTTGCCAACTTCAAGAACGTCCTCGACAGCACACGGCTCAGGTTGCCTTTCGGTATCGCGCAGATCGGCAAAGCGTTCCGAAATGAGGTTACCCCGCGCAACTACACATTCCGTAGCCGCGAGTTTGAGCAGATGGAGATTGAATTCTTCTGCCATCCCGACGAGTCGATGAAATGGTATCAATACTGGCGCGACGTGCGCAAGCAGTGGTACACGAAGCTCGGCATCAAGTCGGAACGGCTGGTCCCGCGCGAGCAAGGCAAGGAAGAAATTGCGTTTTACTCGATTGGCACCACCGACATCGAGTATCTTTTCCCGTTCGCCCCAAAGCCGCAAGAACTGGAAGGCGTGGCCCACCGCGGAGCCTACGACCTGACCCAGCACATGGAACACAGCAAGAAGGACCTGCGCTACTTCGACGAGGAAGCCTGGAACGCTTTGCTGGCGCAAAAGCTCGAACCGTTCAAGGACGACAAGAAGCGGCGCGAAGAGGAAAAGAAGAAGCTCGAACAGGCGGAGAAGAGCAAGTACCTGTTCATTCCGCACGTGATCGAGCCTTCGGCCGGTGCAGACCGCTTCACGCTGGCAGTGCTGTGCGAAGCTTACGCCGAGGACACGCTCGGCGGCGAGGCACGCACCGTCATGCGCTTTCACCCGCGCCTGGCGCCGATCAAAGCCGCGATTTTGCCGTTGGTCAACAAGGAAGGCATGCCTGAGAAGGCGCACGCGCTGTACCGCGAGTTGAAGAACGAATTCAACGTCTTCTATGACGACGGCGGTGCCATTGGTCGGCGCTATCGGCGCCAGGATGAGGCGGGCACGCCATACTGCTTCACCATCGACGGCCAGACGCTGCAGGACCAGACCGTGACCATTCGCGAACGGGATGATGGCGCGCAACGGCGGGTGCCGATCGACAGGGTGGCGGACGAGCTTCGCAAGGCGCTCCGGCCCTCGTGATCGGGGAACGTGAGTTGGCGGGCGAGGTAGATTGTGGGGCCGGCTTCCAGCCGGCCAAGGCCAGCTGGAAGCCGGCCCCACATTACACGTCGCGCTGAGCGAAGTATCCCAGGCCAACCAGCGCCATGGCAAACGAAATGACGGCTGACCACATCGCCATCTGTCCCAGGTAACGCAGGTCGTATTTACCCTGAAGCATGTACGGCAGCCGGTTCAACGTCTGGCTTGGCGATGGAAAGTCCGTCGGCAGCAGTGAGAGCGTAAATCCCAGTCCGTAGATGAACAGCCACAGCACGGTGATGCCCATCACGGTGCTGTTGGTGATCGCGCTGAACGTCACCCCGCAGGTGATCACCGTGCCCAGCATGATCGCCACGGTCAACAGTGCAACGATGCTGCCGGGGATCGACAGGTCCTGTTCCAGCAGAAAGAAGCTGCCGATCAGCAGCGCGAGGCCCATCAGCAGAAAGGTGCCGAGTACCGTCACAAGGCGGGCATGCCACTTGGCGAAGAAATACTGATAGCGGCTGATGCCGCGACAGAGCACGGAATCGGCCAGCGTGCCGCGGTCGGAGGAGATGCTGCTTGCCGTCAACATGATGATGAGCGTTACACTTCCCAGCACGCTCCAGCGCAGCAGTTCGCCCATCAGGCTGGATGCCTGCTGCACGATCTTCGCTTCCTTGTAAACGCCCAGCCGGTAGAGGAGGAAGCCGACGGCCGCCAGGATTGAGATGAGGACCCAGGTGCGATAGACCCAGCTCTGGAGCGTTTGACGCACATCAGCCTGGAACACCGCCCAGTATGGCAAGAGGCGATTGATCGAAATCGGTTTCGCGGGGGTCGGCGCTTCCATGCATCACTCCAGTGGTCCGTGCTCCGTGGACAGCGTAAACCGGGGGCTCGCCGACCACTGACCACTCATGCCGCTTCTTCGGTTTGCTGGTAGGCCCGCGCGAAGCCGCGCGATTCTTCCTTTTCCACCAGGTCCAGGAACGCCTGTTCCGTTTGTTGGCCGACGCTGCGAACGCTCACCAGGGTAACCTTGTTGTCCGCCAGGGTCATGAAGACAGTGGCCAGGGCCGAGGCATTATTGGCCTCGTCCGCCAGGCGCAGCTCCAGTCGCCGCTGTCGCACCGTGACCGACTTGAAGTCCGCGGAGCTCTTGATTGCCTGAGTGGCCTTACCGATCGCTTTTTGTTCGCCTTCGAGTTCCAGTTCGTAGTGGTTTCGCCGCATGCGCCCCTTGAGGTCCTGGAGCGTTCCGTTGTAGATCAGCTGGCCGCGGCTCAGGACGGCGGCGTGGTTGCACACTTCATCGATGTCGCTCAGGTTGTGGCTCGAAACGATAAGCGTCTTCTCCCGGCTCAGCGTCTTGATCAGTTCCAGCATGCTGCGGCGTGCTTCGACGTCGAGGCCATGGGTCGGCTCGTCCCAGATGAGCAGGTCCGGCTCGTTGATGAGGCTGGCGGCGACCGCCAGGCGCGAAGTCATGCCATTCGAGAAACCGCGGATTGGTTCGCCGCTGACGCCCAGCAGGTCGACGGCTCGGATCAGTGACGCCAATCGCGGCTTCCGTACGTCGGCCGGCAGGCCGAACAGACGGGCCATGTAGTCGAGATAGGTAATCGGCGTCATGCCGTGCGGGAACTGGGGATTCGTGGGGATGTAGCCGACCCGGCGGCGCAGGTCCGCGGCGTTCGGCGTCATCGTCTTGCCGAATACCTTGACCCAGCCCGCGGTCGGCCGGTGCAGGCCTAGCACCAGGCGCAGAAACGTCGTCTTGCCGGCGCCGTTGGGGCCCAGTAAGCCCAACACGCAGCCCGGTTCGATCGACAGCGTCAGGTCGTTCAGTGCAATCTGGCGGTTCTGGTAGATCTTCGTTAGCTTGAACGTCTCGATCACCAGGCCGCTGGCGTTCTCCGCCACGAGGCTCCCTCCTCGCTACCGGTCCAATCAAGCGCGGCATTATACGGATGGTGGAAATGGCTTCATAGACCAGTCCATCGTCGCATGGCCCTTGCCCCCTTCCCTTTGCGACTTGCCCAGATTCCAAGGCGCTCGGTCCTTGTAAAGCGGGGCAAGATGGCGTATCTCCAGAGGACAAGGGACCACGAAGCAAGGACAGGTTACATGCGCCAGCGAACCGCAAGTTACTTTCGCGATCTGCAGGACCGAATCTGCAGCGAACTGGAGTCGGTGGATGGGACCGGCCGCTTCCGCGAGGACCAATGGCAGCGCGAGGGCGGCGGCGGGGGGCGCTCGCGTGTCCTGGCGGATGGCGGGGTCTTCGAGAAGGCGGGCGTCAACTTCTCGGAGGTCGAGGGCCAGATGTCGGAGGAATTCGCCAGGCAGGTGCCCGGCGAGGGCCGGGATTTCTATGCCACGGGCATCTCACTCGTCCTGCACCCGCGCAACCCGATGGTGCCCACCGTCCATGCCAATTTCCGGTTTCTTTCCAAGGGTGAACGCCAATGGTTTGGCGGTGGCGCCGACCTGACGCCGTACTACCCATTCCGCGAGGACGTCATTCACTTCCATCGCGTCTGGAAGCAGGCATGTACCAAGCATGCGCCGTTCATCGACTACCAACGGCTCAAGCGCTGGTGCGATGAGTACTTCTTCTTGCCGCACCGGAGTGAGTGTCGAGGCGTTGGCGGTATCTTCTTCGACTATCTTGAAGGGGACATGGACCAAGCGTTCGCATTCGTCCGGGACGCGGGCGACTCGTTCGTTCAGGCCTATGTGCCGATCCTGCTGCGTCGGAGCGGTTTGGCATATACCGAGAAGGAACGTGCCTTCCAGGAATTCCGTCGCGGCCGCTACGTCGAGTTCAATTTGCTCTACGATCGTGGCACCCTGTTCGGGCTCAAGACGGGAGGAAGGGTGGAATCGATCTTGATGTCGCTTCCCCCTGTTGTTCGCTGGCATTACGATTACCGACCGGAGCCTGGCTCGCGGGAAGCGGAACTGTACGAATTTCTCAGGCCACGCGATTGGGCGGAGGAAAGCCCCTGACGGCTGGCGTTTCTCGCGCGACGCGTCTCTCACATGAAAAGGCCTGCACCATGTTTCGGCGCTTGCTTGCTTGGCTGAGGGGATGGTCGTTCGGCACGGCCGTGCCGGAGTCAGACGGGTCGGAACGTCGCGTCTGGGTTCGCTCGTTGTCTGATGTGGAAACGTCGCTCAAGCTTGCGGACGCGCCTGCCACGGGGCGCATGTCGGGCCGCATCCGCAACATCTCGCGCGGGGGCATCAACCTCTTATTGGACCGGGAACTAGAATCCGGTGCCTTGCTCAGCGTGGAGTTGCCCGGGGACGGGCCAGGCGACGAATACTTCGTGCTGGCCTGCGTTCTGCGTGCTCAACACCAGCCGAGCGGCGAGTGGAGCATCGGCTGCACGTTTGCTCGCGAGCTGGAAGACGACGAAGTGCGCTCTCTGACCAGTCGCCCCATCCCGCCTTTTGAGTCCGACGAACGCAGTTTCGTGCGCTTTCCGTGCCCCACCAAGGCGACCTATCTCGCGGTGAGCACGCCAGGTCGGAAGCCCAGTGACGCGAGGGTCATCAACATTTCCCCCAAGGGGATTCTGTTGAGTGTTTCCGAGTTCATCGATGTGGGGGCGGTCCTGAACCTGGAGCTCCACGGCGCGAACGGCAATGGCGTGGTCGCGGTGCTCGCATCGGTCACGCGCGTCATTCCCCATCCGGACGGAGAATGGTCGCTGGGCTGCAACTTCATCAGCCGGCTTGCCGACAAGGACCTGGAAGCGCTACTGTAGGAGCGTACCGTTACTTGCGATGGCGGATTCGCGCTCGCATCCGGCGTTTCTTGCGACCGACCTTGCGGCGACCTGTACCACGACGACCGGGCATGGGGAACCTCCTGTGTATACGGGGACAATAACACACTACCCGTCAATTGCTTGTGTGTTGTCGAAGCGTCCTTTTTTCAGGTCGTCCGTCTTGATGTACCAGAAAAGATGATGGCCGTCACCCCAGCCCCAATTCAGGTTGTCGTCCGAGCTGAAACGGATGAGTAGTTGCCAGTCCGGGCCAGGGATCGGGTCTTGCACGAGGACCGTGACATGCGCGTAGCCGAATAGCTGGTGATTCGCCCCTCGGAGTCGGCCGAAATCCAACTCGTCTTCCATCTCCAGTTGTGGGAAGGCGGCGCCGTAGCGATCAGACCAGGTGTCGTCCGGTTCTGGAAGGTCAAGCAACTCGACAAATTTGACCTGGCAGGGCTTTTTCGGCTGGCCGAGGTCTTCATCCAGGTCGTCGGGTGCGGCGAGGCGCGTGAGCCGGGAAGTATCTTCCGTGTGGATGATCCGCAGTCCTCCCTTGTCGACGGTCGGCTCCTCGCGGCCATTGCCGTACTCATCCTCCGGGTAATTGTGATACATGAAGAACGACAGCAAGCCCTTCGGTGGAAGCGCACGGCCGGCAAGCGTGGTGTGGAATTCCACAAGATCGAGTTGAGCGAGAAACTCCAGTGGACCTTGCTCGCAACGTGGCCACACCGAACCTGGGGGCAAATCCGGCAGTCCGCCAAACTTCGTGGCGCCGGTGGC
Source organism: Gemmataceae bacterium (assembly GCA_019752375.1). Lineage (GTDB taxonomy): Bacteria > Planctomycetota > Planctomycetia > Gemmatales > Gemmataceae > JAIEMG01. Next base: position 23,162 of record JAIEMG010000245.1, on the reverse strand, counting down.
GATTCGACTCTCCGGACACCCTTTGGCGGTCATCGCCAGCGCGGGCCGGGCCAGTTCCATGATCGTCGTGCGGTACTCCGCAAATTGGCTCGCGCATATCCGGCGAAGCAAGGACAACCCGACCATTTCCTGCCATCCGGCGGAGATCCCGCGCCCGGCGGGCGGCTTCTTACCCATCTGGACGGCATGCACGAACTGTCGCAGGAACGCTCCGCGCGGATCGCCCTTTTCCTCCAGCCAGTCTGCGTAGACGAGTTTGACGTGGTCGTCCTGCGGGTCCTGTACGACTGCGGAGAGCATGCCCGTCTCACCCGGGAGCGGTGCCATGGGGTCTGTAGTCTTGCGGGATCTGGCCATGAGCGAGTCGTCTCCGTAAGTTCGATGGAGAAGGTTATAAGCTGTCAATGGGTGCCGGCAAGAGAGGCTGGTTCGGGAGGCGGTGCCCGACCGTATAACCGAGGTAGACTGCTCACTGCGCCTTTCATACCCATCCCCGTCATTCGCCCCAGAATGACTCGCCTTTGCAGATTGCCCGCGTTTGCCAGCCAATCCCATTTGCCAAATGCTGGGCACTGGGCAAAATAAGTAAAGTGCTCGGTCGCACATGCCGAGAAGCCCGCCCCGGCGATTCGGGGTTGCTGGTCGGTAGCGTCAGGGATATACTGCCCCTTTTGCCGGGCTGCCTCCGCTAAAGTGCTTCGCGGGGCATCAGTTAGGCACGGGACGAGTCCGATGCGTTTCAACCTCGTGGACCGAATTCTGGAAGTCGATCCGCGAGGGAGCATCCGTGCCTACAAGCAACTGACGCTGGGCGAGGAGTACCTGGCGGACCATTTTCCGACCTTTCCGGTGATGCCGGGCGTGCTGATGTTGCAGACGCTGGTCGAGACCGCCGCCTGGTTCTTGCGCGTGCGCGACGACTTCAAGCATAGCGTCATCACGCTGCGGGAAGCCAAGAACGTCAAGTACGGCACCTTCATGGAGCCGGGCCGGCGAATGATGCTGTCGGCCGAACTGGTCGAAGAAGCCCCCGACCGGGTGACTTTCAAAGGCAAGGGCGAGGTGGAAGGCGCACAAACGGTGTCCGCTCGCTTCACCGTGGGACGTTATAACCTGCGGGATCGCGATCCGGCCTGGCACACGCAGGACACTCGGATTGTCGATCACCTGCGGTGTCTGTATGTGATGCTGCGGGCCAATGCCCAAAACGCGACCGTGGCCCGCTGAGGATGCAGCCATGCGACTGAAGGACCAGGTAGCGATCGTGACGGGCGGCAGCCGCGGCATCGGCCGGGCCATCGTCAAGGCCCTGGCAGCCGAGGGCGCCAAGGTAGCATTTGTATACAAGGGAAGCGAAGCCGCGGCCGAAAGCCTGGTGAAGGAAGCGGGGTTGCCCGGTGTCACCGTGATGGCGCTCCAGTGTGACGTGACCGATCCGACGCAGGTTCAGGCGTGCGTCGAAAAGGTGGAAAAGGAGTTCGGCCGGCTCGACATCCTGGTGAACAACGCCGGTGTGATCCGCGACGATCTGCTCGTCCGGATGGAACACGACGCCTGGAACACGGTCATCCAGACGAACCTGGGCGGCACGTTCAACTTTTGCAAGGCGATGGCATACACGCTGATGAAGCAGCGCCGCGGACGAATCATCAACATCTCCAGCGTCGCGGCGGAGCACGTCAACCAGGGGCAGACGAACTACGCGGCAAGCAAGGGCGCCATCAACTCCCTGACCCGCGCCCTGGCGGTCGAACTGGCAAGCCGTGGCGTGACGGTCAACGCCGTGGCGCCGGGCTTCATCGAAACGGACATGAGCGAGGCCGTACGGAACAAGGCCGGCGACATCATCAAGAAGCTGATTCCGATGCGCCGCATCGGCCAGCCGGACGACATTGCCAAGGTGGTCGTCTTCCTGGCCAGTGATGCCGCGGCGTACATGACGGGCCAGGTGCTGACGGTCGACGGCGGCCTGAGCCTGGGCGCCGTGTCGGGCTGAAGTCGAATCGCAAGGGATGCAGTGCCCGTTTTGCGACGCTTCGCAGAAGCGTGGCGGGCAACAGACGCTTCGCCGAAGCGTCGCCAAAACGGAAAGCATGATTCTGGATACTTTGAGTTTCCGTCACAACGAGAGGGAGGATTGAGTCCATGCCGAGTCAGGAAGAAATCTATTCGAAAGTTTCCGCCACGTTGGTCGAAGCGCTGAACGTGGACGAAGAGGACATCAAGCCCACTTCCACGCTGCAGGGCGACCTCGGGGCCGAGTCGATCGACTTCCTCGACATCGTCTTCCGGCTCGAGCGCGAGTTCGCCATCAAGATCCCGCGCGGCGAGCTGTTCCCGGAGTCGATCTTCCAGGGCGATCCCGAGTTCGTGCAGAACGGCCGCGTCACCAACAAGGGCCTCAACGAGCTGCGCGAGCGGATGCCCTTCGCCGACCTGGGCGCGTTCGAGAAGAACCCCGACATCAGCGCGATCAGCGATCTGTTCACGGTCGAAATGATCACGAAATACGTCCAGGGCAAGCTCGGTCAGCCGAGCAAGAACTAAACGGAGAGCAGTCAGGAATCAGGAATCAGGAGTCGGGAGTCAGGAATCAGGAAGCAGCAGGCAAACGAGGCCCCTGACTCCTGCCCCCTGACTCCTGCCCCCTGACTCCTGTCCCCTGACTGCTGATGCAATGCGCTGGATCTGGATCGACAAATTCCTGGAGTTTCAGCCCGGCAAGTCGGCGCGGGTGGTGAAGAACCTCAGCTCTGCCGAGGATTTCTTTGCCGACCATTTCCCCGGCTATCCGGTGATGCCTGGATCGCTCATCCTGGAAGGGTTGGCCCAGACCGGCGGCATCCTGGTCGGCGAGGTCAACAACTTTCGCGAGAAGGTGGTGCTTGCCAAGATCCCGCGTGCCACGTTTCACCGCGACGCGCTGGCGGGCGAGCAGTTGATCTACGACGTGGAAGTGCTGCACATGCGTCCGGAAGGGGCGTCGGTGCAGGGCAAGGTGACCTCCGACGGAGCGCTGGTTGCCGAAGCGGAGATCTTCTTCGCCCACCTGGATCAAGCGCGGTCCAAGCAGTTGTTCGGCGATCAGAACTTTGTGTTCACGGGAGAACTCAAGCGCGTGCTGGGACTGGCCACCATGTTGCGCGAACGCGCCGAAGGTCAGCCGGAAACGCCGCCCACGTAGGGTCCGCCGTGCGGGCCAGCCCTGGCACGGAATGGTCCGCACAGCCGGACCCCACAAGCTCTGGGCCGACGCGAAGCGATAAGGAGGTCCGCCCCTTCATCGGTGCCTTTCTCAAGGCGCCGCTTCTTTGACTTGGAACAGGTGCGCCATGGCTTCTTCGTCTCGTCGCGCGGTCATCACCGGCATCGGCGTCCTGACTCCGATCGGCCTCGACGTCAATTCCTTCTGGCAATCGCTGATCTCGGGCAAGAGCGGCATCAAGCCCATCCAGGGCTTTGACACGTCCGGCCTCCCGGTTCGATTTGCCGGTGAGATCGTCGGCTTCGAGGCCAAGCGCTATCTCGACAAGGACGCGCGGCGCGGCCTCAAGGTCATGGCCCGGACGATTCAGCTCGCCGTCGCTTGCGCCCAGGTGGCGCTCGACGATTCGAAAATCGACAAACAGAAGCTGGATCCGACGCGCTTCGGCGTCGAGTTCGGCGCCGGCCTGATTGCCAGCGAGCTCGAAGAGCTGGCCGAGGCGGCCCGGCTCTGCACGAACTGCCAGCCAGGAAGGGTCGATCTGGAGAAGTGGGGCGAACAAGGCCTACCGAACATTCAGCCGCTGTGGATGCTCAAGTACCTGCCCAATATGCTCGCCTGCCACGTCTCGATCATTCACAACGCGCAGGGGCCAAACAACACGATTACCGAGAGCGAGGTTGCCAGCGTCCAGGCGATGGGCGAAGCCTACCGCATCCTGGTTCGCGATCAGGCCGACTTCTTCCTGGTCGGCGGCGCCGATAGCCGTATCAACCCGCTGAGCATGACGCGTCAGTGTCTCTTCCAGACCCTGTCGCGCCGCGGCGACGATCCGACCAAGGCGTGTCGTCCGTTCGATCGGCAGCGCGATGGTTTTGTCGTGGGCGAAGGCGCCGGCGTGCTGGCCCTGGAAGAACTGGAACACGCGAAACGCCGTGGCGCCCGCATCTATGCGGAAGTCGTCGGCTTCGGCGCTGCTTTCGACCGCGATCTCTCCGGCGCAGGCCTGGCGCGCGCCATCCGTGCCGCCTTGAACGATGCGGGCATCGGCCCGGAGGACGTCGATCACGTCAACGCCAACGGTTTCAGCTCGGTGACGTGCGACGTCTGGGAAGCACGCGCCCTGCAAGAGGTTTTCGGCAACTGCAAGGAACCGGTGCCGGTCACGGCGTTGAAGAGCTACATTGGCAACCTGGGCGCCGGCAGTGGTACGACCGAACTGGCTGGCAGCCTGGCGGCACTGGAGCACGGCCTCGTCCCGCCCACGCTGAACTATGAAGAACCGGACCCGGCCTGCCCGATCTCGGTCCTCTCGGGCTCGGCAAGGCCCGTGCAAAAATCTCACGTGCTCAAAGTGTCGTTCACCGACGTCGGCCAGTGCGCCGCACTGGTCTGCCGCAAAATGTAGTGGTCAGTGGCCAGTGGTCAGTGGTCAGATCAACAGGACCACCGATCGCGTGCCACTTGCCACGCTTGACGGACCACTAGTCACTGACCACTGACCACTCCTATGCGAAAACGTGTCGTCATCACCGGAATGGGCGCCATCACCCCGCTGGGCCACAGCGTTGAATCGCTGTATCGCTCGCAACTCGAGGGCAAGAGCGGCGTCGGCACTATCAGCCACTTCAACGCGGCGCGATTTCCGACGAAGTTCGCGGCCCAGGTCAAGGACTATGACGTCAACCGCTTCGTCGGCGACAGCTACCGCTGGAAGAACTGCGGGCTGAACACGCAGTTCGCCGCCGGGGCCACGCAGCAAGCGCTGGCCGATGCCGGTCTGGCCGACAACGAGAAGGTCGATCGCAACCGCATCGGCATCTATCTCGGCTGCGGCGAGGGCGTGCAGGACTTCCATCACCTGGTGACGCTCATCGCGCAATCGTATGCACCCGATAAGCGCAAGGTGGAGACGCCGATATTCGAGCGCGGCGGCCTGCGCGAGTTCCATCCGCAGCGCGAGCTCGAGCAGGAAATGCACACGACGACCGCGCACCTGGGGGCGTACTTCAACCTGGGCGGACCGAACTACAACTGCCTGACCGCCTGTGCGGCGAGCAGCCAGGCCATCGGCGAGGCGGCCGAGCTGATTCGCCATGGCGATGCCGACATCATGCTGTCCGGCGGCTCGCACAGCATGATTCATCCGTTCGGTGTCACGGGATTCAACCTGCTGACCGCGCTGTCAACGCATAACGAGGCGCCGGAGAAGGCGTCGCGGCCCTTCGATCTCAACCGAGACGGCTTCGTCCTTGGCGAAGGCGCCGGCATGCTGGTGCTCGAGGAACTGGAGCACGCCAAGCGGCGCGGCGCGACGATCTATGCGGAACTGACGGGCTATGGTTCGACGGCCGACGCCTTCCGCGTCACCGACAGCCATCCCGATGGCCGCGGCGCCATCGCCTGCATCCAGGGTGCGGTCAAGGACAGCGGTCTGAACCCGGCCCAGATCGGCTACGTCAACGCCCACGGCACCAGCACACAGGTCAACGATCGCGTGGAATCGCTGGCGGTCAAGCACGTCTTTGGCGAAGCGGCCCGCACCGTCGCCGTCAGCAGCACCAAGAGCATGCTCGGCCACCTGATTGCCGCGGCGGGCGCCGTGGAGCTGATCATCTCGATCATGGCGATCCGCAACGGCGTGCTGCCGCCGACGATCAATTACGAGACGCCTGACCCGGAATGCGACCTCGACTACATTCCAAACCAGGCACGCGAGAAGCGCGTGGATCACGTGCTGAGCAACAGCTTCGGCTTTGGCGGACAGAATATCTCGCTGATCGTGAGCCGATTCGACAACTGATTGACACCAGCGCCCGACACCCCGCACCGAGGTATCGCAACCGTGTTTTGGCTGTTGATCGGGCTGGCCCTCCTGGTGAGCGTGCCTGCCGCGGTGACGCTCTGGCTCATCGGGCTGCACTACTATATTTGCTGGCGTTATCTGCACCTGGTGCTCCGCATCTTCCAGGAGAAGCCGCTCTTTATCATTCCGCGCGGCCAGCCGGTGCCGAGCGCGGAAGACATCACCTTTCCGACCACCAACGGTCTGAACCTGCGCGGATGCTATCTCCATTGCACCCAGCCGCGCCGCGGCGTCATCCTCTTTGGGCTCGAGTTCGGGTCCAATCGCTGGTCGTCGGTACCCTACTGTGAGCGGCTTTTGGAGGCCGGCTACGACGTGTTCGCCTTCGAGCCGCGCAACCAAGGCGAGAGCGACGCGCAGCCCGGTTACGATCCGCTGCAGTGGGTCACCGACTACGAGGTCCAGGACGTCCAGGCAGCACTGGTCTACCTCAAGGGCCGGCCCGACGTGGACCCGCGGGGTGTCGGCTTCTTCGGGATCAGCAAGGGCGGCTGCGCTGGCCTGATTGCCGCGGCGACCGATCCGTTCGTGCGCTGTTTCCTCACCGACGGCATCTTTGGTACCTACACGACGCTCGTGCCGTACATGCGCAAGTGGTACAGCATCTACAACAGCCACTACATCATGCAGGGGCTGATCCCGCTCTGGTACTACGGCCTGATCGGCATGGAAGCACTGCGGCGCATCGCCAAGGCACGCAACTGTCGGTTTCCGCACCTGGAGAAGGCCATCGGCAAGTTATCCCCGCGTCCGCTCTTCATGATTCATGGGGGCGGCGACACGTACATCAAGCCCGACATGGCGAAAATGGTCTTCGAGAGCGCCCGCGACCCGAAGCAATTCTGGCTGGTCGACGGCGCCAAGCACAACCAGGCCCTGCACCTGGTCCACGACGAATATCAGCGGCGCGTGCTCGAGTTCTTCAACGAACACCTGGCGGACAAATCCGCGGCGGAGCCTGCCGCGCAGCCGTCGCCCGAACTGGCGAAGACGCCTTGAAGCCGCACCTGTGGCATCACGGCGAAAAGGATTCATCTCCATGCTCAAAGCCATGCTGACGGGCCTGCTTTCCTTCTACCCCATCCGCAAGCTCGTCGGCCTTCCCATCCGCCGGGCGATGGCTCGTTTCGACGCCGCCACGCGCCAGCCGCGTGCCGTGCAGGAAGCGCTGCTGCACGGCATCATCAGCCGTCATGCCCACACGGCATTCGGTCGGGACCACGGCTTCTCCGAAATTCACACCGTTGCTGACTTCCGCCGGCGTTTGCCGATCAGCCGCTACGAATACTTCGAGCCGTACCTGGCCCGCGTGCGCCGCGGCGAACTTGACGCACTGCTGTCCGAACCCGTCGTCCACATGTTCGCAATGACCAGCGGGACCACGGCAGCGCGAAAGTACATCCCGGTCACCTCGCAGTACCTGACCGACTATCGCCGGGGCTGGAACCTCTGGGGCCTGAAGACGATGCAGGACCACCCGGAAGCCCGCCTGCGGCCCATCCTCCAGCTCTGCGGCGACTGGGACGAGTTTCGCACCGAGGCCCAGATTCCGTGCGGCAGCCTGACGGGACTGACGGCGCATACGCAGAAGCGCATCATCCGTTGGCTTTATTGCGTGCCCGCCTGCACCGGGCGCGTCAAGGAAGCGGCCGCAAAGTACTACGTCGCCTTGCGCCTGAGCATGGCGCGCAAGGTCGGCATGGTCATCGCAGCCAATCCAAGCACTCTCGTGCAACTGGCGCGCGCCTGCGACCTGGAGAAGGAATCGCTGCTCCGGGACATTCACGACGGCACGCTGAGTTCGAAGATTGACGTACCCGAAGAAGTCCGGGCGGCCCTGGCCCATCGACTGCGTCCCGAGCCGAAGCAAGCCCGCGAGCTGGAAGCGATTGCTCGCCGCACCGGCACGCTTTACCCGCGCGATTGCTGGGGCAAGTTCGTGATTGGCACCTGGACCGGCGGCAGCGTCGGCGCTTACCTTCGGCACTTTCCGCGCTGCTTCGGCGACGCGACGGTACGCGACATCGGCTTGCTGGCCAGCGAAGGCCGCATGACGATTCCGCTCGCCGACGGCACACCCAGCGGCGTTCTCGACGTCACCAGTCACTACTTCGAGTTCATTCCCGAGGATGAGATTGACCAGCCGAAGCCCACGGTGCTGGCCGCTCACGAAGTACAGGAAGGACGCCGCTACTTCATCCTGCCGACAACGGCCTATGGGTTGTACCGATACAACATCTACGATCTCGTGCAGGTGACCGGCTTCCGCAATGGCACGCCCCTGGTGGAGTTCCTCAGCAAGGGCTCGCACTTCGCGAGCATCACCGGGGAGAAGCTGTCGGAATACCAGGTCACCAAGGCGATGGTGCAGATCAGCCAGGAGATGAACCTCTCCCTGTCGGCGTACAGCGTGGCGCCCTGCTGGGACGATGAACGGCCCTACTACGGCCTGTTCGTGGAGAACGGCGAGTTGACCGGCCCGGAGCAGGCCCAACGGCTCATCGCAGCGCTGGAACGCCACCTCGTTCAGGAAAACAGTGAATACGCGGCGAAGCGTCACAGCCAGCGGCTCGACCCGCTGCGCCTGGCACTGCTCGCGCCCGGCACCTGGCAACTCTGGGACCAGCAACGCCTGGCCAAGACCGGCGGCACCCTGGAACAGTACAAACATCCCTGCCTGATCGGCGACCTGAAATTCCGCGACGGCGTCACCATCGAGCAAGAGCTTCGCTCGGAGACAGAAGCGGCCGCAGGCCCGATCAAGGTGTGAGCCGGATGATTTGATGGCGTTTTGCCTCCGTCTCATCACGCCACCACCGACGGCTTGGCGGGGTGACCTCCGTGGGGCCGGCTTCCAGCCGGCCTGTTTGGCCGGCTGTAAGCCGGCCCCACGTCAAGCTCAATTGTCGCGCACCGCTGCATCGATCGCGATCAGTCCACTTGCAGCGAGGGCGAGCGTGCGGTCTGGTTCCCGTCCGCGAGCCGGACACAACCGCACATTGGGCAAGCAGTTGCTCCCTCATGGCAGTACCTCATAAGATTCTCCCTTCGTGGCGCGTCACTTGCTTCAACGGTTGGTTGGCCGCATGATCCTCCACACTCGCCTCCCCGAGGGCAGTTCTTTCCAATCATGAAACGGATCGGCATTCTGACTGCCGGCGGCGACACGCCGGCTTTGAACGCGACCCTGTACGGTGCGGTCGTTCGAGCCAACCAGCGCAGGGTCGAAGTCTTCGGGCTGGTCAAGGGGTTCAGCAGCCTCTTCAACCCGCGCGTGCCCCATGTCCACCTCAACCCGCTCTTCACCACCATCCCCGAGCTCGAGACGACGCAGGGCGGCACGATGATCGGCGCGTCCCGCGATTACGTGGATGGGCAGGACAAGGCAGCCATCGCCGAGATTGCCGATCGGCTCGAACGCCTCAAGATCGAAGGTCTTATCTGCGTCGGCGGCGACGGCACGCTGAATGGCATGCAGGCGTTGTCGCACCATCTGCCCACGGTGCTCGCTCCCAAGACCATCGACAACGACCTGGGCCTGAACTACCGCCATGAGCCCGATGAGTGGGTGTGCGAGCCCAACTCTGAATCCTCACCGCCTCGCTACGTCCGCGGCCCGGCGCGGGGACGGTTTGACCTGGAGCACATGGTCAATTACGTCACGCCGGGCTTTGCCACCGCAGCCTTCGTCTCGGCCTGGGGCGTGCAGCGCATTCGCACCACGGCGGAGAGCCATCGCCGCATCGCAATTATCGAAGTCATGGGCCGGCACTCCGGCTACCTGGCGATGGGAGCTGCTTACGGCCAGCCGGACATCATCCTGGTCCCGGAGTCGCCGATCGACGTGGATCGCCTGGTCGAACGCGTCATCGAGGTCTACGAACTGCAAAAGAACGTCGTCATCGTTTGTGCCGAAGGCGTGGTGGATGGCCGCGGCCGGGAGCTGGGCAGCGAAAGCGCCTCCACCGACCCGGCGGGCAACATCGTGCTGAGCGGTGCGGCGGAGTCTCTGCGGCAGCTCCTCGTCCAGCGCGTAGGCGACACCTACTTCACGAGCAAACGACGCAACGAATCCGCGCGGGCGGCGATCTTCACCCGCAAAGTGGGCCACACCCAGCGCGGCGGACGGCCCATCCTGTTCGACCGCTTCTACGGCGCCCAGCTGGGCGGCCAGGCCGTCGACTTGCTGCTGGAAGGGCACACCAACGCGGTCAGCATTCTGCAATGGGACCGTGCGTCGGGCTTCCACGTCGAAGTCGTCCAGGCCAATGACTTCCGCGACCGCTGGGGGATCATTCATGCCCGGCAAATGCACCCGTCGTTCTACGATGCCGAGGAGCTGCGCCTGTCTCGGGCCGGCGTCGAATACCTGTTACCCATCTTTGCCAACGCCATCGGCCAGGAAGACCTGGAGGTGGTCCGGCAGACGTTGTTCCATCCGGGCAACTTGACGCAGCCGTACCACTCCGTCAACGTGGACGTCAACAAGCGCATCTGCTTCCTCGATTGAACGGCAGGCGCGATCGCGGCCCGCCGTCCGCTCCGCCTGAGCTGCCGGGGGCGTATCGCACGCGTCGTCATCCTTCCGCGAACACGACGCGGTCGTAGACGTCCGCCAGCGTCAGCGTGCAGGCAATCGACGGGATGGCAAGGCTCGCTTCCAGGCCGTCGTGGAGGTCGTACGCCCAGCCGCGGCCAGACTGGCGGCTGAAGTGCTCCACGCGGGGCTGACGCTGGGAAACGAGAAGGTAATCGCGCAGCGTGGGGTTCCAGAGTTGGTAGCGGGTGAATTTCTCGCCGCGGTCAAAGGCTTCGGTGGCCGGGGACAGGACTTCCACGATGGCGGTGGGGTTGAGGAGCACGTCTTGATAGGCGTCGTGGTGTTCCGGCTCGCCGCAGATGACCACCAGGTCGGGGTAGGAGAACAGGCCCTCGGTGCTGTGGCCGGGCATGGGGGTGCGGCCGCTGCGGATCTTGGTGTCCTTGGTGCGGGCCTGGCAAGGCGTGCCTCTCAGCTGAATCCCGAGCGCAATCACCAGGTTCACGGTGATGATGCCGTGATTTTCGCTTTCGCCGGCCATGGCGAAGACCTGGCCGTCGAGGTATTCGTGCCGCTCCTCGGCAGCGCGCTCACGCGCGAGGTACTGGTCCACCGTGACCATCGATCGCGGACTAGGACTGGGCATACTCATTGGGTGCTTCCAGGCGCGGCGGCAAGAAGGCTTGGACGTTCCAGTACATCCTTTTTCGCATTATACTCCGCCAACCCTGTCCAATCTCCCCCGGCGACTGGGGCAACGATCGTCCCACGGATCGCGCACCCGTGCATCGATCGCGTGCAATCCGAGGGTGGCGGACAGAGTCGCCCGGTCGGGAATTCTGTCTGCCGTCAGACGCAACCTCTCATTTGACCAGCGCTTGCTGCACAGCGGAGCTTCCTGCCAAGATTCTCCATTCGCGGCGCGAGGGTTGCTTGCCAGATGGGCTAGCGGTACGATTCTTCGCTCGCCTTCCCAAGCCCCCGTTTGCCAGTCATGAACGACTTCCGTGGCCGGTGCGGCTTTCCCCATGCCCGCGTCTGCATCCTTGTCTCGCGTGGGCGTTGAGCCGTACTGCTCCGTCGACGTGGACGTAAGCCAGCGCATCGGTTTCCTCGATTGAACGGCAGGCCCCTGTGTCGATCACTCCTCCGAGCCCCATCGTCGAGCCGTCTCCCGACGCCGCCGATCCCGCACTGGCAGCCGACATTCAACTGCTCGACGGCCTGCTCAGCGCCGCCATCAGCCGGCTGGCCGGCGCCGAACCCCTGGCACTGGTTGAAGAGGTGCGTGCCGCCGCCCGAGAGCTGCGCGTGCACCCGGCGGTGCCCCAGGCGCGCGCGTTGCGCGACCGGCTCGACCGCCTCGACTTGCCAACGCTGCGCGTCCTGACGCGGGCATTCAGCGTCTACTTCGATCTCATCAACCTGGCGGAGCAGCAAGCCCGTGTCCGTGCCATTCGGCAGCGAACGCTGCAGCGTGCGCCGGCGCCGGTGTCCGAAAGCCCGGAAGCGGCGCTCATCGAGCTGCGCGAGCGCGGCATTACTGCCGAGCAAGTGGAAACGCTGCTCGCGTCCGCGCTCGTCTGTCCCGTGTTGACCGCGCATCCCAGCGAGGCCCGGCGACGGACCATCCTGGAGAAGCTGACCGCCATCGCGGGCCGGCTCGACAACCTGGAGTATCACCGTCTTTTGCCGGAGGAGCGATCCGCCACTGTCGCAGGCATTGCCGAGGACGTCGAGACGTTCTGGCTGACCGACACCGTGCGCGGCGCCCGCCCGCGCGTGCTCGACGAAGTCGACCAGGGGCTCGACGTGATGGAGGGCAGCCTTCTGCACGTGGTGCCGCGTTTCTACCACGGCCTGGAGGCGGCTCTGGAACGGGTCTTTCCGGGTCGGAAGCAACAAGTGCCCGCCTTGCTCCGCTTTGGCTCCTGGATCGGCGGCGACCGCGACGGCCATCCGCACGTCACGCACACCGTCACCGCCGAGACGCTCCGCCGCCAGCAGGAAATGATTCTCAGCCACTATCTGCGTGCGGTCGAGGACCTGGGCGGCCGCCTGAGTCACTCGGGACGCATGTTTCAGCCCGGGACCGAATTGCAAGCCAGCCTGGCGGCCGATGCGGAGCTGTTGCCAGCCGTGAGTCTCGACGGGAACCGCGAGCCTTACCGTGCCAAGTGTCGATTCATCGCCACCAAGCTGCAACGAACGCTCGACCATGTCCGCGCCATGCGGCCCTCGTGGAACGCCGCCAACCCGCCGCCGCCGGGCCTCTATCGCGATCGCGCCGCCCTGCAGGCCGATCTGCGCGTCATTGCCAACGACCTGGCGCAAGCGGGCGCGGGGGCTGCCGCGGCCGGGGCGGTGCGCGATCTGTCGCGAATCGTGGAGGTCTTCGGCGTTCACCTGCTGACCCTCGACATCCGGCAGCACAGCGGTCGGCATGGCCAGGCGTTGGCGGAGATCTTTGCCCTGGCCGGCGTTTCGTCTCGCTATGCCAAGTCGACGGCCAACGAGCGTTTCGACCTGCTCGTCCGCGAGCTGGCACAGACCCGGCCACTGATCCCCGCACACCTGGAAGGATTTACGCCCGAGACGCGCGAGGTGGTGCAAACGTTCCGCACCGTGGCAGCGCTCCTCGAGCAGCAATGCCCCGATGCGGTGGAGTACTACATCATCAGCGGCGCCAGCGAACCAGGCCATCTCCTGGAGGTGCTGCTGCTGGCGCGCGAGGCCCGGTTATTCCGGCCTGCCGACGGCATCAGCCGCCTGCACATTGTGCCGCTGTTCGAGGCGCTGGAGTCATTGCGCGGGGCCCCGATCATCATGCAGCGGCTCCTGGCCCTGCCCATTTATCGCCGGCACCTGGAGCTGCGCGGCAACCTGCAAGAAGTGATGATCGGCTATTCCGACAGCAACAAGGAAAGCGGCCCGTTGCAGTCGGCGTGGGCGCTCTACCAGGCCCAGCGAGCGCTGGCCGATACGGGCCGGCGAACCGGTGTGAAGATGCAGATGTTCCACGGCCGCGGCGGCGCCGTGGGCCGCGGCGGCGGGCCGGCCAATCGGGCGATCCTGGCGCAGCCGCGGGGCACCGTCGCAGGCCGCCTCCGTCTGACCGAGCAGGGCGAGATGATTGCCGACCGCTATGGCCATCCCGCCATCGCCGAGCGCCACCTGGGCCAGATCCTCAATGCCGTCTTTCGCGCCAGCTTTCCGCTTCCGGACGATGGCCCCGATCCCGCATGGGAGCGGGTCATGGAGCGCCTGGCCGACGCCGCCGGCCGGCACTACCGCACCCTGGTCTACGAGACCCCCGAATTCCTGTCGTACTTCGAGCAAGCGACGCCGATTGCGGAGGTCAGCCAGCTGAAGATCGGCTCGCGGCCGCCGCGTCGTGGCGATGCCGGCGGCGTCCATCAGCTGCGGGCGATCCCGTGGGTCTTCAGCTGGATGCAGAGCCGCCACACCCTGCCGGGCTGGTACGGCCTGGGCAGTGCGGTGGGCGAATACCTGGCCGACCACGGCGGCACGTCCGCCGAGCTGCGCACCATGTACCAGCGCTGGCCATTCTGGCGCACGCTGATCGACAACGCCCAGATGGTCATGGCCAAGGCCGACCTGACGATTGCCCGCCTGTACGCCGACCTGGTCGAGGACGCCGACCTGGCCCAGCGCATCTTTGACCGTATTGCCAACGAATACCGCCGGACCGCCGACGTGATCCTCGACGTCACCGGTCAGTCCGCGCTTCTGGAGCAAGTCCCCGTGCTCCGCCGTTCGATCCTTCGCCGGAATCCCTACGTCGATCCCTTGAGCTTCATCCAACTCGCGCTGCTGAAACGCCTGCGTGCTGCCAGCGAACCGTCGGAAGAGTTGCTGACCGCGGTCCTGGAGAGCATCAACGGCGTGGCATCGGGGCTGAAAAACACCGGGTGATCTGGGCAAGAAAATGGAACGCTCGATCCAGCGCACCTAAGATTTCTCGATGTGATACGCCTAGCCTTGCCGCAGCCGAACCTGATTCAGGAGATTCATGGCTGGCACTCTTGGTTGCCGTTGCCGCAGCAAATATGTGCGGACGAAACCATTCAACCCTATGAACACGAATAACTTGTACATCGCATTCTCGCCGCCGCCGCCGCGCCGTGGTTAGGCAACCGTCGGTCACTGTTAGGGCGCAAAGCCGCGCGAGGTTGTTTTTGCCGATGATGTATTTTAGTACAAGTGTGCGTCTGAATTGTCGAGCTGCAAACGAATTCCGTTTGGATTTGGTTGTTTTTCCGTCCGCACGGAGAAAAAATAGCTCGACGGAAGTTGGTCTACATACAAGTTCGGCGGCGGAGGGTGGAGCATGCCAGTCGTCATGAGTCGCGGTTTGTGCCAGTTCGGCTTCCTGCTGCTCCTCCTCACACTCGCCGGTTGCGGCGGCGAGCCGGCCACTCAGGTGACCGTGCCTGCTCCCGCGGATGAGTTCAAGTCAATCTCCGACGCGAAGAAGGCTCAACTGTCGCAGTTCCTACAGACCAAGCAGTCGTCGCTGGCCGTAAACTACAACGCAACCGTCAAAGAGGAGTCGAACGTCGAGGCCAGGGTCGATCACACCCATGTTGGCGAGATCAAGTTCAGCTACGCCACCACCCCCCCACTTGGGGAGTCGTTGATGCAGCACCTCTACACCGCTGTAGCCACGTACCACTTCTCGGCGAAGTCGAAGAAGTGGGTATACTTAGGTTGCTTCCCCGAGGACCGGCAAGCGCCGGAACGGGTAGACGCGCTGGTCAAGTTTTCGGAGGTGAAGGCCGCGTTTGAGAGGTAGCTGGAACACTTGGCCGAACCAGGCGCTGTAGCAGACGGCGGGGGCCGGTAGGCTTTCCGGGGTTCGTAGCTCACTCGGCCCCCGCCGCTGCTGAGCTGAGTCGTTCGGCCCGACTGGGAGAGTCGTTCACCAACTCGTTGAATCTTCCGAATTTGGTTGGAGGAAAGTTTCATGACGACACGATTCGGTCTGGTTGTGTGTGGGTTCATAGCTACCGTCGGCACCGTCGGATGGCCCGGGCTAGCCCTGGCTCAGCCCACCCCCAAGAACCGGGCGGCCACGCCCGTCCCTCGGTTTTACAAAGAGGATGAAAAGCGGTGCCAGGAGTACATTCTGATACACGAGAATCGCATCAAGACGCTCGCGGCTCGGAAGCCGGAAGTCCTCTTCATCGGCGATTCGATTACCCAGGGCTGGAACGGGATCCCCGGCAAGGACATCTGGCAGGAGCGATTCGCGCCCCTGAAGGCCTACAACATCGGCAACAGCGGAGACCGCACTCAGTTCGTGCTGTGGAGGATCGTGAACGGGGAATTCGCCTGCAAGCCCAAGGCTGCCGTCGTGATGATCGGGACGAACAACCAGTGGTACGACCCCGCCGAGGACATCCCGGAAGGGGTCGCCGAGGTGGTCCGCGCCATTCGGAAGGAATCGCCGAACACGCGCGTGTTGCTGATGTCGATCCTGCCGCGCGGGAACAAGTTGCCCAACCCCAACAACGACAAGTCGATCGCGGTGAACCGGGCTATTGCCAAGCTGGCCGACGGCAAGTCGGTATGGTTCATCGACATCTATGACAAGTACCTGAAGGACGGGCAGTTAAACAAGGATCTCTTCCACGATGACACGCACCTGACCGCGAAGGGATATCAAATCTGGGCGGACGCCATCACGCCGCGATTGACCGAGTTGGTGCGCGGGAATTAGCAGCAGGCTCGCCGGGCGAAGCCGAGCCGAACCATTCGCCGCAGCAGACGGCGGGGGCATGTAGCGGTTCTGGGGTTCATAGCTCACTCGGCCCCCGCGGCCGCTGAGCTTGGTCGTTCGGCGACGAGGAGGTTTCCATGGGATGCCGTCTTATGAGGGTCATGCTTATCCTCAGCTGCCTTGCCGGCGCAGCCCGGGCCGATGACGAGCCGACGACGCTGAAGCGGTCGCAGCTCGAAAAGCTCGAAGGAGGTTGGCAGTTAAAGGCCGACCCGAAGGAGGGCTGGAAGGGGACGGTGCGGGCGACCATCACTATGTACCAAGCGGACGGGAAAGCAGCCGACTTCGGCCGTATTCTGTACGACTTCGACTTGACCGACGGGTTGAACAAGAGCAAGGTTGCCAACGCTCCCCGTGGCGGCGTTAGTTTCGCCGGGGTCCAGCAAGGCAAGTCGATGCTCCTCGTCACCTCGAAACAGGGACAATTTGCACCGTTCAAGGTCGAGGTGGCGGAGGATGCGTCCGCCATGTTCGAAGTTAAGGACGACAAGCTGACCCTCGACCTGTCCAAGAGCCTCAAGGCATTCGTGCCGGGCACCGTCAGGGAGATGAAGATCGACTGGAGCAAGACGACATGGGAGAAGGTGAAGAAGTAGCGGGCCGAACCAGGCGTTGCACACCGACCGGGGCCGCATTCTTGTTTCGCGCGACACCACGCCGTTGCAGCGGCCCCGGCGGGTGAGCGGGGTCGTTCGGCGGCGAGTGGCTAGGGGTGGGACAGCCCAAGAAAACTTTCGGCATCCTGGCTCGTCTTAACTGTGTGGCGCTGGAAACGAAACCGTCCGGACACTTCCTCGCTATGGGAGCTGATGATGAACGCCTCAGCACGCATGCTAGCGATCGTCGCCGTCCTCTCTCTATCGGTATCTTCTAGCTTTGCTGACAAATGGGGAGCACCCGTGGCCCAGATCTTCGCCTCGTCCGAAGGGACATGCGGGCTCAAGATCCTGCCGCCGCCGGACGGTGCGGCCCGGAAGAGCCAGGGGCGGTTGTTTTCCCTCGACCCGGAGGGAAAGGAGAAGCCGATCTGGGACGTGAGGCTGGTCAACATCCCCGTCCGCGCGCTGATTTCCGATGACGGGAAATATGTGGCAACGCTCGACACATGGGGCGGGACCGGCTTCGATCACTCGCTCGTCGTTTACGGGCCGACGGGCAACATGGTCGCTGATTTCAAGTTGGAGGACTTGCTGACCCAAGAGGAGATCGGGAAACATACCGAGCGAAGTGAGTCCTCGCGCAGGTGGGCACAGAACGCGACGTTCAAGTTCGACCGAGACAAGGAGAAGCTGACCATTGCCTTCAACTGGGGCAAAGTCATCCGGGTTTCAGTGACGACAGGAAAGATTGAGAAGTGACAAGTCCCCGGCCGAACCAGCCGTTGCAGCAGACGGGGCCGGCATGACGGCGTTCCGGGTATGAAGTCGTTGCAGCTAGCGATCCACTTACCACCGTCAACACTGGTGTCCTTGGCATGACGGCGTTCCGGGGTATGAAGTCGTTGCAGCCGGCCCCGGCTGCTGAGCTTTGTCGTTCGGCGGCTCAGCGTGGAGTCTCTTCGACTGGGTCATTGGGTGGTGGCGATTCGACGCGGCGCGTCCTCGCGGGGGTCGAACGTCGCCGAGCCGCTCGCGTCTGACCCGCCGAACCGTTATGTGGAAAGGATGCCATGAAGAACGGCGAAGACAGAGCCAGCCAAGCGGACCTTCGGCCGACCGCCGGGTTTCCGACGGGTCCAACGGAGGCAAGGGCGCTCCGCGACGGGCCGCGCCGGCGGTATCGAAGGCTGGCGCTGCTGCTCCTGTTGATGGGGTTGACGTGCCGCACGGCGCTTTACCTCCTCAACCATCCGCTGTACATGGACGAGGCGTTTGTAACCCTCAACGTGGTGGACCGGGATTACCCCGGGCTGGCCCGCCAGCTGGATGAGTCGCAAGTCGCGCCCCTGTTGTTCCTGTGGGGGGAACGGGCCGTCTACGAAGCACTGGGCCCGGCTGAGCAGGCGTTGCGTCTGGTGCCGTTCCTTGCCGGGATCACCGCGCTGGTGCTGTTCTGGCATCTGGCCCGGCGCCTGGTCAGCCCGCCGGCCGCTGCCGTTGCGGTCGGGTTGCTGGCCGTGTCCCGCTGGCCGCTGCACATGACCAGCCAGGTCAAGCCGTACAGCCTTGACCTGCTCGCCTCGGTCGTCCTGTTGTCCCTCGCGGTCCACTGGCTGCGACGGCCCGAACGTCTGCGGTGGCTGGTTCTGCTGGTACTGGTGACGCCCATCGCTGTCGGCGTCTCCTACCCGGCCGTGTTCGTTGCGGGCGGTGTCGGGAGCGTGCTCCTTGTCGCCGTCTGGCGTCGTGCCGGCCAGCCGGCACGACTGCTGGTCGTCGCCTACGGCATGATGCTGGCAGGGTCGTTCCTGTTCTTCGACGTGTTGATCGGGCAGCGGCAGCTAGGCCCGCCTGGGGATCGGTTGCACGACTACATGATGGACTACTGGACGGGAGCCTTTCCACCGGCTGAGGGCACGCCGCTGGCGAAGTGGCTGGTGTTGGTCCATTTCGGCCCACTGATGGGGTACCCCTACGGGAATGGTTACGCGGCCGGGGCGATCACTTTTCCGCTGTTCCTGGTCGGTGCCTGGGCGTGTTGGCGGACCGGCCGGCACCAATTGGCAGCCCTCTGCCTGATCCCATTCGCACTTACCCTGACGGCGGCGTTCCTGCACAAATACCCTTACGGCGGATGCACCCGGATGTCCCAGCACCTGGCCCCGGCTGTCTGCTTACTCGCCGGCCTGGGGCTTGTCCGTTTGGTCCGGCTGTGTTCCTGTAGCCCGGCGTTCCAGGGTCGGGCGATCCGGACCGTTGGATGCGTGTTGGCCGCGTATGGCGTCGGACTGGTCGTATTCTGGACCCTGTGCCCGTACCGGGACCGCGACGACCCGTGGGCGAAATCCGTGGCGGTTGCCGTCATGACCCACGCCCAGCCGGGTGACCAGGTGATCGTCAGCGGCCTCCCGGAGTCGGTGCGGGCGGAAATCTCGTGGTACGTGCTGGTGAACAGCGGCAGGCCCATCCAGGCGAAGGCGCTGAACGGGACCGACGCGCCGGCCCGAGGCGGTTCGGTCTGGCTGCTCATCTCGGCGGATGTTGTAGGAGGACCGTGGACCGACTCGCCTGTTTGGGTCCCGGCTGGGCAAGGGCCGACACGGAAAGTCGAACACCGGGCCACCTTCACGCTCCCGAGCCTGGAGGGGGGGACCCCGGCCCTGCGTGTCGATCTGTGGGCGATCCCAGGAGCGGCGCGACTCGCCGGAGTGCGGCCGCGTGGGCCGTCCGAGGCGGGTTCTTGGGCCGGCTCTAATCTCACATGCCGTTCGGGCGGTGTTCTTCATCATGCCGTGGATGGCCACCTTCTGTGCGATCGACGGGTGGGCTATCGAGTGGCAACTGCCTGCGGAGTCCGAGGAGGACGCCGACGCGAAGGGATCAATCTGCAGCCAGAGGTCGAGCCTCACCAGACCGAAAGATCTCCTCGCGACTCCCCTCAGAGAGAACTACCCGCGACGCGACGTCACGGGTCGAAATGAACATACAACCTGACCGGGGCCGCATTCCCTGATTCCGCACGGCATTCAGTCATGGCAGCGGCCCCGGCAGGTGAGCTGGGTCGTTCGGCGGCGGAGCGCTGGACAGCGGAAGTCCGAGGCCGGTACAATTCAACTCACTGGCCCAAGCCCCGGAGGTGGCGATGCCGCTCTTGGATCACTTCCACCCGCCGCTCAGTCGCACCCACCCTTGGCGGGGATTCCACGGCGCCTGGGCCGTCGCCATGGCCCGACTTCTTAACGCCGGCGGCTTGCCCCCTGGCTACTACGCCGTCCCCTTCTTCGACCGGGACGGCCCCATCGAGATCGACCTGGCGGCGGTGGAGCGGCCCGGCGAGCCGGCAATTCCCGGCGGTTCGGACTTCCCCCAGCCGTGGGTGCCGCCGGAACCGGAACTGGCGGTCGCCGTCGAATGGCCGGACCTCGACGACGCGGGGGTGGAGGTGCTCAGCGACGAGGGTGATCCGTGGCTGGCGGCGGCGGTCGAGTTGGTCAGCCCCCGGAACAAGGATCG
The DNA here is from genome assembly GCA_019752375.1 of Gemmataceae bacterium. GTDB lineage: Bacteria > Planctomycetota > Planctomycetia > Gemmatales > Gemmataceae > JAIEMG01. The sequence goes on along the minus strand of JAIEMG010000245.1, from coordinate 2,636 downwards.
GCCCCAGTCCCGCGCGGCCTTCACCGCCAAGTGCGCCGGCTACCTGCGCTGCGGGTGCGGGCTGGTGGTGGTGGACGTAGTGACCGTGCGGCGGGCGGACCTCCGATCCGAGCTGCTGGGGATGCTGGGGGGCGAGCCGGGCCCGGCGGGCCCGGCCGCGCTGTCGGCGGTATCCTACCGCCCGGTCGGAGGTGCGGCCGGCGGGCGACTTTTGGCATGGACGGAGTCGCTCCGGGATGGGAGCCCGCTGCCGGCGGTGCCGCTGTGGCTAGGCGGCGGGAAGGTGGTCCGACTGGACCTCGGGGCCAGTTACGAGGCGGCGTGCCTGGACCTCGGCATTCGGCAAGCGGGGTAGTCCAGGAACCTGGGCGGCCGCACCGGCTGAATCAGTCTCACGAACAGGGCACCATTCCGAGCCGCGATGCCACGCCCTTGTAGTGCAATGCCGCCGCCGTTTCAGGTCGGCTGACGACGACGGGCATGCCGTCCAGAAGCGCATGGCCGACTGCCGAATCGTGTGGAATGGCCGGCCCGATCAAGCGATGGCCAAGCGCTTTTTGCAAGGCCGTGGCCGTGGCACTGTCGGCGGGCTCGCCGGGCGGCAACGTCAGCAGGATGCCGCGCAGGTTGGGCCGTGTTTGATTCGCTCGCGCGGCTTTCAGCGCCTCGAGGAAGTTGGGCAAGGTTCGATACGCCAACATTTCAGCCCGGAGCACCAGCAGCAGTTCGTCGCAATGGGTCAGCAAGTGGAAGGCACGCGGACTGGTGCAAGGGGGCGAGTCGAAAACGATCCAGTCATACGTTTGAAGAGCCGGCGCCGCGCCGACCCATTCCAGGACGTTCTCCAGGTCGCCCTCACGAGCAGCCCCCGCCGCGTAGGGATCGTAGACGTCCAGCCAGGGTAAGACATTGGGCCAGAGACGGCCCTGCGGAATGGCGGCATCGGGAGGGCCGAATCCGGCTTCAGCCGCCAGATTGAGGGAGCAGGCGACACTGCCCAGTGGGTCGGCGTCGATGAGCAAGACATGTTGCTCCGCGAGCGCCGCCAGGCTTGCCAGGTTAATGGCCGTGGTCGTCTTGCCCACGCCGCCCTTCTGACTGGCTACCAGTAGCCGTCGCACGTTTGCCTCTCTTCCATCGTCAGCGTGATACCATCGGGCTGGGGACGGAGAACGGCGTGGGCGTCGTCTCCACCATGCGAGTGATGCGCCCCGCAAGCACTTCGTAAGCGGAGGCTGCGGTGCATTCAGGCAATTCGCCTCCCGGCGTCAGCGGCCAGGAGCGGAGGGCTGGATCCAGCGGAATCGGCGGCTCCAGCAGCAATTCCGGCTGGGTTAGCCGCAGGTGTTGCAAGAGTTGCACCTGCATCGGCTCTTGCACGTCTACCTGGGTTGGAATGATGCCCAGGAACTGCAGTTCCGGAGTTGTCTCTCGCGCGGCCTGGATCGCGCGCGTGGCGGATGGCAGCGTCCGCCAGCAGAGCACATCCACCAGGCATGTCAGCAGGACTGCCGTTGCTCCCTGGAGGAAGCGCTGTGCCGATGGCTCGGTCAGTGGAGGACAGTCGATGACGACAATACGGTTGGCCGACGGCGACGATGCGGGCCAACCGTCCGAGAGCTGGACGTTGGGCCAGGTGCACGGCCGCCCGGAAGCACAAGCAATGCGAACGGCCGTGTGATTCGGATCGGGATCGACCAGGATCACTCGGTGGCCGAGACGCCCGAGCAGCGCGGCAAGGGCCAGCGCGGTGGTGGTCCGGCCCGTGCCGCCTTTGTGGCTGCCAATCGCCAGAACACAAGGAGTCATGAAAAGTCATTCCCAGTTGAATTCGGCCATGATGGTGCTCGTCGGCGCTGCTCCTTCGGGCGCCGGCAAATCGAGCGGCTCCGACGCCGCCTGCGAATCGAACTCCGCAAAAAAATCGACCGCCGCCGCGCGGGCCGGATGTTCCGCCTTGTCGAGGAATGGCTGCGATGGCCGGACTACCTCAGCAGCTGCAATCGCGGCTTCGTTGCTGACGCTATCGACCGTCGCTTCACCTTCGCCGGCGCCAAAGTCGAGCAAGTCTGCCCAGAGTGGTTCGCCTCCCCCAGGTTTCGCGCCGATGGGCGCTGCCTTCAACGCGGCGAGTTCGTCGAAGATGGTTTGCAATCGGCCTTGTTCGCGATCCAGTGCAGCAGGTTCAAGCATGGCTTCGTTCCTCCGGCGGCAGATCACCGAGTTGAATCCAGCAATCGGGCTGACCGCGACACAAGGCGGCATAGGTGCAGCCATCCGTGACGAACGCCTGGGCCAGGTTTTCGGTTCCGTTCAGGGTTAACACCGGCTCGACGGCGCCCGATGGCTGCCAGCGCCACACCCGTCCCGAACTCGCCAGGCCGTAAAGACACCCGCTGGCGTCCGTGGGACTGGACAGGTGGACGATGTCTGATCCGTCTTCGAGCGCGTGGGCTTGACCATTCTCCATGTCGATGCGGAACGCCGTAAGCTTGCCACCGAAGACGAGGATAGCATGAATCCACGGCGTGCCGCGCCAGGTGCCAAGTTCCCAGCACAAACCCGGAAGGTTTGCCTGAACGTGCGTCGTGCCGGCGGGGTCAATGATCCGAACGCATGGGTTCAGCGGTCCCTCA
>JAIEMG010000233.1 GCA_019752375.1 Gemmataceae bacterium | reverse complement strand
CGCCTGCCTTGTCGTCGTCGCGTCCTTGTTCCTGACCTCGTCAGTCCTGCTCGCGGACGCCGACCTGATCCTGCACAACGGCAAGGTCGTCACCGTGGACAAGCGATTCAGCGTTCACCAGGCCATCGCGGTGAAGGACGGCAAGGTCCTCAAGGTCGGCAGCGACGCCGACGTCCTCAAGACCAAGGGCGAGAAGACTGAAATCCACGATCTCAAAGGCAAGACCGTGCTGCCGGGACTGATCGATTCGCACGTCCATCCCGGCGACGCCTGCATGACCGAGTTCGATCATCCGATTCCGGTAATGGAAGGGATCGCGGATGTACTTGCCTATATCAGCGGCCGGGCCAAGGCGCTGTCCGAAGGCGAGTGGATCGTCGTTAGCCAGGTGTTCATCACCCGCCTGCGCGAGCAGCGCTATCCCACCAAGGACGAGTTGGACAAGGCGGCGCCGAAGAACCCCGTCGTCTTCGCCACGGGCCCCGATGCTTCGCTGAACTCGCTCGCCCTCAAACGGAGCAAGATCGATAAGGACTTCAAGGTGACCGATGGCGGCGCCGGCTACATCGAGAAGGACCTCAAGACCGGCGAACCGACCGGCATCCTCCGCAACTGCACCCGCTACGTGAAGAGCCAGTCGAGCGGCCGGCAGGCCGAAGAGAAGGACAAGGCCGAGCGCCTGGTGATGCTCTTCAAGGACTACAACAGCGTCGGCCTGACTTCCATCGCCGACCGCGACGCGGGCAGCGGCGTCATCGACCGCTATCGCAATCTGCTCGAAAAGGACTTGCTGACGGTCCGTGTGGCCGTGTCGCAGAGCATGGGCACCGGCGGCGCGATCGAAAAGATCCAGGAGAACATCCGCAACGTCGCCAAGGATCCGCTGTGCAAGCCGAACCCGATGCTGCGGATCGTCGGCATCAAGACGTACCTCGACGGCGGCATGCTCACGGGAAGCGCTTACATGCGCGAGCCGTGGGGCGTCAGCAAGATCTACTCCATCACCGATCCGAAGTACCGAGGCCTGCTGTTCATTCCGCGAGAGCGACTTCTGCCCATCGTGCAGGCCACGGTCGACGCGGGCCTACAGTTCACGGCACACTCCGTTGGTGACGGCGCCGTGCACACGCTGCTGGACGTCTACGAGGAAATCAACCAGAAGACGCCAATCGCGAAGACGCGGCCCTGCATCACCCATTCGAACTTCATGAGCAAGGAAGCGGTGGAGAAGCTGCCAAAGCTCGGCGTGGTCGTGGACATCCAGCCGGCATGGCTCTACCTGGACACGCGGACGTTGACCGCGCAGTTCGGAGTCGATCGGCTGCGTTACTTCCAGCCCCTCAAGAGCATCTTCGAAGCCGGCGGCATCGCGGGCGGAGGCTCCGACCATATGCAGAAGATCGGCTCGCTGCGTTCCGTCAATCCGTACAACCCGTGGCTCGGTATCTGGACGACGATCGAACGCCGGGGGAAAGGCTACGAAGGTCGGCTTCATCCGGAAGAGGCGCTGACGCGCGAGCAGGCGCTGCGTTTCTACACGATCAACAACGCGCACCTGCTATTCCTCGAAGACCAAATCGGCTCGCTGGAAGTGGGCAAGCTCGCCGACCTGATCGTGGTCGACCGCGACGTGCTGACCTGTCCGGTGGACGATATTCGAGAGACCCAGGTGTTGCGTACTTACCTGAATGGCAAACGCGTTTTCGAGAAAAAGTAAACCCTGTGCGCAGCGTGCGGCGCAGCACCACACGGCTGCTGCGCCGCAAGCGGCGATTCGTGGTCATCTGAACTTGGCGTGACAGGTATTGCAGTTGTCGTTGAGGTTCCCCAGCGCCTTGTAGGCCGCGGCCCCATCTTTCTTCTCGACGGCGCGCGCCAGGTCGAGACTGTAGCGACGCATTTCCTCCGCATGCTGCTTCCACACGGCCGGCTTCAGCTTGACCTTGGCGTCCATATGGTCCTTGACCAATTCGCCCGTCACGGCCAGGCGAAGCGCGAGCAGCATGAGGTCGTCCTTCATTTCGCGTGCGGGCAGGGTGCGAGTCTTCTGATTGGCGGTTTGCAGATCGTAAAGCCGTTTCTCCGCGCCGTTGCCGCCCTCCTTGGCGGAGCCGAAATGGCGCATGGCTTCGTGCATCTCGATCTGCTTCATGATGATCGGCACCGCGGCGGTCTTGGCCTTCTCATCCGCCGATAGTCCGGGAAGCGATTCGGCAAGCTTGCGGGCATCGTCGAACTTGCCGGCCTTGATTAGCGCGGAAAGGCGAAACGCCGTGTCGCGGACAGGCACACGCCGCGGCGCATTGGCGGCGTCCTGGCTGTACTGGGCCACGGCAGCAAGCAGGACTGCGGCAGAGCGGGCCTTCTCCTGGGCCAGGTCGTCGGGCTTCTTGAGCGCGTCGTACACAAGTCGCGCCGTCTGTTCCGTGAGCTGGGCAAACTCCGCGTCCGACAATGGCACGGCCGGCATCCCTGCCTGAGCCGTGCTCTCGCGGTTGTCGAGCAGGAAGAGTGAATGTCCGAGCAGAAGCGCAAGGCAGAGGCTGCACCGTCGCGTATGAACAAGCATGGTCCCTCCCCGGGCGCCGTCCTCATGGGACGGCGTAAGGCCGCCGACTCTGATCGTCATTCCAAGCGTAAGCGGGACCGCAAAGCCGACAGGAAAAACCTCGCGAGGGCGAATCCGGCGCGAAGAGCAATCCCGACGTGCCATCCCGCACTGCACCCATCAGTCACAGGCGGGTGGTCGAGACATGCGCACGGAATTCCGCAAAAATAGAGCTGCGATTGGTCGCGCGTTAAACCGTGGTTGATGTGCCAGACGCTTGATTCTAACCTTTTTAGTTGCCCGCCATTCCACTGGGTTCCGATCAGGAGCAGACGGCCCGATCCAACGCCAGGTAAGACGCGAATCCTTCAATGCCCAGTTCCGATCCGGGAGGCGCCACGACAGCGGCGCCGGTTTGACGCTGGACGGCCAGGCGCAACATCTCGTTCTCCACGTCCTCGGCGAGTTGTGCCACGCGCAGTAGATTGGCACCCACCGGTTCTTGATCGCGTGGGCCACTCACTTCCAGCCGACCCACCAGTCGGCCCTCCACAACGAGCGGCACCGCAGCGCGCCACATGTTGGAGACGGCAGCGTCTTCACCGGAGCGATTCCATCGCGCGTGATAGCCGTCGTGTAAGAAGGGGGCGTTCACGTCCAGGCACACGCTGACAAAATTTCGCTGGGCGGCACAGTCAATCAGCGAATCCCAAAGGGTCGCCCAGCCCCCCGCGCCTTGCAAGCGCACCTCGGACTGCGGCGCCACGCCAAATGGCGGCCCGCGCCGGCACACCGCGGCCAGCCCGCACAACCGTTGCTTCAGCAGCGCCAGTTCCGCGTTTCCGAATAAGCCCGTGATGAGCAGGATCAGTACGACAGCCAGGGCACTGCCGACGGCAAAAGATTCGTTGTGGAACCGTAGGCTCAAAAGCGTCCCGATGACGTTCAGCAGGCACAGAAACGAGACGATCAGGAGCACCTGGCCGTTGGACCACCCTCGCCGAAGAAGGCAGTGATGGAGGTGGCCGCGATCCGCAGTGTAAATGCTCTGGCCGGTCAGTTTGCGGCGGACGATGGCAGCCAGGGTGTCCAGGATCGGAAGGACCATGAGTGCGGCCGGCGTCACCAATGCGACGGTCTCCGGTCCCTGGAGGGAGCCCTGGATTGCCACGACGCCGATCACGAGCCCAACCAGCATGCTCCCGCAGTCTCCCAGGAAGAGGGAGGCGGGCGGCAGGTTGAATACCAGGAACCCGAGCAGCGCGCCACCGAGCCCCGCAGCCACCGCGGCAGTGATCCACTGCTCGCCGGTCGCTGCGACGGCCGCCAGCCCGAGACAAATACTGACGCCGACGCAGCCGAGCATGCCGTCCATGCCGTCGAGCAGGTTCAGCGAGTTGATGGCTCCCATGAGCCAGAAGGCAGTCACCGGCAGCGCCAAGAGGCCGAGTTCGACTTCCCAGTCAAAGAGGCGGAGCCGGCGCACGACGACGCCACCGGCCATGACAATACCCACTGCCAAGAACTGTCCCAGCAGTTTCTGGTGGCCACGCAGACCGCGGCAGTCGTCGATGAGTCCCAGTCCGCAGATCGCTAGCGCTGCGATGCCCAGGCCAATGAGGCCACTGGATTGGGCGTCAAGCTGTTCGATCCACGTTGGCGTCAGGGCGAACCCGACGGCCAACGCCGTGCCACTGGATACCAGAACGACGACGCCCCCCGCCAGGGGCATGGGCCGGGGGTGAATCTTGCGTCGTCCGTCGGGGTGATCGATCAGCCCCCAGCGTAAGGCGAGGCGGCAGGCCAGCGGCGTCAAAAGCACGGCGAGAAGCAAGCTCAGGCCAAGGGCACACAGAAGCGGAATCATGGTGAACTCGTCCGGGCCCAGGGTTTGCGTCTTGGCAAAGGGCGCGACCAAAGCAACTGCCGGCGGACACCTCGGACACCGGCACAGAGAGAGTAGGGAGGCTTCGGAGCCTTATTCACCGAGGACCGCCATGGCGAGGTCACGAACGTGAAGGCCAGCCAGGGGGGAAGTCCACGACCGTCCCTGGCTCCCTTGGGAAACGGGCCGGGGCGATCTCCTCGTTCGCACAATTCACGATCAAGCGATTGAACGAAACTACCCGAACATTCGATGTAAGGCTACCCGATACTGCGATGTCCGCCGTCACCAACCGCGCGGGCGAACTGAAAGGTTCCTCTATGATATCCGACGACAGGATCGATTCCAAACCGGCCGATCAGATCGTCCGTGAGCAGTTCGCGCTGCCATTCTGTAATTGCCATCTTTGCCGAGATTGCCGCGCGTTTCGAGTTGACATCGGTTTCCTCATTCCCAGCTGGGCAGTGAACATATCACCCAAAGAGCTGGTCGTCTGGCGAGGGACATGAGGAGTTCGGTAATTCGGTCGGTGTCACCGCTCCTCCGGAGTACCGTTGCCATGAACATGATGCGAATTTCTTGGGAGCAGGTGGAAAGTAAGCTGGCCACGAGTGGGATGGACCGTCCCCTCGTCGCCTTGCGAGATGGCCCCGGAAAGGCTCCCGTCGACGTGCGGGAGGCGCGTGGCGGCGCTCCATCGCGGTGAACAGGTTTCCTTTAGGAATAGCGCTGCCCGCCGCAGCCTCGACGAAACCGCGCTCGGCGGCGGCGTAGAAGTCGAGCTTGCCGGCACGGACCTGCTCGGCCAGTTCGTGAGCTTGGCATTCCGTCGCTACTTCAACGCACGCCACGCGCACCGTGTCAAATTCGCTGCCATGCTGCTTGAAGTACGGCTCCACCTCGTCAGCAACCACGCGGTCACGCAGCCGGGCGACCAAGGCATCGCCGCGGACGTGGCGCTCCAGGCTCTCCTGGCTCATGCCGTGTTCCTTAAGCCAGCGGAGCGTGTCCGCCGCCTTGTAGAGCTTCTTCGCCGCACGGAACTTGTTCAATGCCTCCTGAAGATCGGCATCGGAGAATGGGATCGGGTCGCGCTCCAGTTCTTCGTGGATCAAGCACGTGTTCACGAGGCCTTCAATGATGCGCCCATCGTCCCAGATGAAATCGAGACAGGCGATGGCCTGATCCACGGTCAAGGTGTGGGCGTTGACGCGGACCAGGTTCCCTTCATCGTGGCGGTGGACGCCGCGCATCGGCCAGGGCACCGCCCGTTCCGGACAGTAGCTGAGCGACGCAGTCCCGTCGCCGGCGCGGCGGAGCAGCACATCGTAATGCACCGTGTTGTCATAGTGCTGGATTTCGTGCAGGAGCTCGATGGCCAGGTCGGGATGGTGCCTCCGGAGGGACTGGAGCCGCGCGCGCGCTTCCTCAGGCCGGACAGCTTCGCGCTGCAGGGCCTGCAAATAGTCGAGCGCCTCGATCAGTGCCTGTCGCAGCGAATCGTTCATGGCCAGGAACTCCGGGGAGGACGGCTGACTTCCAGCAAGGTCAACTATCCGCCGAGACCGGCCGCTCACCCATCAACACGTCGCAGATGGCCGCGCTGATGGGCAGGCCGGTTTCCTCTTCGATCCAGAGGTACTGGCCATTGGGGTTGATCTCGATGAACACGTAGCGGCCGTCCGGGGTCAGGATCATGTCGATGGCGCCGTAGCAAAGCCCCATGCGCGCCACCAGCCGAACGCAGCGGTCGTGAATTTCCGCTGGCAGCTCGTGGACGAGGTGCGGTGTCTGGTTCAAGTCGTAGCGCCGCCAGTCGTAGCGCGTATGGTGCGAAAGCTGCGAATGGATCTCCGCGGCGAACGTCTGCTGGCCGACCACCGTGATGCGCAGCTCCAGGCGTTTCGGGACGTAGGCCTGGAGAATCATCGGGCAATACTGGAGCGACGCGGCGTAACCGACGTCGCGTCTGGGGACCACCTCGGTGAAGCGGGTGATGACGCCCTTCACCGCGCGATCGAAGCTGAAGCCGACCAGCTTACTGATGATGTTGCCGTTGTGCTGGCGATAGAACTCGTAAAACTCTTCCGGGCTGTTGGTGACCAGGGTGGGCGGCAGCTCCAGTCCCAGGTCGCTGGCCAGGCGGAGCTGCGCGGCCTTAAACTGGGCAAGCTGAATTGCCGCCGGTTTGCCCGGCAGCCAGAGGCAGCAGAGGGCCGCCCACACCTCGCGCACGAAGGTCGCGCATTCCTCCGCCACGAACGACCTTGTGGCGGGGTCCTGAATCTGCTCGTGGGGCACCGGCACCTTGGGCCGGCGGGTCCACACGGACTGGAGTTCCTCCAGGTCGACCGTCTTCTCGCCCACGCGCAGGGTCGACCTGGTTTGCCCATCGGGAGCATAGCCAATCGACAGGTTGGCGTGCACAGGGAAGTTTGCCGGATGGAATCGTAGGAATTCCGCGCCGCGTGACTGCAGCAGCTCGATCACTCGGTGGGCATGCGGATCGACGGAGTGGGTCAAGATGAGGATCATCCCAGCCCTCCTGTCGGCTAGTCCCTGGCCGCGGCGCGGGTCGCGGCCAGGGGCAGAGCTTGCCGTGCATCAATCGCCTGGATCGTACACGTCTTCGTAGTCAATATCCCAGCTTTGCCCAGTCGCCGTATTGTACGACTTCTTGGTCCATTTTGCTTTCGCGTTCAGGGTGCTGCCTCCGAAGACGCCGCCCGCGCCTCTGATCATGCCGCCGGCCACGTTTTCCAGCTCTTCCGGCGAAAGTTCATCACTCATTTCCGGCAGATCTTCGATCTTGCACTTGGGTTCCTTGGATTTTTCAGACCTTGCACGCTCCTAAGTTTGGTTCCGGTGGGTTTGAGACGACAAGGCCCTTGGCCTTCCACTCACTAATTATCCGCCGTATGGCCTTGTGACAGCGAAAAGAAACGGGAAATGCGGCGAGTCCACGTAGCGTTCGCAGCTGAACTGGAACGATCGAACCAAAAACCGCTCATCCGCGAGCGATTTTTGGGCTGCAAAGCCGCTTCCCAGAAGAAGGGTGGAGCCTGGTCGGCGCGGGCGTCCTCGACCGGGGCCGGGCCCCGCAACAACGCCGCTCACTGCACCATTGACGGCGGTGAGCTGCAAGATGACAATCCACAAGTCGCGCCGACTCGTTCTCCGTCACTTGTGGTCCACATTCGGGCGCAAAGGTGCTGCGGACCGCCGGTCCGTGAGTCGGATGCAGCTGCGGAGCATCAGCCATCCGCACCAGGCGGCAATCGATCGCATTGCGAAGGGCGCCGCGGGGGATGACTATGAGCTGCGGTCGCTCGTTCACGCCTTGGTTCAGAGTGATCTCTTTGGGTGTAAGTGATGCGGGCCGAGTTCTTGGCGAGACTGTTCCGCTAGAGGTTGTCACTCCCGTCTGACGCAGAGGAGCTACCCGCATATGAAGACTGTCTTGCGGATGACGCTGGTTCTGGCACTGTTCCTGGCCGCCATCGCGTCCGCCCCAGCCGCCGGGCAGCATCACGAAGTAACCTACGCGCCGTCCACTCAGGCCGGCGAACTCCAACTCGGCGTCACTTACACCCTGTGGGTTCCGGACGGCGTGCCCCGCCTCCGGGGCGTCATCGTGCATCAGCACGGCTGCGGCGCAGGCGCCTGCAAGGGCGGCGAGACGGCGGCGTACGACCTGCACTGGCAGGCGCTGGCGAAGAAATGGGACTGTGCCCTGCTCGGCCCCTCGTATCATCAGGACGACAAGCAAAACTGCCGGCTGTGGTGCGACCCCCGCAATGGCTCAGCAAAGACCTTCCTCAAGGCGCTGGGCGAGCTGGCTCGCAAAGCGAAGCACACCGAACTGGAGTCGGTGCCGTGGTGCCTGTGGGGCCACTCCGGCGGCGGCTTCTGGGCGAGTCTAATGCAGATGGCCTATCCCGATCGCATTGTCGCCATCTGGTTCCGCTCGGGCACGGCCTATGCTGCCTGGGAGAAGGGGGAAATCGCCAAGCCAGAGATCCCGGATGCCGCTTACGCGATCCCGATGATGTGCAACCCCGGCACCAAGGAGAAGGGCGACAAACGCTTCGACGGCGCCTGGACCGGCACTCTGGCCATGTTCAAGGCATACCGTGCCAAGGGGGCTCCAATCGGCTTCGCTCCAGATCCCCGCACGTCGCACGAGTGTGGCGATTCCCGCTACCTGGCCATTCCATTCTTCGACGTTTGCCTGGCCCTGCGGCTGCCGGAGAAGGGCAACAAGGATCAGAAGCTCAAGCCGGTCGACCTCAAGGTCGGCTGGCTGGCGCCACTGCTCGGAGATAAGGCCGAAGCCAGCGCTTTGTATGCGGGCAAACTGGAAGACGCCGTCTGGTTACCGAACGAGCAGATCGCGAAGGCCTGGATGGAATACGTCAAGTCGGGGGCTATCGGCGACACCACCCCGCCGCCCGCACCATTCGGCATCCAGGCCGCCGTTCAGGCGGACAAGACGGTGGAGATCACCTGGGATGCGGAGGCGGATTTCGAGAGCGGCCTGCAGGCGTTCCTCATCCAGCGCGACGGGAAGGACCTCGTGCAGGTCCCCGAGAAACCGATCGGCCGCTTTGGCCGCCCCCTGTTCCAATCGATGTCCTACCACGACACCCCGGAGAAACCATTGCCGGCGATGCGTTATGTGGATCGGGACGCCAAGCCGGGCACCAAGCACGAGTACCGGGTAATCGCGGTCAACGGCGTGGGACTTAAGTCGGAGCCCTCCTCGCTGGTCGTACAGAATGTCGATGCAGTCGCAGGCAAGCGCGTGGTTTTCCTCGGGGACAGTATCACGCAGTCCGGGGGGTACGTCACCTTTCTCACGTACTACCTGGAGAAGCTGCACCCCAAGAAAGACTTCGACATCCTCGGCCTGGGCCTGGCGAGCGAAACGCTCTCGGGACTCAGCGAGGCTGGACATGCGGGTGGCAAGTTCCCTCGTCCGTGCCTCTTCGAGCGACTGGACCGCCTCCTGGACAAGGCCAAGCCCGCGGTTGTCTTCGCGTGCTACGGGATGAACGACGGTATTTACCAGCCACTTGACGACGCCCGGTTCGCGGCATTCAAAAAGGGCGTCACGAAGCTGATCGAGCAGTGCAAGCAGGCCGGCGTGAAGGAGGTGTACCTGATCACCCCGCCGATCTACGACTTCGCGTCCAAGGGGGACGAGTTCAACTACGACTCCGTGCTGACCGCGTACGCGAAGTGGGAGTCGGAGCTCAAGGTCCCGAGCGTGCGGGTCATCGACCTACACACCGCCATGCGGAAGGCCCGCGACGTCCGGACCGAACCGTTTTCGAAAGACCGCGTCCACCCCGGCGACGACGGGCACCTGCTGATGGCCCGGACGATTCTTGCCGCCGTCGCCGTGAAGGTGCCCGACGAGCCTGCGGACATCAAGAAGGACCCACTGTACAAGCTCGTGGCGGAGAAGCGAGCCCTACGGTCAGCCGAGTGGATGAAGCACATCGGGTACACTCGGGAGACGACAGTCGCACCACAGCCGCTCGGGACGGTCGAGGCCGACGCGGCCAAGATCCAGGAGAAGATCGACGCTCTGCGGCGGGTCAGGTAGATGAACAAGGGGAGACCCGTAGGCACGGCAATCCGAGATCGGCAAATCGCAAGAATCAATATCGCACCGAACAGGAGGGCTTCATGAGCGACCCGAAAACCCTGACCGGCGGAAAAAAGTGGGCGGCAACCAAATTGCGCAAACTGCCGCCGCATGAGCGCGATGCAATTCTGACAGCGGCAGCAACTCTCGCGGAGGCAGAATAGCGGAGCCACGCTGGACGAACCGATTTCGAGCCGTTAGTAGTGACGACCTATTCGGCGAGAGTTCCAGCGCCGAGACGCGGTGAAATTTGGCACGTCGATTTCGATTGTTCGATCGGAAGTCGGTCATGAAACGATTCGCCGCAAAATTGCTCTTTCAATTTCGAGTTATCGTTGATGGCGATTCTGGAAAGCGACGACTTTGCGAGGAACGCATTATTTCACTCGACGCCAAGTCGGCTCGGAAAGCACTCAGTCTAGCGAAGCGAAGGGGACACAAGGGCCAATACAGGTACAAGAACAGTGATGGGAATCCAGTTCATTTCGAGTTTGTTGGAGTAATGGAATTGCTTTGCCTTGGTGCTGAATGCGCCGAAGACGAGGTGTGGTATGACATGGTCGAGCATCTTCTTCCGATGGAACGAAAAGAACGATTGGTGCCACCTGAGTCGGATTTGAGCGCCCTTCGTCATTCAGAATGAAGGGCTTTGCGATCACTAATTCACAGCGGCGCGGTTGTGCAATCATGCCCCCTTCACGAACAAAACTGCTCATGGTCCGACGGCGCCAGATACGCCAGCGTCGCCTCGACGGCAGGTCGCGGACACGACCACACCAAAAAGAACATCGCCTGCCGGGCCCAGCGTTGCGCCGGATGGCTGCGCAGGAAGCCGGTACCCTTGCTCGCCGCCAGGGCCGTTTGCGTTGCCTGCAGTACCAATGTGTTCGCGTGTCCGCGGAGGACAGCGCTCTTGTCCGGGGTGGCTCCGCCCGTGGCGAGCTGGAGCATCTCTTTCCGCAGGGTTCGACAGGGTTCGTCGAGCCGCTCCGCGAGACCACGCAGCTCCGGGCGCGAGGCGGATTCGGCGAACAGGTACTTGATCGCCGCGTTGGCCAGGCCCAACGCAAGGCATGATGTTTCCAGGCCGCCGGTGCCGCCGCGGCCGCCGCTGGTCATCACGCGTTCCGTGGGGCCGGCGAGGAGCCAGCGGCGATCCACCTCCGCGTTCGTGCAAATCACCTCGGCTGTCAGCGAGCCTTCCAGGGCCATCAGGTCCATGGGCGGGCCGACGCGAACGCCCGGCAAATCGCGATGCAGCACGGCGAGCAGTTGCCGGCCGTCGCTCAGCTCGGCGCCGGCGATGAAGTAGTCGGCATGCGGCGCCCCGCTGACCCAGGGGATGACGCCGTCGAAGATCAGCTTGTCCCCGGCCTCGCGCACCGTTACCGCGGGCTTGCCGTGCTGACGAGCCGTTGACAGTTGCGACAGGCCGACCGTGGTGAACGTGTCGCCGCGCGCCAGGGCGGGTAGCAGCTCGCGCTGAATCGTCTCATTGCCGTGATCGATGATGCGACGGACAGCGGCTTCACGCTGGCTGAGGATGAAGCACGTCGTCAGGCATGCTTCGGCAAGATCGCCGTAGCCGTCGAGCAACTCGGTGATGCCGCGGTCCTCGCCGCCGTGGGCCTTCGGAATGCTCCAGGTCAAGACACCGCCGCGGCGCAGGGCTTCCCAGGCCGCGGCAGGCCAGACGGCCTGGGCATCCGCGTCGTTGGCGGCGGCGCTGAGTTCGGACAGTAGCTCCAGGGAGACGGGCAATGGAGTCATCCTCACGATCCAACTGAGCCCGACGCGCAAGCAAGGGACAACCGCCCCCTTGCTTGCGCGTCGGGCTCTAAAAGCGAAGGTCGAGCTGTCCCAGGCGCTGGGCGGTCTCGGCCATCAGTTCGTCTTCGTCGGGTTCAGTCGGGGCGTGGTAGGTGACGGAGAAGCGCAGGAAGGCGCCCGCGTCGTCCCAGGGCACGCAGCAGACCGATTGCTCGGTGATGAGGAACTGCGACACTTCTTCCGCGTTGGCGAAGGTCCGGCTGCCGCATGCCTTCGGGGCCGGTACGTAGAGGAAATAGGTGCCGCCGGGCATCTTCACGTTGTAGCCGATCTGGTTCAGGGCCGTCACTAGCTTGTCGAGGCGGCGGCGGTACTTCTCGCGGATCGCGTCGCCCAGTTCGGGATGCTCCAGGGCCGTCCTGGCCGCCTGTTGAATCGCCATGAACTGGCCCGAATCGCAGTTATCCTTCACGTCGGCAAAGGCCTGCACGATCTTCGGATGGCCCGCCACGAACGCCATGCGCCAGCCGATCATGTTGAAGCCCTTTGACATCGAGTGCACCTCGACGCCAACCTCCTTTGCGCCTTCCACCTGGAGGAAGCTGAGCGGCGCCGCGTCGTAACTCAGCAAGATGTGGGCGGCATCCTGCACGACGATGACCTTGTTCGTGTGCGCGAAGTCGATGACCTGGCGATAAAAATCGCGCGTCGCCACTGCACCGGTCGGGCTGTTGGGGTAATTGATGACCAGCAGCTTGGCGCGCTTCTTGATGTCGGCCGGAATCGATGCCAGGTCGGGAAAGAAACCATTCTCGGCCTTGAGCGGCAGCTTGTGGACCTTGCCGCCATAATAGCGCGTGTGCGTGCCCGCGACGGGATAGCCCGGTACCGTCATCAGCGTTACATCGCCGGGATTGATGAAGCAGGCCGGCAGCATTGCCAGGGCCGGCTTGGAGCCGATGGCGTGATTGACTTCCGTGACCGGATCGAGCGCGACGTTGAAGGCTTTTTTCATGAACCCGGCCGCCGCTTCCTTGAATGCGGCGATACCGTTGTCCGCGTAGCCACGGTTTTCGAGCTTGTCGACTTCGCTCTTGAGCGCGTCACGCACCAGCTCGTCCGCCAGGTCGTCGTTTTCGCCGATGCCGAAGTCGAGCAGCCTGCGTTCGGGATGGGCCGCCAGCGCGGCGCGCTTGGCGCGCTTGATCTTCTCGAACTTGTAGATTTCGGTGCCCTTGCCGTAATTGGCGCCGCCGATGCGCTCGGCAAACAACGACTGAAACCAGGGGTCGGCCATGAGGAGAACTCACCACAGAGAGCACAGAGGTCACAGAGGAAACACAGAGAATGAGTATAGCGAGCGATGCGTGAGTTTGCTGACCCGCCTCTCGCTTTTTCTTTGTGTCTTCTCTGTGCCCTCCGCGCTCTGTGTGGTGAATCTTGCCATTATTTCCTACTTCTCGCCAGCTGCGCCGCGACGCGCACCGCGGTCACCATGCCGCGGGCATCGGCAATGCCTTTGCCGGCAATGTCGTAGGCGGTGCCGTGCGCCACGCTGGTGCGCACGATCGGCAGGCCGGCGCTGATGTTGACCGCGTCGGTGCCGCCCAGGAGCTTGAGCGCGATGTGCCCCTGGTCGTGATACATCGCCACGATGCCGTCGAACTCGCCGCGCACGGAGCGTACGAAGAGCGTGTCCGCGGGCCAAGGGCCAGATACGTCGATTCCCGTTGCCCGTGCCGCTTCCACGGCCGGTCGAATGATCGTTTCTTCCTCATCCCCAAACAGGCCGCCATCGCTGGCGTGCGGGTTCAGCGCTGCGACGCCCAGGCGCGGGCGCCGAGCCAGCAAGCGCGGCAACAAGTCGTCCAGCAAGCTGATCTTCTCGCGCACCGCCTCGGTGGTGAGATTGCGGAACACGTCGCGCAAAGCCATGTGCAGCGTGACGTGGGCCACGGTCAGCCCGCCGGTCGAGAGCAACATCGCGAACCGCTGCGTGCCGGTGCGTTCCGCGAGGATTTCCGTGTGTCCGGGATAGGCCAGTCCCGCGGCACGCAGGCCCTCCTTGTGCAGTGGCGCCGTCACGATGCCGTCCGCAGCCCCGACCATCGTCAGATCGATGGCCTTGCACAGGAATTCGTAGGCAGCACGGCCGGCCTCGGCACAAATCTGTCCCGGTCTGACGCGATTCAGGTCCATCGCGCTGCCAACCAGGCACGGCACAACGTCCGGTCGCGGTTCAAGTTCACCCGGTTCGGTCACGAGAGGTACCGTAGCGGAAGAATGAACGAGGTCGAGCGCCTGCCGAAGCCAGTTCGGGTCGCCGACGACGATCGGGCGGCAATGGGCGTGCAAGTCCGGCCAGGAGCGGGCGACGATTTCCGGGCCAATGCCGGCCACGTCACCCAGGGTGATCAACAAACGGGGTAGGTTGGTCATGATACAGGCATTATAGGTGCCGGGCTCCACGAGCGAATCGAAACATCTGCACGACCTAACCATCTCGTGACCGGGCTCTGCCCGGTCACGCACTGCCGGAGAGGCTCTGCCTCGCGGCACCACGCTGGCGCTGGATTCTCTCGCTGATGACGGTGGTCGGCAGGCAGAGCCTGCAAGGCAGTGCGTGACCGGGCAGAGCCCGGCCATGAGAACTTTGCGCGTGCCAGACTATCCGCGGAAAAATCCTGGACACTGTTCCGAACGACTGTACGATATATCGAACAGTGTTCTCAATACAGGTTCCCGGTGATGGACGATCTCGACATAGCACCTCGGTTGAAGGAGCTCCGCCAGCGGCGCAAGCTGTCGCTGCGCGAGGTGGGCCGGCAGACGGGGATTGCGGTCAGCTTCCTTTCGGCCCTGGAATCGGGCCGCAACAATGTCTCGGTCGCCAAGCTCAAGACCATCCTGGATGCCCTGGGGACCAACCTGGGCGAGTTTTTTGGCCAGACCCCCGCATCCCCGTCGAAGGTGGTCTATCGTCGGGACGAGTTGGTCGAAATCTCGGGCCAGCACAAGGGCATCTCGTTCAAGGAAGTCGCTGCGGGCCGCCCGCAGCGGGCACTCCAGGTGCTCGTCGAGCGCTACGAACCCGGTTGCGACACCGGGCCGGATGCCTACCGCCACGAAGCCGAGGAAGCCGGGGTTGTCCTCAAGGGCACGCTGGAGCTGACCGTGGACGGGCAGGTGCACGTCCTCAAGCCCGGGGATGCCTACTATTTCGACAGCCGCCGGCCCCACCGGTTCCGCAACCTCGGCAAGGTCGCGGTCGAAGCGATCTCCGTAAACACGCCGCCAAGCTTTTGACCCGATATCGAAAGGAAGCCCATGACCGCAGTCGCCACTCCTCCGACCGAAAGCCGTCTTTCGACCGCTCCCCGCCTCAACCTGATTGGCGGCCAGTGGGTGGACGGCCTTGGCTCCACGGTTCGTCGCCTCGTCAATCCCGCCGACAGCACGCAGCTGCTGGCATCGGTCCGCGAGGCATCGGCTGCACAGGTCGATGAAGCCTGTGCCGCGGCACACAAGGCGTACTTGACCTGGCGTGCGGTGCCGGCGCCGGATCGGGCACGCGTGCTGTTCAAGTTCCGGGAACTGCTCGAAGCGAACTACCTCGATCTCGCCAGGTCGGTGGTCCGCGAAAACGGCAAGCTGCTGTGCGAGGCGAAAGGCTCGGTGCGGCGCGGCATCGACGTGGTGGAATTCGCCTGCGGCATCCCGTCGCAGCTGATGGGCCAGGTGCTGCCCGACGTGTCGCGCGACGTGGACAGTTATGTGCTGCGCGAGCCGCTGGGCGTCGTCGTCGGCATCCCACCGTTCAACTTCCCTGCCATGATTCCGCTGTGGATGATGCCGATTGCAGTGGCGTGCGGTAATGCCTTCCTGCTGAAGCCGGCCGAGAAGGCGCCGTTGACCGCGACGCGCCTGGTCGAGCTGTTCGCGGAAGCCGGGCTGCCGTCGGGCCTCGTCGGCGTGCTCCAGGGGGGCAAGGAAGTCAGCGAGCGGCTGATCGTCCATTCGCACGTGCAGGCCATTTCCTTCGTCGGCAGCTCCGCGGTGGCCGAGTCGGTGTATCGCACAGCGGCTCAGCATGGCAAACGCGTGCAGGCGCTGGGTGGCGCGAAAAATCACCTCGTCGTCATGCCCGATGCCGACTTGCAGCGAAGCATGCAGGCATTGATCGGCTCGTGCTTCGGCTGTGCAGGCCAGCGCTGCCTGGCCGGCAGCGTGGTGGTGGCCGTCGGCAATCGCGAACAACAGGATGCAGTGGTCAACGGCTTCGTGAATGCCGCCCGCGAGTTGGTCCCCGGCGACGGACTGGACGAATCGGCCACGCTCTGTCCGGTCCTGAGCCTGGAGCAACGACAGCGCATCCACGACTGCATCGACCGCGGCGTCAAGGAAGGCGCGAAGCTCCTGCTCGACGGCCGCGGTCTCGTGGTGCCGAGCCGGCCGCACGGCGCGTTTGTTGGTCCCACGGTCTTCGATCACACGACGCCCGACATGTTCATCGGCCGGGAAGAGGTCTTCGGTCCGGTGGTCAGCATCCTTCGGGCGAAGGACCTGGATGAGGCGATCGCGCTGACGAATCGCAGCCGCTATGGCAATTCGGCGTCGCTTTTCACACGTTCCGGCGCGGCGGCTCGCGAGTTCCGCGCTCGCATTCAAGCCGGAATGCTCGGCCTGAACCTGGGCGTGCCGGCCCCCATGGCAAACTTCTCGTTCGGCGGCTGGAAGGGCTCCTTCTTCGGCGATTTGAATGCTCATGGGCCTGACGCGGTGGCGTTCTACACACGGAAGAAGGTCGTTACCGAACGCTGGTTCGGCGCGGAAGCGCCGAAGGATGGCTGGGTGTGATTGGGCGAGCCGGGAGCGTGAGCGACCGGAGTTCTACAAGTTTCTGACCGTTTGAAGACTTCCGGTCGCTCACACTTCTGGCTCACCAGTGTCTTTCAATAGTACGATTCTTGAAGAACTCCGGTCGCTCACGCTCCCGGCTCGCCGGGCTCTGTGATATCACCAAGCGAGACAATGTAATGGACACCAAAGAACAATACGCCCGCTACGTTCTCCCCGTCGTCGCGCAGGGCGTCGAGCCCGTGGTCGTCGCCAGCGCCCGCGGTCGCACGGTAACCGACGTGGACGGCCGCGATTATCTCGACTGCTTCTCCGGCATCTCGGTCGTCAATGCGGGACACAATCACCCGCGCGTCCTGGCCGCGGCGCGCGAGCAGATGGAGCAGCTCGTCCACTGCTGTTCCTACGTCTATCACGTGCCCGTTGTCGGCCAGCTCGCCGAGAAGCTCGCCGACGTGACGCCGGGCGATCTGAAGAAGAGTTTCTTCGGCAACTCCGGCGCCGAGGCGATTGAAGGCTCCATGCGCCTGGCGAAACAGGCTACGGGGCGACGCGAAGTCGTCGCACTCAGCTACGGCTTTCACGGCCGCACCATCGGCACGCTGTCGATCACGGGCAACAGTGCTCGCAAGCGCAACAATGGTCCCTACATGTCCGGCGTCGCGTTCGGGCCAGCACCCTATTGTTATCGCTGTCCGCTGGGATTGAAGTACCCATCTTGTGAAGTGGCCTGTGCCCACGCCCTCAAGGATGTGGTCGCGCAGCAGACGTCGGGCGACGTGGCTGCATTTGTCATCGAGCCGGTCCTGGGCGAGGGCGGCATCCTGACGCCGCCGGCCGAGTACCTGTCCATCGCTGCCCGCATTTTTCACGATGCCGGGGCGCTGCTGATTGTGGACGAGGTACAGACCGGCTTTGGCCGCACCGGCAAGATGTTCGCCTGCGAGTATTCGGAAGGCGTGCAGCCGGACATCCTGAGCATGGCGAAGGGCATCGCCAGCGGCTTCCCGCTGGGAGCGTTCACGGCCCGCGAGCCGGTGTCCGACGCCATGAAGCCCGGCGATCACCTGTCCACGTTCGGCGGCAACCCGATTTCGTGTGCCGCCGCACTCGCCAACATCGCCGTGATTCAGGAAGAAAAGTTGGTTGAGAACGCGGCACTCCGCGGCGAGCAGCTGATGGCCCGCCTGCGTTTGTTGCAAGAGAAGCACCCCATCATCGGCGACGTGCGCGGCCGCGGTCTGATGATTGGGCTGGAGCTGGTGCGCGACCGCAAGGGCAAGGAGCCTGCCGCGGCCGAGACGAAGGCGCTGCGTGCAAAACTGCGCGAGCAAGGCGTGCTCGTTGGCGTCGGCGGACTGCTCGGCAACGTACTGCGGATTCAGCCTCCGCTGTCTATCACGCCCGCTGAGTGTGACCGCGTGGCCGACGTGCTGGAACTGGCTTTGAGCAAAATGCCTACCGCTTGAAGGAACTGCCCATCAAGCGAATGCTTGTCATCCTGACGATGCTCGTCAGCTGGAATGAGGGCTGGCGCAACGACCTGTGGGCCTACCACGTCCAGGACAACCGCTGGGAGAAACTGTCACCGAAGCTGGTGGACACCAAGGAAGGCCCGCGCTTCCTCGACAACATGCCATCCGCGTACGACGAAAGGCACAATGCGATCGTCTTCACGGACAACAACCGGGCGTGGGCCTATCGATTCAAGCAATGACCCGCTTCGCCAAGGGCCCTTTCGCCAATGCATTGTGCGCGGGGCCGGCTTCCCGCCGGCCGGACCGGCTAATAGCCGGCCCCACCACCGGCTGGCTCACCCGCCAAGCCGTGGGTGGTAGGGTGATCAGATCGCCTGCGCTCCCATTCACTTTCCGCCGGTGATTTGTCTTTTGGCATCTCCTCGGCCGTCCAACTATAATATCCCGGTCATCACGGTACGAAAGGGGCACTGGGACCGCGCGGTCCGCGGCGGTGATCGAGGTAGCATGGCAGGCGATGGCTCAACGCTCGCTGGTGCGGGGTCCAACAACGTCGTTGCGCAGGCGAACCATGCCCGACCCGCGGCGGAGTCGGCCGCGCTCATCCAGCGTCTGCGCGCCAACCTCGGCAGCGTGCTCCTTGGCAAGCCGGACGTCCTTCAACAAACGCTGGTCACGCTCTTGGCGGAAGGCCACCTGCTTATCGAAGACGTGCCCGGCGTCGGCAAGACGCTGCTCGCCAAGGCGCTGGCCCGCAGCCTCGATTGCACATTTCACCGCATCCAATTCACGCCGGACCTGCTGCCCAGCGACCTGATCGGCACCAGCGTCTATCATCAGCCGAGTGGGGAGTTCGTCTTCAAGCCCGGTCCGCTGTTTGCTCAGGTGGTGCTTGCGGACGAAATCAATCGGGCCACGCCGCGGACGCAGAGCGCCTTGCTGGAAGCGATGAGCGATCGACAGGTTTCCGTGGATGGGGAGTCCCGCGCGCTGGGCCCGCCCTTCCTCGTCGTGGCCACGCAGAATCCGTACGAGTTCGAAGGCACCTACCCGCTGCCGGAAAGCCAGCTCGATCGCTTTCTGCTCCGGGTGCGCATCGGTTATCCCGACCGTGCAGCCGAAAAGGAAGTGCTCACGCAGCATCGTATCGGCGAGCCGGTCGATCACTTGCGCCCGGTGCTGGCGGCGAGCGACGTGGTCCAGCTTCAGCATGCGGTCCGCCAGGTCCGCATGGACGGCAGCCTCAACGACTACATTCTCGACGTCGTGACGGCGACGCGGACTCATGCGGACGTCTACCTGGGCGCCAGCACGCGAGCGGCGTTGTCGCTCTACCGCGCCGCCCAGGCCCACGCGGTGCTCGAAGGCCGCGATTACGTCGTGCCGGACGATATCAAGGGACTGGTGCTGCCGGTGCTGACGCATCGCATCCTGGCCAAGAATTTTCGCCAGGGGGAACGCGGAGACTCGGCTGCCGGCATCCTTGGCGAGATTCTTGGCCGGACCCCCGTACCTGCGTGAGGTGAAGCCATGACTGGTGCGCCGAGTCCGCGGGCTGCACCGCTTCCTCCGATCACCAGCAACCCACCGCTTTTCTCTTATTCCCTGTGGTCCGACGGCTTCCGCATTCCGCGGCCCGGTCGCTACTGGCTGATGGCCGTCGTGGGCCTGATGGCCATCGGCTGGATGAAGAGCATCAACCTGCTGTTGCTGCTTTCGTACCTCATGCTGATGGCGTGGGGCATCAACTTCGCGCTGGCGGGACGCCGGCTGCGTCGGCTCGAAGCGAGGCGCCGTATCGACGGCATCGTCTTCGCTCAAACCCCGTTCCCGGTCCTCATTGACATCTTCAATCCGCACCGCGCCATGTTCGGCTTCTGGATCGAAGACGTCGGCAAGGAGCACGATGCCGACTGGTTCCTGGTCCGTCTTGGCGCGGGCGAATCGGTGCGCTTCGCGCAGGAATTGACCCTGCCACGGCGTGGCCGCTACGACTGGCAGCCGCTCACGGCGATCAGCGGCTACCCTTTTGGCCTGGCCCAGCGCAGCGTTCGCTTGACGCTGCCAGAAGACCTGATCGTGTTGCCCCGCCTGGGCCGCCTGCACCGCGGCCGGCTGCGTCGTTTCCTGACCTGCACGGTCCCCCAGACCGAACGGCAGCGCAACCTGCCGCTGGCACTGCCGACGGCGCATGCGGAGTTTCACGGCTTGCGTCCGTATCGGAGCGGCGACAGTCCACGCGGGATTCACTGGCGCACCTCCGCCCGGCGCGGTGAGCTGATGGTGCGCGAGTACGAGAACGCCCTGACCGACAACCTGGTGGTAGTCCTCGATCTCTGGGTCGGCGCGGAGATGCCGAACCTGGGAGAAGAGGCAGCGCCGTGGGTGCGCGATCCGCACTTTCTGCTCGATCAGGTGGTCCACGTGGCCGCGACAATCTGCTGGGAGTGGTGTCGGCAGAAAGGCGACCGTTTGGTGTTGGCCGTCGCGGGGCCGAATCCGTTAGTATTGGAGGGCGTCACCAGTCGCGAGCTGGCGGTGCGCATGCTGGAATGTCTGGCCGTGCAGCAGGGTGAGACGCGTCCGGGCATCGGCCCGCTGCTGAAGCGACTCCACGCCATGACGCTGCCGCCGGGACCGATCCTGGCGCTGAGCACGCGCTCGATGGAGCTGGGCGATTTGCTGATGGCACAACTGCGCCGGCCGGTTTCGTGCCTGACGGCGGCGCAGCTCGCCGATGTGGACTTCTACGAAAGGCCGTCGGGACATGACGCTTGAGAGCGCCTTTCGCCTGAGCTTCTATCTCACGCTGGGACTCGCGTGCGCGTGCCTGGCCTATGCCGAGAACCCGGTGCTCCCGGAGATGGCGCTGCTGACGCTGCCCATCGCCGTTGCCCTGGTCGCGGGCTACCTCTCGGAGGGCCGCTGGGCGATGTCGGTGGCGTGGGCCAACGCCGTCGCGGGCATCATCGCGGCCTGTGTGGCGGTCTGGACGTTCCTGCGCATGGTCGAAGCGCCGGGCGGACCAGCAGCGGACGGAACATTACTTTGGGTGCGCTTGCTGCCGCACCTGGGTTTCCTGCTTATCATCCTGATGCTGGCCAAGCTCTTCCGCCCCAAGGGTGCGGCGGACTATTGGTTCCTGTTCGGCATGGCCTTCGTCGCCGTGGCCCTGGCATGTGCCCTGGATAACGACTTTCCGTTCGGACTCTTGCTGCTTGCCTTCCTGGTTTGCGTCCTGTGGAGCCTGGCGCTGTTCTACCTGCACGCGGGCCAGCTCGCCTGTGCACAGGAGAAACCAACGAGCCACCCAACGGCGGACCGGAGGGTGCCGTGGGGCTGGCTGGGAACGGCCCAGGCAGCCCGGCGCTGTCTGCTGATCGTCGGCCTGGCGTTTGCGCTGTTCATCCTGACGCCGCGTGCCGGGACGATGCAATGGGATGGCGTCTCTCCGCGTAATAACCAGTATTCGATGGGTATGGGCGATGCGGTCATTGACCTGAACCGCACGGGCACCGTCCGTCTCAACTCATCGGTCGCGTTCGAAGTTGCCGCGGAAGACGCCAAGGGCAATGCCAAGCTCGACCTGTCGACGGACCAGCGCTGGCGATCGTTCACACTCAATCACTACGAGCGTGGCCGCTGGTTCAATCGCGGCGGGGGCCAGCCTGGTGCCATTGACGCGCCGCCGCCTCCGGTGCAGCGCAACCAGGCATTGCCCGACCTCGGCCCGCGGCAATTCTTCCTCACATTCACGTTTCCCAATCGTCAGGCGCGACGGCTGATCCTGGCCGAACCCGTGCTGGTGACCGACCATGACCCGCGCCTGCCCGTGGTGTTCCTGAGCGGTCCGACCCCGCCGGCCTGGCCGCTCAGCACCGGGGTGCTGCCGCCGCTGGCTCGCACTCAGAAATGCTCGTATCGGCAAGTCTGCGCTCCGCCGTATGAAGCGGACGTCAACACTCGCCTTCCTGGCGACGACACCGCCGACCGCTTACTTGACGAGGAACCGCCCGTGCCGGAAGTTCAGGCATGGACGCGTGATTTGCTGCGCACGCTGGTGTCGCGCCGAAAGTTGACCCTGACCGATATTCGGACCGACGTCGAGGGCGTGTTGCTGCCGGAAAACCACGAAAAGGTCGCGCGGGCCTTGGAAGCGTTCCTCGCCACCTCTGGCGAGTACAGCTACACACTGGAGCTGACGCGCGATGATGCTTCAGCCGATCCGATCTACGACTTTCTCTGCAACGTCAAGCAGGGGCACTGCGAGCGCTTCGCATCCAGCCTGGCGTTGATGCTGCGTTCACAGGGCATTCCCGCCCGGCTGGTACTGGGGTTCCGCGGCACGGAGGGGAAGGGCGACGGCACCTATGTGGTACGCAACAACCAGGCCCACAGCTGGGTCGAGGTGCTCGTGAAGCGCCCGGGCGTGACCGGCGAGCCGGAAGACTGCTGGCTGAGCCTCGATCCCACCGCTGGTGAGGACGCGGGTAGCTCCGCGGGCTTCTGGTCGCGATGGGTTCGCATGAATGCGGCCGGCGGCAGCTTCTGGCGCAACTTCGTCGTCGATTACAATGCGGAACAGCAGGAAGTGACCGCCCTGGAAATGTGGAACCGCATGGGCTTGACCGAGCACTCCCGGTCGCTGGCGAACTGGAAGCTCGACCACTGGGGAACGTCTGCCTTGTGGCCCTGGCTAGGCGGCGGGTTGACGATCGCGGCAGGCGCCGTGGTCTGGTGGCTAGCGCGTCGACCCCGAAGCGCGGAAACATGGCCCCGACTCAGTTTCGCCGGCGACCTGGCGTTCTACGGCCGTTTTCTGGGCGTGCTGGCGCAGCGATATCCACTCCGTCCGGACGCTGCGCAAACGCCGCGCGAGTTTGCCGAACGGGTGGGCCTCCACCTGTGCGGCAAAGGCGACCTGGCGGACATTCCTCGCGAGGTGACCGCACTCTACTACCAGGTGCGCTACGCCCATCGGCGGCTAGACCCCGTGGAGCGAACGACCATCGAGAGGAAGATCAATCGGCTGGAACAGGGGACGTCCGCCGTTGAAAAGCACCCGCGCGTCGAATAGCATCCCAGCAGGATCAGGTCCCTCTCTCCGCGACGGGTACCCCCATGCACCATCCGACGCAAATGACCGCCGGCGACACCGGACTCCTGGTGATCGACGTGCAAGAAAAGCTGATGGCCAAGATTCCCAATGCCGCAGCGCTCACGCGCAACATCGCGCTCTTGATCGACGGCGCCCGCCTGCTCGGTTTACCCGTGGTGGCGACGGAACAGTATCCCAAGGGACTCGGCCCCACCGTGGCGGAGCTGGCCGTCAAGTTGTCGGACCGCCCAGACAAGGTCGCGTTCAGCTGCTGCGCCATTCCCGCCGTGCTCGACACGTTTCGGCGCGACGCACGGCCCAAGGTGCTGCTGGCAGGGATTGAAGCGCACGTCTGCGTGCAGCAAACGGCCCTGGACCTGTTGGCCCGCGACGTGCGCGTCTACATCGCCGCCGATGCGGTGGGCAGCCGATTCCCCATCGACCAGGAGTACGCCCTGCGGCGCATGGAACGCGCGGGAGCGATCATCGTCACCGCGGAGACGGCCGTGTTCGAGTGGACCGGCGGCGCCGACCATCCGAAGTTCAAGGAAATCAGCAAGCTGATTCAACAGCGTATGCAAATGCTTTCTTGACAAGGGACGAATTTTCCAAACGAACCACGGATCACACGGATGCCACGGATAAATCAAAAGAGTACACAGCGTGTGTGCCGCCTCTATATATCCGTGTGATCCGTGCAATCCGTGGTTCGTTTCATTCGGGATTCGGCTTCATCTGTCATTCCGCAAGGCGCTGGAGATTTGCGAGAGGAGCCTTCCGTGTCCATCCCCGGTGAATTGACCCCGTCTGCCCGAATCCTCCTTGGCCCAGGGCCAAGCGATGTGCATCCGCGCGTGCTGCGCGCCATGAGCACGCCGCTGCTCGGCCACCTCGATCCGGAATTCCTCGTCATCATGAACGAGACGCAGGAAATGCTTCGGCAGGCCTTCCGGACGAAGAACCAGTTGACGTTCCCCGTCAGCGGCACCGGTTCGGCGGGCATGGAGACGGTCGTCGTCAACCTGATCGAGCCGGGCGACAAGATGGTGGTCTGCGTTAACGGTGTGTTCGGGCAGCGCATGACCGACGTGGCCCAGCGCGCCGGCGCTGTCGTCACGACCGTCGAACGTCCCTGGGGCGACGTGTTCGACATGAACCAGCTCCGCGACGTGCTTCAGAAGGTCCGCCCCAAGGTGCTCGGCATCGTCCACGCCGAGACGTCAACCGGCGCCTGGCAGCCGATGGCGGAGCTGGGCAAGCTCTGCCGCGAGACCGACACGCTGCTGCTGATCGACACCGTGACGTCGCTCGGCGGCGTGCCGGTGGAGATCGACGCCTGGGGAGTGGACGCGGTCTACAGCGGCACGCAGAAGTGCCTGAGCTGCCCGCCGGGCCTGGCGCCGGTGTCGTTCAGTCCGCGCGCCGTCGAGGTGCTCACCAAGCGCAAGACGAAGGTGCAGAGCTGGTATCTGGACATGAACATGGTCCAGCGCTACTGGGGCGAGGAGCGCTTCTATCATCACACCGCACCGATTACGATGGTCTACGCGCTGCGCGAGGCGTTGCGGCTGGTTCATGAAGAGGGACTGGAACCGCGCTTCGCCCGGCACATGCGCAATCACCGGGCGCTCAAGGCGGGCCTGGCCGCACTGGGCATGTCGCTGGCCACGGTCGAAGACCACCAGTTGCCGGAACTGAACGCGATTCGCATCCCGGCCGGCGTTGAGGACATGCCGGTGCGCAAACGGCTGCTGAGCGAGTTCGGCATCGAGATTGGCGGCGGTTTGGGCGACTTCAAGGGCAAGGTCTGGCGCGTCGGCCTGATGGGGTACAGCTCGCGGCCCGGCAATGTGCTGCTGTTCCTGGCGGCCCTGGAGCAGTGCTTGATGAGCCAGGGGGCGAAGATCACGGCGGGAGCGGGCATCGCCGCAGCGAACGAATTGTACGCAAAACAATAGAACGCGGAGCTTCGCTACGCGGATTCCATGCGCGGATCAACGCGGATCGGTCTCGCAAGGTTTGCGTCCCTCCAAATGATTGATCCGCGCAAATCCGCGCACGCCAGTCCGCGTATGAAATCCGCGTTCCATCTGGACGAGGTCAGCTTCGGTGACTCAACACTCCTTTCAGCCCGCTTCCGGATTTCCCACCGTCCGCATGCGCCGGCTGCGCCATCATCCCCTGGTGCGCGACCTGGTGCGCGAATCCACGCTCACAACCAACGACCTGATTTTGCCCCTCTTCGTCGTCCCCGGCCGCGGCATCAAGAAGGAAATCGGATCGATGCCGGGCAACCACCAGCTATCGGTCGATCGGCTGGTGGACGAAGTCGGCGGCGCCATCGATATCGGCATCCGCGCCTTTATCTTCTTTGGCATCCCAACGCACAAGGATGCCATTGGCTCGAGCGCCCTGGAAGACGACGGCATCGTCCAGGGCGCCCTGCGCGCTCTGCGCGAGACGTTCAAGGACAAGGCCCTGCTCATCACCGACGAGTGCTTCTGCGAGTACACCGACCACGGCCACTGCGGTCCACTGAGCGAGCAGGGCGGCCGCCGCGACGTGGACAATGACCAGACGCTGCCGAAGCTTGCCCAGCAGTGCGTCAGCCACGCGCGGGCCGGCGCCGACGTGGTGGCGCCCAGCGGCATGATGGACGGCATGGTGCAGGCCATCCGCACCGGCCTGGACGAAGCCGGTTTCAGTCACGTGCCGATCATGAGCTATGCCGCGAAGTACGCGTCGGGCTTTTACGGCCCCTTCCGCGACGCAGCCGAGTCGCCGCCCCAGTTCGGCGACCGCGCCGGCTACCAGATGGACCCTGCCAACGGCGATGAAGCGATGCGCGAGGTGGCCCTCGACCTGTCCGAGGGCGCCGACATCATCATGGTGAAGCCGGCGATGGCTTACATGGACATCATTCGCCGGGTAAAGGAGCGCTTCGAGGTCCCGGTGGCGGCCTACAACGTCAGCGGCGAATTCGCCATGGTCAAGGCCGCCGCCGCCAAGGGCTGGATCGACGAACGCCGCGTGGCAATGGAGATCCTGACCGGGATCAAGCGCGCGGGGGCGGACATGATCTTGACGTACTTTGCTCGCGACGCGGCGAAGTGGTTGAAGTGAGAGGAGGACAGACATGAGTAGCGCGACCACGCTCATGACGACCGAGGATCTGCTGGCCTTGCCGGATAATGGGACGGATCGCGAGTTGATCCGCGGTGAGCTGAGGGAACGCCCGATGACTAGGCGGAACAAACATCACAGCGGAGCGGAAGCAAACATCGCTGCCTTCCTCAAGATCTGGCTACTACAGCAACCGGCGCCACGAGGCAAAATTCACAGCGGTGAAGCGGGTTGCATCCTTCGCCGCAATCCAGACACGACCGTCGGCATCGATGTTTGCTATGTCTCGGCGGAAACCGCGCGGCAGCAGTCCGACGAGACCGAACTGATCGAGGGCCCGCCAATCCTGGCCGTGGAAGTCTTGTCGCCCAAGGATGTGCTGGAGGAAGTCGAAGACAAGATCAACGAATACTTGGCGGCGGGTGTTCAGCTGACCTGGGTTGTCAATCCGTACCGCCGAACGGTGACCGTCTACCGTCCCGACACTCCGCCGCAATTCTATAACCATAGCCAGGAACTGTCCGGCGAACCACACCTGCCGGGGTTCACGGTCCCGGTGGCTGCGATTTTCGAGTAACTGGGCCTCTTGTTGCTCCTCCTCGCCAATCCGCGACTCGCACTTTCCAAACCTGAATTCAAGATGAAGTCGAAGCTGCTCGCGCTCGCTGCTATAGGTTATGTTAGGAATCTTCGACAGGTAGTCGGACTGGCCTATGATTTGCTCAATCGCTGCGACGCCGAGAAACTGTTCTGCCTCGCCGCCATTCGTGGTCAAACGCAAGTCGCGGAGTCGCGCGAGCGAGGGACAGTTCGCCACGAGTGCGAGGTATGGATCGACTGCACGAAGTCCGAGTTTCGCGACGGGGTGCGAATTCAACAGGCTTTCGTGGATCACCACAAAGTCACTGGCATTCATGTCCACTTCATCGATGAACCCTCGCCTGCATTCCCAGTGAGCGAACAGACACCGCATCGGAAACCAGAGATCCTTGTTGTCCCGGATCAGTTCGATCTCCCTTTGAAGCAAGTCCTGGTAGTGCGGCTCGTGGTAACGTCTGACGCTGAGGCCGATCTGCACGCGAATGAACTCACCACGCATTTGCCCGCGATCCTCCAACCAATCGGCATAGACGAGCCGCAGATCGTCGTTATCGGGGTCATGCAGGATCGCTTGTATGAAGTCGGCTTCGTTTGGCACGGTTGTGCGCTCGACGCGGGAACGGAAGAGAATACAACCACGTTAGCTCACTGTGGGTTAGGTTGCCACCTTGAATACTTTCATCTGCCAAAACTAACACCATGAAACGCACCAAAAGTCAGCAAGCCTTCGAACGTGCTTCACAACTCATCCCCGGCGGCGTCAACAGCCCCGCGCGGGCTTTCGGCGGCGTTGGCGGCAGCCCGATCTTCGTCGCCAAGGGCGAAGGCCCGTCCCTGCACGACATCGACGGTCACCGCTACCTCGATTACTGCGGCTCGTGGGGCCCGCTGATCCTCGGCCACTGTCATCCGCGGGTCGTGAAGGCCGTCGAGGCGGCGCTTCACAACGGGGCCAGCTTTGGCGCACCGACGGAACTGGAGACGCGACTCGCCGAACTGATCGTCGCGGCGGTGCCGTCGATCGAGATGGTGCGCATGGTCAGCTCCGGCACCGAAGCGTCGATGAGCGCCATTCGCCTGGCGCGCGGCTTTACCGGACGCGACCTCATCGTCAAGTTCGCCGGCTGCTATCACGGGCATGTCGATAGCCTGCTCGTTCAGGCGGGATCGAGTGCAACCACGCTGGGTGTGCCAAACAGTCCCGGCGTGCCCAAGGGCTGCACGGCGGATACGCTGGCCCTGCGCTACAATGACGTCAACGGTCTGGCGGAGGCGTTCAAGGCCCACGGCGGCAAGATCGCGGGTGTGATCCTGGAGCCGGTCGTCGGCAACATGGGGTTGGTGACGCCAACTGCGGAGTTCCTGAGCGAACTGCGCAAGCTGACCCAGCAGCATGGAGCACTCTTGATCTACGACGAGGTGATGACCGGTTTCCGGCTGGCATATGGCGGAGCGCAGGAGCTGTTCAAGCAGATGCCGGACCTGACGGTGCTCGGCAAGATCGTTGGCGGCGGCCTGCCGGTCGGGGCCTATGGCGGCCGTGCGGACATCATGAAGAAGATCATGCCCGCGGGACCGGTGTTTCAGGCGGGCACCCTTTCCGGCAACCCGCTGGCGATGGCGGCCGGTATCGCCACGCTGGAGGAGTTGCGCGACCATCCGCCGTACGAGCGCCTGGAGAAGCTCAGTCAAGCGCTCACGGCCGGGATCGACCAGGCTGCGACCGCGGCGGGGTTGCCGCATCGGTTGCAGCGCGTCGGCAGCATGTGGACGCTGTTCTTCACGAGCGATCCGGTCGTCGATTACGATTCGGCCAAGAAGTGCGACACCGAGCGCTTTGGCCGATTCTTCTGGGCCATGATGGATCGCGGCGTGTATCTTCCGTGCAGTCAGTTCGAAGCAGCCTTCGTGTCGGCAGCGCATACCGGAGAACACATCGCTGAGACGATTGTCTCGGCACGCGAGGCGCTGGCGGCGGTGAAGTGATTGCCGGCAGTCACTTGCGTTTCGCCTGCTCCCAGATGCTTTGGTAGACCTCCTTGTCAAACGGCGGGCAGCCGCTGGCGAACTGGCCCAGTTCGTTGTGCTTGGCGCGCATCATCGCGGTGCAGTAGCTGAACGTCCGGCAGGTGCGCTTGCGATCGAGCTTGCCATGCTCCATGAGCTGCAGGGCAAAGTCTGGCTGCGACAGCGACGCCCGGCCGACGCCGACGAACGTGACACGCCCGTCGCGGATGTTCGCCGCACCGGCTTCGAAGAGGTATTCCTGCAAGTAGCTGTAGCCGCTGCCCACGATCGGCAACTGCGGAAACGCCTGCTGCAAGTCGGCGGCCAGGCGGAAATGGCGATCGACGCCGATCAGCGGATGCTCGGGCGATTCGTAGCCGTCCGGCGGCGGATACTCGAACGGCCGGATCACGTGCATCACCGCATACGGGTTGCCCATGCTGACGTTGACCAGCGCCACGCCCAGCTTGACCATCTCGCCGATCCACCACTTCACTTCGGTCAGGTCCGGCAGCAGCGGATCGCTTTCGCTCGTGCCCCACGCGGTCCGCAGCGGAGCGGACCACGGGCACGGTTCGCCCACGTTCTCCCGCGAGCCCTTCTGGTACGGGATGCAATCGTAGACATTCATCCGCGTGGCGATGAGCAGGCCCGGCACCTCGGTGCGGATGGCCATGATGATCTCGCGCGCCAGACGGGTGCGGTTCTCCAGGCTGCCGCCGTAGCGCCCAGGCCGATTCCTGGCCGCCAGCAGTTCGCTCAGCAGGTAGCGATGGCACTGCTTGATATCGATGAACTGAAAGCCGACGCGATGCGCCAGCCGAGCGGCGGCGACGTAGTGAGCGACGAGACGCTGCAGGTAGTCGTCATCGAGGAGCGGATAGCGGTCGTCAATCGTGCGTCCAGTGGCTTTGTCCACGACGATGCGCGGATCGAGGATCGGATCGTGGCAGGCAATCAGCGGCTTCTGGTAACTGTAGCGCCCGGAATGCGTGAGCTGGAGGCCGACGACGAGGTCGGAATCCGTGCCGAAGGTAGCGCGATGGGCCTGGAAGCAGTCGCGGAGCATCTGTTCCAGGTGCGGTGCTGTCTGCTCGTTGATAAGCAGTTGCCGAGGATTGGCGCGGGCTTCCGGCAGCACGGCCGTGGCCTCGCCCCAGATGAGCTTGGCTCCGCCGGCGCCGAAACGACGATAGCGACGAATGGTCAGCTCGTCGGGGAAGCCGTCCAGGGTGCCATCGCAGCCTTCCATCGGCTGAATGCACAAGGAATTGCCGGCCCGCAGCGGACCAACGCTGACCGGACGAAACAGGGGACTGACATCGTCGCTGAAGCGCAGATCGATGCCGAGACGCGGGTTCTCGGCTTCGATCTCGGCGCGAGTGTGGTACTTGAAGAAACGGGCCAAGGTGATGCCTTCCGAAAAAGCGAATCAACACGGAGACACAGAGCCCACAGAGAAAACACAAAGAAAACCCGGACCAGAGAGTGATTGCC
Source organism: Gemmataceae bacterium (assembly GCA_019752375.1). GTDB lineage: Bacteria > Planctomycetota > Planctomycetia > Gemmatales > Gemmataceae > JAIEMG01. The sequence goes on along the minus strand of JAIEMG010000233.1, from coordinate 11,948 downwards.
ATCTCTGTCATTTCATGGATTTCTTTGTGATTCCTCTGTGCCCTCTGTGTCTCTGTGGTGAATATCATTCAGCCAGGCATTCCTTCAGGTAGCGAATGCCGTGCGCGATGTCCGCCACGCGTTGTTCCTGGTCGCCGACTTCGCGCTCGATGCACAGCGCCCCGCGGAAGCCGACCTTCTTGAGCGTCTGGATGAACTTCTTGATGTCCACCTGGCCCTTGCCCAGCGGCACCTCGTCGCCCCAGGTGCCGGGCACCTTGGTCATGACCGCGTCCTTGACATGGACGCTCTGGATCTGCGGCCCGAGGACTTCCACGGCACGGATTGGGTCGCCCTTCTCGTAGAGGAGCATGTTCGCGGGGTCGAAGTTCACCTTCAGGTTTGGGCACTTCAGTTCTTCGAGCGTCAGCTTGAGCAAGTCGGCCGTCTCCTGCCCTGTCTCGAAGGCGATGGTGACGCTTTTCTCCTTGGCGAGCTGGCTGACCTTGGCGAGCGTGTCGAGGAATGACTTGCGATCCGGCTCGCCGGGCTCGGGCAGGAAACCGGCGTGCAACATGAGATCGCTCAGGCCGAGCGCACACGTGCGGTCCAGCGCCCACTTGAGGCGCTCGAGGCGTTCGGGCCGGGTCGCCGGGTCGCCAAAGCCGCCGCTCTTCTTGATCGTCTGGGGCGTGGTGTAGTCCTCGCCGGGAAAGCCCAGCATGGCGCCGGTCATGCGAAAGCCGGCCGCACGCGCCGCCTCGGGCAGCTTGTCGCCTTCGTCCCACGCCGCGTGATGCGGATCGCCACACGCGATCTGCACAACGTCGACGCCGAGTTGATCCATGAGTCGCTTCAGCTCGGGAACGCTCTTGACCTGCAGCGACCAGCTGCACACGCCGATGGCAAGCGGTTCGATTGGCACGGTATCCTCACTTGGCTGAATTAGTAATTCTCGGCTTCCGGGCTCAACTGCTGCCGCAAACTTTGCCAGAGGTCTTCGTGCATCTCAAATGAAATGTGTCTGCGCTGACATTCCGCGATGAACGAAGGGACCGCCGCTTTGAAGTAGCTCACCAATTCCCCCTCATGGTAGTGAATGAGGAGGTTGGGTAGATTGTGGATGTGATCGGATTCGAGTGCAGACCGATCCGAATCACCCGCCCAGCCCGCCGCACGGGCTCGCAAGATGCCCCATTGCAGGATGGTCAACACGATGGCGACCACTGGCTGTGGGCAGTCCATTGCATCCTCCGCTCGCATCACCCGCCCGGGGCCGGTTCGATCGTGCAGCCCAGCGGGCCGAGCTTCTTGCCGTCCGCCTCGCGCACTTCGTGAAACGTCTGGATGCGTTCCGCCTTCAACTCCGCGACCTCCTTGGTGCCGGTCCAGACCACGGCACGGCCGCTGGTGTGGGCCTGGAGCGTCAGCTGCACGGCGCGCTCGGCCGCATAGCCCAGTGCTTTGCAGATCACGTCGATGACGAACTCGAAGGAGTGCAGGTCGTCGTTTTCCAGGATGACGTTGTACGGCGGAATGCGCCGCGTCTTGGTCTCTTCGCGGGTCTTCGGTTTCGTGGCGACCATGACGTCGGGCGAGGATTCGGTGCTCATGGAAAGCTCCTCCAGGGCTGGGCCAATGGCCTATTCTACCCGCGCCGCATGTCGAAAACCATCAGGCGTAGACGCGATAATCGAGGTGGGGGAACAGGTTGTGCCGGCGTTCGATCTCGCTCAGCCAGGTTTCGTCGATCTCGTTGCGCTTGATCTGCTCGTAGAGGTGGTTGAAGTTCAGCACGTGGACGTGCGTCCGCTGCACGGCATACTCGACCATGGTGCCGGTCTTCATGATAAAGGCCCAGTCGCTCGATTGCGCCAGGAGCAGCTCGCGTGCGGCCTGGTTCAGGGCCCGCTGCTGTAGCGAATTGGGTTCTATGAACTGCTGAGCCAGCTCGGCCATGCGGTCGGCGTCTTCGATGAGATGGCGATAGATCCAGTCGTTCGAACCTTCCAGCCAGACCTCGCAGTAGCCCTTGTAGCCCCAGCTCGACATGCTCGGCTGGCACACCTGGATGCGCGGGTGCCGATCGAGGTACTCGGGAATCGTCACCGGCTTGATCGTTTGCTGGTCGTAGCACATCTTCCGCAGGAGGAAGTTGATCCAGTCCGGCCCCTCGAACCACCAGTGGCCGAACAACTCGGCATCGTACGGCGCCACGATCAGCGACGGCCGGCCGTCCATGGCACCGGACAGCCATTCGACCTGCTTTTCGCGATTGAACAAGAAGTTGCCTGCATGCTCGGCTGCCTTGTCCAGCGCTGCACGCGGGTCGTAAGCCTGCTTGTGGTCGGTGCGGCCGGTGATGCGGAAATACTTCATGCCGAGGTGGCTGCGGATGCCCGATTCGTGCAGGTGCGGCCGCAGGTACTCGTAATCGAGATCGAAGCCGACGTCGCGGTAGAACTCGCGGTAGACGTAATCGCCCGGATAGCCCTCCACCGCACTCCAGACCTGCTTGGAGGATTCGGTATCGCGGGCCAGCACGGCCACGTTGCTCTTCGGACAGAGGATGGGCGCGTAGACGCCGTACTTGGGCCTCGGCTCGGCGAAGAGGATGCCGTGCGTGTCGGTGAAGAAGTAGCGGATGCCGCTGTCGCGCAGCAGTTCGTCAACGCCGGGCACATAGCCGCACTCCGGCAGCCAGATACCCTGCGGCCGTTTGCCGAAGTGCCGTTCGAACTCGCGGGCGCCAAGCTCGATCTGGGCGCGCTGAGCATTGCGGTTCGCGTCCATCAACGGCAGGAAGCCATGCGTGGCGCTGCAGGTGATCAGCTCCAGCTTGCCCGCTTCGAAGAAGCGCCGAAAGCCGTGCAGCAGGTTGTTGCCGTACTGCTTGACAAACACGTCGCGCGCCCGCTGAAAGCGCTGGTGATACATGCGCGCCAGCTGGTTGAATTCCGGCTGCCAGCGGGTGCGTTCGATTTCCTTGCCGGCGAGGGTAATCAAGTTGTCGATATGCCGGACGTAGCGATACTGCAGCAGCGGATCGCTGAGCATAGCCGCCAGCGTCGGCGTGACCGACATGGTCATGCGCCAGTCCACGCCGTCGCGGTCCAGGCCGTCGAAGACGTCCAGCAGCGGAATATAAGTCTCGGTGATGGCTTCGTAGAGCCAGTCTTCTTCGAGGAAATCGTCGTACTCGGGATGGCGGACGAACGGCAGGTGCGCGTGCAGGACGAGGCAGAGATAACCGAGCGGCATGGGAAAGACTCGGAGTGCGAAAGGAGGATGCGAAATCACGACGCGCCGGCATCACCGGTTGGGATATGGCAAGCGACGGGTGCTTTCAAGACGGCGAAGGAACAAGAGGTCGAACGGTTTGGCGAGCGTCGAGGCGTCAGCCCGACGTGGAACTCACCACATCGTCGCGAAAACACGTCGGGCTGACGCCTCGACGCTCGCCTGTGGACCGTTTGGCGGCGTTCAGGCCTGGCGAGTCCATTGCCCGCGAAACATGACGGAGCTGACGGGCAAATTCGATTCGAGGATGAGAGAGTGCGGATCGGCCGATTCGCGATTCGCCAGGGGCAAGACGACCAGATCTGCCGACTTTCCTGGCGTCAAGCTGCCGGTCTCGTCGGCCCAGCCAAGCGCCTCGGCGCCGCTGAGGGTCGCCATCCGCAGCACGATCGCGCCAGGCACGTCGGGATACTTTTCGTGAACGAATCGCGCTTCCGCCAGCACGTCGAGCTCGGGATTCGACGCAAGGCTGTCGGTGCCGAGCGCAACACGGACGCCACGAGCCAGGAATTCGCGGAACGGATGTGGCGGATGGCCGAAGGCAGCGTGGGTGCGCGGGCAGTAGATTACGTTGTGGTAAGGGGATGGTTCGGATGGCGGCTCCCAGTAGTTTGCGTGGGCGAGCAACAGTGGGGTTCTTGCGAACGGATCGCAAAGGGCGATCACCGCGTCTACATTCGGTGTAAGCCCGTCAAAGTCCAACGCACCTAGCTCTTGAAGAAAAGCAACCAGCGGCCCCTGATGAGCTTGCAAGAGATCGAGTTCGTCAGTTGTTTCGGCGAGATGCACTGCGATTGGCAGTTGATGGTAATTGGCACTGCGACCACAAGCGGAAAAAAGACTCATCCGGACGCTGTACGGGGCATGAGGGCTCACGCCAGGCCGACAGTTGAGGACGCCGGCGTGACTTTCTCGCCAGGAAATCCAAGCCTGATCCGCGTCATATGCGCGCTCCCGAGTTAGTCCGATCACTTCAAAGAACACAATAGCCCTGATTGATGACTGTGAGAGCACGGTCCAACTCAGACCTTGAACGGCAATGTCCCCCAACAATGTCGTGCCACACTTCAGGCTCTCCGCTAGACCAGCGCGAATATCCTCCATGACCTGCGCAGAAGTCTGCCCCCGCCGATGCCGAATCACCGCGCGCAACCAGTTGGTAAACTCCGACGTCGGTGGACATTTCCCGCGCATCCCGCTCAAATCCAGATGCGTGTGCGCATTGACCAGCCCCGGCAGAATTGCGACGTTGCCCAGGTCCACGTCGGCCGTGCGCGTGCCCTGCGGCTCGACGGCAACGATGCGCTCGCCGTCGATCGCGATCGTCCCGCGTTCCAGCGGCGGGCCGTCCACGGGGAAGATCCAGCGAGCGGTCAGTGTTTGAATCATGAAAGGCTCCCGCAATGCCGTCAGCGGTGAATCCGGATTCTATCCGACTACTCACGTTCGGCCAAAACTGCTAAACTCCCCTCCATGACGCAAACGAACCTCATTCGCAATTTCAGCATCATCGCCCACATTGACCACGGCAAGAGCACGCTGGCGGACCAGTTCCTCCTGAAGACCGGCGCCATCTCGCAGCGGGACTTCCGCGCCCAGGTCCTCGACGGCATGGACCTGGAACGCGAACGCGGCATCACTATCCGCATGCATCCCGTGACGGTCTATCACGAGCATGCCGGCCAGCGCTACGAGCTGAACCTCATCGACACGCCCGGCCACGTCGATTTCAACTACGAAGTCTCGCGCAGCCTGGCAGCGTGCGAGGGCGTGATCCTGCTCGTCGATGCCTTCCAGGGTGTGCAGGCCCAGACGGTCGCCAACGCCTTCCTCGCGATGGAGCACAACCTGACCATCGTGCCGGTGCTCAACAAGATCGACCTGCCGATCGCCCGGCCCGACGCCGTCATCGCCGAGATGGAGCAGGCGCTGGCCATCGAGCCGACCGGCGTGCTCCGCGCCAGCGGCAAAGCGGGCATCGGCATCGAGGAAGTCCTGGCCGCCATCATCGAACGCGTTCCGCCGCCCCAGGGCAAGGCCGACGAGCCGCTGCGCGCGCTGGTCTACAACAGCCATTTCGACACCTACAAGGGCGTGGTGGTCTACGTCCGCGTCATGGAAGGCACGCTGAAGAAGGGCGAGCGCATCAAGTTGATGCGCGGCGCCACCGAACATGAGGTCAGCGACGTCGGCCAGTTTCGGCCCGCCATGACCAACTGCGACGAGCTCGGGCCGGGCCAGGTCGGCTTCTTCATGGCCCAGCTCAAGAACATCCAGGACGTGCACATCGGCGATACCGTCACCGATGCGCTGCATCCCGCGACCACGGCATTGCCGGGCTACAAGGTGCCCAAGGCGATGGTCTACAGCGGGCTCTATCCGATCAACAACCGCGATTTCGAAGCCCTGCGCGAAGCCCTGGCCAAGCTCCGCCTCAACGATTCCAGCTTCACCTTCTTGCCGGAGAACAGCGAGGGCCTCGGCTTCGGCTTCCGCTGCGGTTTCCTCGGCCTGCTGCACCGCGAAATCATCCAGCAGCGTCTGGAGCGCGACAGCGAGCTGGAGTTGGTGCAGACCGCGCCCAACACGACCTACGAGATCCTCACGCGCAAGGGCGAAATCCTCAACATCGACAGCCCGCAGAAGGTGCCCGACGCAGGCCAGATCGAAGAGTTCCGCGAGCCGATCGTGCGCATCAGCTTTCTGTTGCCCAGCGAGAACATCGGCGACCTGATGGGCCTCTGCTCCGAGCGCTTCGGCGTCTTCATCCGCACGGAATACCTGAGCCCCACGCGCGCCATGCTCGTCTACGAGATGCCGCTCGCGGAAGTGATCTACGACCTGTACGACAAGCTCAAGAGCGTGACGCACGGCTACGGCACGATGGACTACGAAGTCCTGGCCTACCGTCCCGCCGATCTGGTGCGCCTCGACGTGCTGGTGGCCGGCAAACGCGTCGATGCGCTGTCGACCATCGTCCACCGCGCGCAGGCGGACCGGCGCGGCCGCAGCCTGGTCAAGAAGCTGCGTAATGAGATCGATCGGCACCTGTTCGAAGTGGTGCTGCAAGCCGCGATCGGCAGCCGGATCATCGCCCGCGAGTCGATCGCGCCGCTGAAGAAGAACGTGACCGCCAAGTGCTACGGCGGCGACATCAGCCGCAAACGCAAGCTCTGGGCCAAGCAAGCCGCCGGCAAGAAACGCATGAAGCAGGTCGGCCAAGTCGAGATTCCGCAGGAAGCGTTCCTGGCCGTGCTGGAATCCGATGAGCCGTGAGATCGAAAGCCGTGCAGTGTTCTTTGCTTGGTGGCTCCCACAGCACCGATATAATAGGATAAAATGGGAACGACTGGGCCAGGAGCCGGAGCCATGCTCGAAACATATCAGGGAATCCTGCACGACAATCGAATCGAGTGGAGCGGAGAGGCCCCGCAATCGCTGCCGGCCGACCAGGCGGTGCGCGTTCACGTCACGCTGCTTGAGAAGATGCCCGTCCCGAATGGCAACCAGGGACAGCGCATGGCGGCAGCCCTGGAGAGCTTGGCCGCAAGCCGTTCGCTGGAACACATCAACGATCCCGTTGCCTGGCAGCGAGAAGCGCGTGAGGATCGGCCGCTTCCGGGCAGGGAGTAGCGATGCTCCTCGACAGCAACATCATCATTTACGCGGCCAAGCCGGAACACGATGAGCTTCGGCGCCTGATTGTCGAACAAGCTCCTGCCGTTTCCGCGGTGAGTGCCGTGGAAGTGCTCGGTTACCACCGTCTGACAGACGACGACCGTCAGCATTTCGAGGCGTTTTTCGCAGCGGCCACTGTGCTCCCCATTTCCGGCGCTGTGGTCAGTCAAGCCATCAAGCTGCGCCAGATCAAAAAGATGACGCTGGGCGATGCGCTAATTGCAGGCACTGCGCTGGTTTCGGGACGAACCCTGGTTACTCGCAACACCACGGATTTCGAGTGGGTTGCCGGACTCAAACTCCTCAATCCTTTCGGCAACAATTAACACGGCTGTCGCCCGCTATGGAGACTTTCTGGAAGCGTGGCTCGAACGCACAGAGAGCCGTCCCTCCACATCATCGCCCTTTCCATTTACCTTCCTTGCAAACACGATTCCCATGCGCCAATCCTCCCTCCGCGTGCGTAACTAGGAATGCCACCCGCGTCCGAGTACAATCGAACGCGGGTCCATTCTCCCGAGGATGTTGCGCATGGATCGCACTTCGATTCGCCGGTTCTGGTCCATCGCCGTGCTCGTGCTCTGGCTTGTCGCCGGCCGCGAGGCCGTCTGGCCCGAGCCGTCCACGGAACCGCTGCCGCCGGCCAAGCTGCTTGGCGAAGCTGCGTCCACCGGGCGACGCCTGACCGAAGCCGCCAGCCGGGTGCAGAAGAAGCAGTGGGCCGATGCCATCGAAGAGTATCAGCGCATTCTCGATGAATGCGGCGATGACCTCGTTGCTCTCGATCCGCAGAAGCCGAACCACTGCGTCCAGGCCCGTCGACTTTGCCACATCGCCATTGCGGGCATGCCGGAGGCCCACAAGCTGTACCGCGCCCGCGTCGATGAGCAGGCGAAGAAGTGGCTGGAGGCCGGCATCAAGGAACGCGATGCGGCGATGTTGCGCAGGCTGGTTGATCAGGCCTTCTGCAGCCGGCACACTGATCGCGCCCTCGACCTGCTCGGCGATCTCGCCTTCGAGCGTGGCGATTTCGAAGAAGCCGAACAGTGGTGGCGCATGGTCGCGCGGCCGGCCAGCGGCAAGGCGAATCCGGGTGATGCCGGATTGTCACTGGTTTTCCCCGATCCGCAGGTGGAAGTGGCTCAGGTCCGCGCCAAGCAGGTGCTCGTCTTGCTGGTCCGCGGCGAGCGCGACGCGGCACTGGCCGAGCTGAAGGCGTTTCGCACCGCGCATGCCAAGGCGGAAGGACACTTCGCAGGCCGCAAAGGCAACTATGCCGACATCCTGCAGAAACTTGCCATCGCGGAGCCTTCCGGACCCGCCGACGAGCAGCCCTGGACCACCGTCGGCGGTGATGCGGCGCGTAACCTGTCGGCAACGCGAGCGCCGCGCTGTCGCTGGCTGGACGAGCCGTGGCGCGTACGCCTCGACGGCAGCGACCCGGTCAAGGATCCGGTCGACGTCGGCAAGGTGCTGACGCCGACCAAAGCCGCGCAGGCATATGCATTCTTGCCGACCATCATTAACGATCTCGTTCTGGTCTGCGATGCTCGAACAGTGACGGCTCACGACCTGTTCACGGGCAAGCGGATCGCACGCTGCGACCTGATCGACGACTTGAAGAATGGTGTTCTCGAGCTGGACACGAAGCTGCCGTTGAAGACGGATGCGCGTTTCAGCGTGACGGTTGGCGATGGGCGAGTCTACGCCCGCCTCGGTGCCACCGGCCTGGCCAAGGCGCCGGACGGCAAGGGCTTCCGCCAAGGCAAGGGCGACAGTTTCCTGGTCTGCCTGGGCATGCCGGACGCGAAGGAAGGCCGGTTTCCGCTGCAATGGCAGGCGAAAGCGCGCGTGCTGGATACCGAGGCCGCCTTCTTCGAGGGCTCGCCGGTCGAGCGCGAGGGCCGCGTCTACATCGCCCGCACGCGCTTCGCCAACGACGGCCGTTCCACCACCGCGATCGACTGTTTCAGTGCGGAGACCGGCGCCCGGCGCTGGGAGCGCGACGTCTGCGAGGCCCGCGAGTCGTGGGAAGGCGAGCCGCGTTATCGGCACCACCTGCTGACCCTTGGTGGCGGTCAAGTCTTCTATTGCTCGCACTCCGGCGCGGTCGTCGCGCTCGATGCGGCCGGCGGCAAGCGGGCCTGGGCGGTGCGCTACGCCCGCCGCGGCAGCCGGACTGCGGATGGCCAGCCGTCGCCGCGCGACCTGGCGCCCTGCGTCTACGCCGGTGGTCGGCTCTTCATCGCGCCCGCCGACCACGATCGCATACTCTGTCTAGACGCGGTGACGGGCCGGACGTTGTGGGAAAGCAAGCCCATCGAGGTCGTGCATCTGCTGGGCGTGTCGCACGGCAAACTGATCTTCACGACCGGATCGCAGCCGCGCGGCATCCGTGCCGTGGACGCGGCAACCGGCGAGGACCTCCCTCACTGGCAGCAGCCCGCCGATGGCACCGAACTGCCGACGCTTGGCCGCGGCCTCCTGGCAGGTTCACGTGTGTTCTGGCCGACCGTGGACGGATTGCGCATCCTCAATCAAGAAGACGGCGAGGCAGCAGATCCGCCGATGCCGAACACGGTGCGAGGCAACTTGGCAGTCGGCAAGGGCTGCCTGATTGTCGCCACTGATCGCGAGTTGCTCGGCTACGTTCCCGAATCGCATTTCCTGGAGAATCGCCGCAAAGAAGCGGCCGCTCAGCCGGCGTCGGCACTGGTACAGTTTCGCCTGGCCCTGGCACAGGCCGACTCCGGTCAGGATGCGGATGCCGTGGAGTCCCTGACAAAAGCTGAGCGCCTGGCGGCCGGCGAGCGCCGGCAGATGTCCTTGCTCCACAGCCGGGCAAGGAGCATGCGCCACGAATTGCTGACATTGATGGCCGAGCGTGCGGCGCAGGAGAAGCAATGGGATGCCGCGACGGGGCATCTCGCTCGTGCGGCGGCCAGCGATTTTCCGCCGACATGGCGGCTCCACGCTATCGTCCGCAGCGTTGACCTCTGGAAGCAAGCTGGCCGCTTCGAACGTGCGGTGGAAGCCTGGCAGTCGGTCCTGATGGACGACGACTTGCGCGCCACGATCGCGGCCAATCCATCCGGCTTGCCGCAGCCTGGCGGAGTCATCGCGGCCCGGCGCATCGACGAGTTGGTCCGAGCCCATGGTGCACCAATCTACGCCCGATTCGAGCAATCAGCCCGCGACAGGCTCGCCGCCGCGCCGAAGGACGCCCCCGAAAGAGTCATCGAACGATTGGCGCTGAACTTTCCCAATGCGTCGGTCACGCGGTCGGCGATGAAACGACTGACGGAGCAGAAGGAGTCCCCATCGTTCGCGGAGCGCTGGTGGCTGCGTCACGGCACGACCGATGCCGAGCGTGCCGTGGCCCTGGCGCAGCTCGCCCGAGGCTACGAGGCGGCAGAGACGTGGAGCGCCGCCGCGGCGACGTGGAATCGCCTCGGCCGCGAGCATGGCGCACTGACGGTGCCTTCGCTGGACGCCAAACGCAACCTGGCGGAGTTCGCTGCACTGCAACTGCAGAATCCCTTGTTCAAGCCTGATGCCGCCGCTCGGCCGAATCTCGCCTTGCCGTTGTCGCGAGCCTGGCACATCGCACCGATTTCGGGGAAGGACGACTTCACGCTTCTGGCAGAGAACGGAGCGGTGTCGTCGTGTTCCGACTTCGCCTTTGGCTGCGTGGTCGGGCACTCGCTGACCTGCCACAGCCTTGCCGACGGCAAGGAGCGCTGGACACGGCCATTGCACCATGCCGCGTCCTGGCTTGGGCGGCACGGCGACCTCACGATTGTCGCCGGAACTGATGGTGCCACTTGTTTCAGGGCGACTGACGGCCAAGTGCTCTGGTGTCTTCTCGCAGCCGACACGCCGCTGTCCGACTTCGGACTGCTTGCGTCTCGGCTGCTGTTTCAGGACGGCCGACGGCGACTGACTGCGCTCGACGTCGAAACCGGACAGTTGCTCTGGCAACATCTGCTCTCGGCCGGCAGCGGACCGCTGTACCACGCCGACATTGATCGCGTCCGGGTCCAGAGCGCCGGTGGCTATCGCATGCTCGACTCGATGACCGGGCAACCGCTCGGCAATCTGGCCGCGCCGCTGGGCCGCTGGGTGCAGCCTCCCGTGGCCGTCGGTCCGCGCCATCTCTGCCTGGCTTGTGCGGGTGGTGTGATCTTGACCGAAGCAGTGACGGGCAAGGAAGTCTGGCGCCATGCGCTCGACCGTGTGCACAGCTTGACGGGCGAGCCGGCTCAGGTGGTCGTCTGCGAGGAGTGCGTCCTGCTCCTGGTGCCGCGCAACTACGGTTGCGAGCTGGAACGTCTCGACCTGCGCAACGGCGTCTCCCGGTGGACGACGCTGCTGCCCGGCTCGATCAATGCCCAGGGACTGAGCCCAGCAGCGCTCGACGCGACCGCGGTTTACCTGTCCGCCGGAAACACGCTGCTCGCCATCGGCCTGGCGGACGGCAAACGCATCTGGCAGCAATCGCTCTCCCCGCGCGACACGCGCTGGCACGTCGTCCTTACCCGCCAGGGCTTGCTCGCACACCCGCTACACGCATTCACCGACCTGGAACCGGCGTTGCTGATGCGCCGCTCGCTGCCGGCGAGCCCCGGCGCGCTGCTGCCCACCCTGGCTCCACTGCCGTTGCCATCGGCGCTACCATTGATCCTGGCGCGCGCACGCATGGAACAGTCGTCGAGCAGCTTTCCCGTGCACTGCTGCGATCCGCGTGACGGCCGGCCGATCCAGCGCTTGAATTTCACCGCATCGGGCACCAGCGCATCGCTGGCGGTCTTCCAGCGCTCGGCGGTTGTCGTGACCAATGGCCAGATGTGGGGGCTTCGCTAGGGAACGGAAAGCTCTTCGTATTGTTCGTAGTCCCGCCTTCAGGCGGTCGGAAAACCGCCTTCTATGAGACCGCTTTTGTCAAGCTCCGTCGCTGATTTTTCTCGTGCCGTCGTGCGGGGGCGGACCGT
>JAIEMG010000095.1 GCA_019752375.1 Gemmataceae bacterium | reverse complement strand
CCGAGGGGCGACACTTGAAAAGACTACAAAAGTGACCCCTTGCCTGGACACCATAGAATTCGTGTAGAACTTTAAGGCTTCAGCCTGCGGAATGGCGTCGCAGGTGCGGTACACGCACTCCGCAGGCGAAAGCCTGCGGCTACAGACGGTTCCCGTGAATCGTGCTTTCAAACCAGCGCTGTCGCATTAACCGCGACGCGCGAAGGAGTTTCTCCCCGCGGACCGCGGCGAATCAGGTAAAAGCCGCAATGGTTTGTAATCCTCGGCGAAGAAGATTGCAACTGCCGCATTGGGCGGGCGTCGAATCAGTTCGGGCTCCCTGCACACCGATCATATGTTACAATTGAGCAGAGCCCGGTTCGCCTCCTTTGCCAGCCTTTCCGGCGCCGGCGTCAATCCCCTGCTTTTCCTCCCGTCTGGACGACCGCCGCGCACCAAGGAGCCACGCTCATGCGTCGCGTCATCTTCCTCATCCTCGGTCTCCTCGAACTTGCGATCGGCATCGTTCTTTTCGCGTTCGGCTGTCAACTGCCTTCCCGTGAGGAGGTCAATCGTGGTTTTCACGGCGCGGAGCGCGTCACCGACCATGCAGGCACGCAGGTGCGCATCCTGCGCCGCCAGGTGCAAGAGCTCCGCCAGCCCAAGCTCCAGCAGCTTGCCAACGACATGCGGACGCAAACGCACGTCGTCACGCGCACGCTGAAATCGCAGCAAGTGGATTTCGACACGGTGCGCACCATGCGCGACGCCCTGGGCGAGGTGGCCGACGGACTCGACAGCATGGCACGCACGCTGGACGCGACGCACGTGGCCAAGCTAGGCGACGGCCTCGGGGAGACGGCGGAGTTCCTCGATCAGAAAGTCGTACCCGGCGCGCTCAAGACCGCTGACCGTATCGACGAATCGACGGCAGCGCTCCGGACGGACGCCAAACGGCTCGATGCCCTATTGAAGCAGGCGCCGCTGGACTTGAAGGCCGCCCGCGAGATTCACGACAGCCTCGGTCGGTTTGGCGAAGGCCTCGATAAGATGAATGCCCTCCTGAAGCTGCAACGCCTGGACACCATGCGCGAGGGATTCAAGGGGCTGGAGGAAGCGCTAACCAGCGGCGCGGACCAGGTGGAGCGGCTTTCCAGCTACACCTATCCGGTCGTGACGTTCAATGGCTTCAAGCCGGAAATCGAGCAAAAACAGTTCTGGCCGGATGGCGAAAACATCGCCAAAGGGATGCGCAAGGCCGCGCAAGGCGCCATCGCCGCCGGCAAGGAGCTGGACGGCTTGAACAAGGATTTACCGCAGTTGCGGACGTCGCTGGACGAGAGTCGGAAGGTCGTCGCCAAGACGCGCGAGGCCCTGGGAGTGGCCCTGGAGCAGCAGGACAAGATCGAACCGCTGCTCAAGGACGCGCCCGCCCACGCAGCCAAGCTGGCCGAGGACTTGCCGAAGATCGGCCAGGACCTCTCGCGCATCCTGCGCGACACCGAGAAACTCAAGGACGTAGCAACGGCGCTGCGGCAAGCCCGGAAAAGTCTCGACGCGACCGCGTCGCGCTGGCCGGAGGTGCAAAAGGCGCTGTTGCGCTCGGCATCGCTCCTGCGTGGAACGCGCAATCAGCTCGAGCGAGCGGTGGAGCATCGCCACGAGTACGAAGCCGCGATGAAACAGACCATGGTGCTGGCGGAGACCTTTACCCAGATGCTGCCGATGCTGACCGACCAGCTCGACAACCGGCTCGATGAGGAGGAACAGGCCCTGAACGAACTGGGCCAGAGTCTGGAAGAGGTGCAGACCATCCTGCCTGTTTACGCGAAGACGACGAACCAGCTCTTCCAAGCGGGCCGCCTGTTGTCCTGGCTCGTTGCGTGCATCATCGGCCTGCACGGGGCATACCTGATGCTCAGCGTCCGCCTGGGGCCGCGCTATTCGCTGTGAGTATGAAGTGAACGGCGAGGACGGCCATTCGTCCGCGTGGCAATCTTTCCTGGGGGCCTCGGCAGCGTTGAGTCGGAAATCGCTCGACTTCACGGCTTTGGCGGCCCATGAAAAAGCTCGGGACGATGAAGGCAGCGTGAGTCATCCTGACGGCCGAGCGCAATGCCCAAAAAAAGTAACTACCGACGTGCCACCCAGTCGGTTCGCGACTGGGTGCCGATCGGTAGTTCCCTCATCAATTCCTTCAACGCCGCGTTTTCGGTATTATGTTCGATCCATCAGGCCGAAGGCCGATAGCTGCGGAACGCCTGAAGCACCTCGTAGAGGTCTTCGGTGATGACGACTTCGTCATCGATGAAGTCTTGCAGCCAGACGAAACCGTTCTTCTGCGCCAAGGCGATGAGCGGCAACAGGTCTTCGAGGCTGATGCGGACCGTGGGTTGTGAGACTCCGGTGCAGGACGAATCTTCCGGAGAGCGGTAGACACGAAGACGCGCGGCCATACTCCATCCTCCCTGCGGCATGACGGCAACCCAGGCGCGCAGCCTGGACGACGTTCTTGCCGGCGCAACCTTGCCGACCCTCTGCGACTTCCGTGTGGGGATTTCTCTCAGCACTATCGACCACCCGGCAGCGCGAACTTGCGGAAATCCATCCGCCGGTACGGAAGGCGATTTGCCCAAGTTGCCGCTCCTCCGCGTTTCTGTCATAATCGCCACGGTTTGCCAGGTTTTCACCACCGGGTCTGCTTACCATGCCGACAAAGTTCGCCATCCTGGGAGACGGCGCCTGGGGCACCGCCATCGCCCTCCTGCTGGCGCCGGTCGAAGGCCATCGCGTCTCGCTCTGGAGCGCCCGCGAGGAAAACGCTCGCCTCCTCCGCGAACGGCGCGAAAACGTCACCTTCTTGCCCGGCGTGCCAATCCCCTCGACCATCGAGTTGACCACGGACGTCCGCGAAGCCGTCGCCGATGCCGACCTGTGCGTCTCGGCCGTGCCAACCGTGTATCTGCGGGCAACGCTTCAAAAAGTGACGCCAACGCTACGTGCGGACCTCCCAGTGCTCAGCCTGGCAAAAGGACTGGAAAACGAGACGTTCCTGCGGCCGACCGAAATTCTGCGAGAGGTACTTGGCGTGGAGCGGACCGCGACGCTGAGCGGGCCCAGCCATGCCGAGGAAGTCAGTCGCGGGCTGCCGACGTCGGTCGTGGCGGCCAGTGCCGATTTCGACCTGGCCCGCTGGATTCAGCAGCGGTTCAGCACCGAGCGTTTCCGCGTATACACGAACCAGGATGTAGTCGGCGTCGAGCTGGGCGGCGCGCTCAAGAACGTCATCGCCATTGCGGCGGGCATCAGCGACGGACTGAGCTTCGGCGACAACACTAAGTCGGCATTGCTGACGCGCGGCGTCGCGGAGATGGCGCGCTTCGGCGCCGCCCTGGGCGCGGAGCACGAGACGTTTTTCGGCCTGGCCGGCATCGGCGACCTGATCACCACCTGCATCAGCCGGCATGGCCGCAATCGCCACGTCGGCGAACGCCTGGGCCGCGGCGAGAAACTGGCCGACATCCTGTCCCATATGAAGATGGTGGCCGAGGGCGTCTACACGACGCGCAGCGTTTACTTCCGCGCGGAAAAGATGGGCATCGACATGCCGATCACCCGCGAGGTCTACCGCGTCCTCTATGAGGACAAGGACCCACGCACTGCGGTCAGCGATTTGATGCTGCGGGAACCGAAACGGGAGAGGATGACGTCCTAAGCGATCGATGCGATCACTTGGGAACCGTCCAGGAATAGGTTCATAGGCTTCGTAGGACGGATTTCCAATCCGTCCGTTTTGCCGGACGGATTGGAAATCCGTCCTACGAAGTAATTCTTGGATGCGTTTGGTGAAGGAGCCAGCGCATGGACGAGGACAAAATCCCGCGACGCCTTGACGATCTCTCGTCCTTGGACGAAGCGGACGAACAAATCGCGGAAGCGCACGACGATCTGCTTCGCTGGCTGCGGCGCTTGATTGCGGGCATGTTCGTCCTTCTGGGGCTTGTGGTCTTTGGTGCGTGCGCCGGGGTGTGGGTGGACTCGCCGCCCCCGTATCGGGGCCTCCTTCTGATCGGGACTGCCGGGTTGCCGGTCACCATCTTGTTCGTCTGCGCGGTGGGCTTCGTCCTGGACAACAGCCGGGAATCCCGTCGCTGGTTTGTCGGCGCCGGCTTTCTGGCCATGAGTTGTCTCGCGTGCTATGGCTGCCTGGGGTTCGCAAGGGGATTGTGGTAGGGGAGACAGATCCATGCTGAAACACGCGTTCAAGGAATGGGCCGTCATCTGCCAGGCACTGGCAACGGGGCGTCAAGCGTTCATCCTGCGCAAGGGCGGCATTGCCGAGGCGAACGACACGTTCGAGATGGAACACACGCGTTTCTGGCTCTTCCCGACCTATGTCCACCAGCAGCGCGACGGCATCAAGCCCGACGCATTGCCGCACTTGGAGCAGGCCGAGAAGGAGAAACCGCCAGCCGGCACCGTGCGGCTCACGCATTTCGTCGAGGTGCCGGGACTGTATCACGTTCGCGCCCTGCATGCGGCCCTGATCCTCGATCACTTGCACTTGTGGTCCGAGGCGACGGTGCGCAAGCGGTTCGACTATCGCGTCCCAGGACTTTATGTGCTGCCGGCGCGCGTCTACCAAGCAGCCCAGGCGTTTGAGATTCCGGACACGCCGCACTACGCCGGTTGCAAGAGCTGGGTCGAGCTGGACCAGGAGCTCTCCACTGAAGGGGCGACGCCGGTGCTCGATGAGGTAGCGTTCCGCGAGATCGTTCGGTCGCTCGAAGGGCTGCTGAACCCGACGGCACTGGTGTGAGTTTGGCGGCGGTCCCACCAACGGCCACAGGAGGTTGTGCCATGAGTAGCACCGAGAACGCGGACATCACCGCAGTCGTCCAGCGAGTCCATGCAGCTGATTATCTTTCCTGTCGGGTTAATATTTCTCGTTGAGAACCTCCGTGAACCGTATTCTCCTTCCCATTTTTCCTCGCCGATTATCTCGCGGGGCCGAAGAACGGTTCGGCAGAAGATGTTGATGGCGTCCACAATAGCAATTTCAAAGCACCATTCCTTGGATTGAGGCGGTTTCGGCTCCATCGTCGGTACCTCTCCCGAGGTCAGCTGCAATTCACAGCTGACATCCACTCAGAAATACCCTTCTCGTTTCTTCTGCTCCATCGACCCCGTCTCGTCGTGATCGATCACTCGCCCCTGCCGCTCGGAGTTCCGCGCCAGCAGCATCTCCTCGATAATTTCCGGGAGCGACGTCGCGTTGCTCTCGATCGCCCCGGTGAGCGGGTAGCAGCCCAGCGTGCGGAACCGCACCTTCTTCATCATCGGCACCTCGCCCGGCCGCAAGCGAGCCTGCATCCTCTCGTCGTCCACCATGATGAGCGTGCCGTCGCGCTCGACGACGGGGCGGACGTCGGCAAAGTACAGCGGCACGAGCGGGATGTTCTCCAGGTGGACGTATTGCCAGACGTCCAGCTCGGTCCAGTTAGAGAGCGGAAAGACGCGGATGCTCTCGCCCTTGTTGATCTTGTTGTTGTAAAGGTTCCAGAGTTCCGGCCGCTGGTTCTTCGGGTCCCACTGGTGCATGCGGTCGCGGAAGCTGTACACGCGCTCCTTGGCCCGGCTCTTCTCCTCATCGCGTCGGGCGCCGCCGAACGCCGCGTCGAACTGGTAGTGGTTCAATGCCTGCTTCAGCGCCGCCGTCTTCATGATGTCCGTGTGCTTCTTCGAGCCGTGGTCGAACGGGTTGATGTTCTGTGCCTTTCCCTCGGGATTGATCCACACCTTCAAGTCGAGGCCCTGTTCGCGACAGTAGCGATCGCGGAACTCGATCATCGCCCGGAACTTCCAGGTCGTATCGACATGCAACAGCGGGAACGGCAGTCGGCCGGGGTGGAACGCCTTCTGCGCCAGGCGCAGCATGACGGCGGAGTCCTTGCCGATGGAGTAGAGCATCACCGGCCGCTCGAACTCGGCGGCCACTTCGCGGATGATGTGGATGCTCTCGGCTTCGAGTAATTTCAGGTGGGTCAGGTTGTAACTGCTGCTGATCATCCTTCCTCCTGTCTCCTTATGTTCTATCGACAGGCCCGATGGTTCACCACGATGTCGACTGGGGCGAATCCGCGGCTTGGCGACACACCGACAACCCGTCGGGGCTTGACGTTGCGTGCATCAGGCTGATCGCCCCTCATGCTGGCTAGTCACGGTCGCACACTCGCACCAACGACGACAAGGGAAAGACGCCAAGTCATTTTTTGGAAGGAGAAGGAAGTGGAACTGCTGAAGGGGCTCAAACTACACCTGGCAGGATTCGAACCTGCAACCTATGGCTTCGTAGGCCATTGCTCTATCCAGTTGAGCTACAGGTGCTTGCGTGAGACGGCGTGAGCCGTTTTCCGCGGGAGAAAGTAGTATAGGGATCGCTCTGCAGAGTGTCAATTCACCAAGAATTTCGCGCTCGTGCGCGACACTGCGGGGACTCTGCGGGTAAGACACGGCAGGCCGGTTATCCGGTTCGCGCGGGGCACCTGGGACACGGAGTGGTGAAATCGCACGGCTTGAACGGTTTTGTGGGGGGTCGGTCGGGCGAAGTAATAGGTGGGTCGCAGGGGCTGCGCCGCCAACCGTCAAGGAGGATGTTGCCGTGACCGTGCGTTCTCATTTCATGCTGGCCGCCGCGGCAGGGCTGTGGATCAGCTCGTCGCTGCCCGCCACCGAGCCCGCGCGGGTCGCCGACAAGGGGAAGGCCCCGGCGCCCGTGGCGGAGCCATCCGTCAACCAGAAGACGGCCGAGGCCATCGCTGGCCAGCTGCGTCAGAGTGCGTGGCTGTTTGGCCTCAAGATCGACGTCGTCTTTCAGAACGGCATCGCGGACGTATCCGGCATGGTCGCCGATCCGTCGCAGAAAGCCGAAGCCATCCGTATTGTCCGCGGCGTGCCGGGCGTGCAGCAGGTGCGCGACCAGCTGGCGGTGATGCAGTCGATCCAGCAGGTCCAGGCCGCCATGCCGCCGGTCGCCGATCCGGTGCCGTTGCCGCGCCGCACGGGCCCCGAGGCCGGCGTGGCCGCGCCTCCGGGCATGGGCTACCCTGGACCGGTGGAACCGGTGCCAATCTTCCAGGCCGCGGCAGGCCCGAACGGCCCGCCTTACTCCCTGACGCCGCCGGTCATGCCGCCGTATGCGTGGCCAACCTACGCCCCGTACAATAACCTATCGCGCGTCGCCTACCCGACCGCGTACCCGTATACGTCCTGGCCGTTCATCGGGCCGCCCTATCCGTTCCCGAAGGTCCCGCTCGGCTGGCGCTCCGTCAAGCTCGAGTGGGTGGACGGGCACTGGTGGTTCGGCAAGACGGCTCAGTGTCACGATTGGTGGCGCTTGCGCTACTGGTGAGATCCGGCACACTTCATTTGCCCGCCCAACCGCGACGCAAAGGGAAACGCGAACAACGCGTTTTCCTTTGCGTCGCGGTCCTTCGTTTACCGAGATCGGCCGAGACCCCCCAGTATCGCAGCTCAGCCCAAATTGCTAATGGCGACGTGGGAAGCTTGCCATATCATGAGGGGCTGGAGCGCCTCCCGCACATTCCGAGAAAGAGCATGACCTCCGCACCTGCATCCGCGACTCAGGCCTGGAGCCTCCCCAAAAAGATCGCCGTGGGAGCTTGTGCGATCCTCACGGTTTATCTGGCGGCGACCTACCTGGTGGTGCCAGCCCTTTGGAAGCATCACGTGCACAAGCATCCGTCGCTGGAAGACACTCCCGGCATCACCCACACCAGCAGCGGCATCCCTGGCGATCCGATCAACGTGGCATTGATCGGCACGAAAGCCGAGGTGGTCCGCATCATGCTGGCTTCCCAATGGTATCCAGCGGATCCGTTGAGTCTGAAAAGTTGCCTGGAAATCGCCGCCGCCTCGGTGCTCAAGCGGCCGGACCCGGCGGCTCCCGTCAGCAGCCTGTATCTGTTTGGCCGCCAGGAAGACCTGGCTTTCGAGCAAGAAGTGGGCGACAACCCGCGGCACCGGCATCACGTCCGCTTCTGGCAGACCGAAAAGGTGGATTCCGATGGCCGTCCGATCTGGGTCGGGTCCGCGGTCTACGACCGGCGCGTCGGACTGAGCAAGACCACCGGCCAGATCACGCACGTCACTGCCGCCAACGTGGACGCCGAGCGCGATTACCTGTTTCAATGCCTGGAAAAGACCGGCGAACTGGCGGATCGCTACGTCGTCGACAACTTTCACAAGACCAAGGAAGGGAAGAACGGCGGCGGCGACCCCTGGCACACCGATGGCAACCTGTATGTCGGGGTCATCAAGTCGGGGGGCTAACAACCCTTGAGTTCCGCCTTGCTTGCGCTGCGGGCGCACGGGAACTGATGTCACGAGCTGCCGATCAGGATCCCGGTCAGAAACACCAGGACGCCGCCGACGATCACCTGGAACATCGCCGACAAAAACGGCGTGTCCATGTAGTGATTGCGAATCCACGCGATCGCGATCAGCTCGACGATCACCACGCCGATCGCGATGGCGGTTGCCGTCCAGAAGAATGGAATCAAGTAGGGGAGTGCATGGCCAATGCCGCCGAGGAACGTCATGCCGCCGCAGGCCAGGCCGCGCAACAAAGGCCGTCCGCGGCCCGACAGGCTGCCATCGTCCGACATCGCTTCCGCAAAGCCCATGCTGATGCCGGCCCCGACCGCGGCGGCCAGGCCAACCAGGAACGCGTCCTTCGACGACTTGGTGGCAAACGCCGCGGCGAAGAGCGGCGCCAGCGTCGAAACGGAACCATCCATCAAGCCCGCCAGGCCCGGCTGCACGATTTGCAGGATGAACAATCGGCGCGAGCTGGATTCCTCGCTTTCCCGCTGCTCCCGCGTTTGCGCGTCGGGAGCGATGTGGGCAGCCATCTCTTCATGACGCCGCTCCTCCTCGGCCAGGTCGCCCAGGAGCTGACGCAAGTCGGCATCGGACACGTAAGCGAGCGCCCGGTCGTAGAACTGGCGCGTCTCGGACTCCATCACGTCAACGCGACGGCGGATTTCGTCCACGCCCAGCGTGCGCCACGAATGCGGTGACGGGCGTTCGACGAAGCCCTTCACGTCGTTGCGGCGGATCAGGGGAATTTCCTCGCCGAACTTGCGCTTGAATAGCTCGATGAGCCGATGACGGTGGCCGTCCTCCTCCGCGCGCATGGCGTCGAGCTCTGTCGCGGCCTTGGGGAAGTTCGGCCGGAGCACGCGTGCGAACTCCTGGTAAATGCGTGCGTCTTCCTCTTCCAGCGAGATGGCCAGGGCCAGCACTTCCTGGGGGGAAAGGTCCTTGAAGCGACGCATGGAGATAGCCTCTTTCAGCGTAGCGCCGTCGCACCGTCGAACGCCAGTTCCGGCGTCACACCGTCCACGCGCTGGCGTACGTGTTCCGCGTACTGCTCCGACCACTCGATGCCGAGGTATCGCCGGCCCAGCCGCTTCGCCACCGCCAGCGTGGTGCCACTGCCGGCAAACGGGTCAAGGACACTGTCGCCCGGGTCGCTGCCCACGCGAATGATACGTTCCAGCAGGGCCTCGGGCATCTGGCACGGGTGGCCGGTGCGCTCCTTGAAGGTGCCGCAAACGCGCGGCACGTACCAGGTGTCGTCCTGGGGACCAAAGAAGCGGTCGTCTTCCTGCGGGCGCAAGACCCAGGTGTCGTCGGGCAGCTTGCCGCGAGGATTGGCACGCCGATCGGCATAGGTCGTCTGCCGGGCCGACGGCACGCGGATGCCATCGACATTGAACGTGCATCGCTTCGGATCGACGACGTAATAAAGGATGTGCGCGTGGCTGCGATTGAACTTCTTGGTGCAGTTGACGCCGAAGGTGTAGTGCCAAACGATCCAGTTGCGCATCGTCAGGCCCAGCGCGTCGAGCCGGACCTTCAGCTCGGCGACGTATTCGTCCCCGATGGCGACGAAGAACGAGCCGGTCGGCTTTAGCACGCGCTGCACGGCGGCCAGCCACTTGTCGCTCCATTCCAGGTAGTCGCGCTTGGCCCGGCGGTCGTCGTACACGTCGTACTCGTAGCCGATGTTGAAAGGAGGATCGGCGAAGGCCAGGTCGATCGTCCCCTCGGGAAGCTCGGCCAGCAGCTTCACGCAGTCGCCGGTGAGGATTTGATCCATGCGTGTCATGAGTTCACTGTACCGCTTGGCGTGCCGGAGGGAAGACGTCGAAGCGCAGTGCGGTGCCGTTGAGATAGGGAATATGCCGATTGTGCCGTCCCGGCAACATGGATGGTGATCAAGGGGCCAGCACGTCCAGCACGTACTGCGACCAGGTCTCGAATTCCTCGCGCTCCTGGCGAAGATTCGCGATGGGCGCGAAGCCAGCCCGCGTAAGAACTTGCTCGCGGCGAAACACCTGCGGCTCCGCCAGGTCGAAGACATGGACGATGCCGAGGTGGACCTGCCCTACGGCGGAACTGTCATCGTTGATGAGACCGATGCACCGCTCCTGGTAGTCGGTTTCCAGGCGCACTTCCTCGGCCACTTCGCGGAACATCGCCTCTCGATAGGGACTGTCGAACAGGTTCGCGTCGTCCGCACTGATGTGACCGCCGACGCCGATCGAGCGCAGCGCCCGCAGCCGGGGCTCGCCGCCGCCCTTGCCCCGGGTGTAGTGAAAAACCTGGTCTCGCCAGCGCAAGACCACGTACGGAATGAGCTGCTTGGAGGTGGGATCGTCCTCGGCCTCGGAACGCGGTCGGTAGCTCAGCTGACCGGAGTCCAGCAGACGGGGCAGGTAGTAGTCCACGCGCGGGCTGAAGCCCTGAAAGACACCAGCGTCGTGGAAGATGGCCGTCGGCACCACGAGCACACGTTCCTGGCTTTTGTCGGCCACGTCAGTCTCTTGGTGGGTTGGCTTTCTTCGGCGGGACCAGCTTGTTTCGCAGCCGTTCGACCAGTTCGGCCTCGTTCAGCCGGAGGTCGTCGAAGCCCGAAACGTCGTGCTTCCAGAGCAGCACGCGCAGCTGGCGCTCCGCGGGCCTCTGCGCCTTGAGCGGGCCCGGATCGCGCTTCGGGTCCGGCGTGCCCAGGCGCTTGTCGATCTCTTCGAGCAGCGTTTCAACGGTCGGCTTGGGACCGTGCGCGGGCACACCCAGGTCGTGGGCCAGGTCGTGAAGCATTTGAGCCACTTGCAGGCGCAGCGGCGTGCTCATCTTGGGATAGTCGGCTTCGAGGTGCGGCACGGTCCGGTAGGTGCTCACCACCTGCGTTGGCGTCGGTCGGGGCCGCGGCTGCGTGGTCAGCATCCGCATGACCAAGGCCAGCACACCTACCACGACCAGGAGCATTACCACGAGCTTCAAGATCTGCGAGCTGCTGTGCCGGGCAAAAAGGGCATCGAGTTCGCGCTGATCGCCCGATTCGACGGCAATTTGGAGGTGCAGCTCATAGCGTCCCTCGGGATAGTCTCCGGCTTGCACCTCGTTCCTGTAGCTGGTGTACGTCATCTCGTCGGCACGCGGCACCGCCAGGCAGTCGAAACGCAGGGCGTTGCCGAACGCAAAGCTGGCGGGCCAGAGATGGCTGCGCGTGGTATCGGGCAGCAGCAGCCACAGATTGCGCAAAAGTTCGTTGTCCGGTGCCGAACGCTCGAAGACCAGTTTGCCGCCGTCCACCAGTGCCTGAGCGCCGCCAAGAAGCGTGGCGCTATTGCCATTCCTGAGGACCTTTTGGACCTCCGCCACGGTCCGCGCAGGCAACGGAGCCGCCGGCCAGGAAAGCGTCGGCATGTCGCCGCGCGCTTCCCACGGCGGGGGATAACGATCGGCGATCTGGAAGGGGTCGCCCATCAGGTCCCCATAGGCGCGGCGCGGCACGACCAGCAGGTAGAAGCCGAGCGCTCCCGGTCGGCCGGCGTCGTCATGGCCTTGGTCCGCGACTTGCACGATCGCCACGTGGTGGAGACTGAATGGCTGAGCGAAGACGCTTGCGGGACAGGCGACCCCCGCGGGCCGCTCGCCGAAGCCGGTGCAGATGCGCTCCGCCTCGGCCAGCCAGTCGTCCTGAAAGCCCGGGGAGCGCGCGAGGAAGCGGTAGCCGCCGCTGTCGGCATTACTGTAGATCGCATGCTCGATCGGGATGGGTGTCATTCACGCGTCCATGGCGTTTCGTCGCGAAGTCCTTCGGTCATTCTATCTTCGGCATTGTCGGCATGGCGAAGTCGGACTCGAACGTGATCCGGTTCGCTCCGCACATGTTCTCCCCGCTCAGCATCTTGATTGCCAGCGGGTCGCCACTCGCGGACGCAAACTCGACAACGACGCGGTCTTTCCACGTATGATCGTTCACGCGAATCGTGACGGGGTCGCCCAGCTTCCAGCGAATGCGGCGTGGGAATTCGTAATCCCAGTCGGGATCATAGCGGTTGACCACGATGCTGCTGGGCCCGTAGCGCACCCCGCCGACTTCCAGTTCCACGGACAGTTTGGTCCCGCGCGAAAACCAGCGTGCGATCTTGTGTTCGAAGTCGCCGCCGCGCAGGACGACCTTGTACTCGCCCGCGGCAGTCACCCGCTCGCTCCAACGCAGCAACTCCGCAGCGGACCCGGTGAACTTGCCCTTGGGATGTACCGCGAGATAGCGACGGCACTGGGCCACCAGTTCCGGCATATCGCCGGGATGGGCCAGGTACTGGTCGCGGACGGCGCGGAAGTCGTGCTTGTCCCACTGCTCGTCGATGGTTTTGAGCGCGCCGCGAGCTTCGTCAGCAAAGGTTCCTCCGCCAGGATGACGGTCCAGGTAACGCTGATACAGTTCACGTCGGGTGTGGAAGTTGAGCGGCTGCTGGGCCGAGTAAGTCCGTGCAGCCTGGATCTCTTGCTCATCCAGCCGACGCACCGCACCGGCGCGAATGCGTCGCACTTCCGGCTCGAGGAAGCTGCCCGAATGGTCGCGCAGGAAGCGATCCGTCAGCATGACCAGACCGCTGAGGTCGCTGGAGCGCTGGCTGGCCCGGGCCAACTCCTCGTAAGCACGCTGGGCCCGCTGCTTGACCTGATCGTCGCGCCGGGCCTTGATGACTGCCCGCAACTGGTCCAGGTCGCCGTCCACGTTCGCTTCGGGAAAACGGGCGCGGAAGTCCTGAAACTCCCGCCAGCTCGCTTCGGGGTCGGCATCCGGGTCCGCCGATTTGCGGCGCAGCTCCGATAGACGCGACACGCGGTCGCGTTCGCGCAGCTGGGCTGCCAGCTCGTCCAATCGTCCCTTCTCGTCTTCCGCCGTGAGGCTGCCGAAGAGGTGGCGGGTCGGGTGCCAGGCCTGATACTGCTGCCATTGTTCGATCTGGGCTTGCGGGTTGTCCGCGTGCTCGGCTTCGAAGCGATTGAGATCGCGCTGGCCCACTGCGTCATAGGTCCACATCCCCACCAGCGCAATCGCGATAGCCGCGGCGAGGCCAAGCATTCGCCGCCGGCGCTGGTGCCGGCGCAGCTCCCGAAGTTGCTGCTCATTCGCTTTCGTTGCCGGTGCATCGGGATAGCGCTGGGCGAAGCAGGCGATGCCGCGTTCCAGAAGAGCACGGCGCCCACCGGCTAGCGTCCAGAGGTGCTTCAGACGCGCTTCATCCTGGGCTTGCAGTGCCTTCGCCAGCCAGACCAGTGGGTCGGCAAGGTTCCGCGGCTGCAGTGGTCCGGTGCCCGACTCGCCAGGCGTCAAAGGCGTGTCGCCGAGGCTGCTGACGGCGAAGAGTGCCGTGTTGGGACAGTGCGATTCCAGCGTGTGACGGGTCATGCCACAGTGCAAACGTGCCAGCGCGTCAATGTCGTTCGATTGGGGGCCGAGCAGGTCGGCCTTGGTCAGCACCAGCGCAGCGGGGCGATCCATTTGCCGACGCGGCTCGTCGGCCAGGTAGTCTTCGATGAGCTGCTCGATTTCCTGCTGGCGGCGCAGCCGCTCTGCGGGCGACGGCACGGTCGTCAGGTCCAGGCAGAGCAAGACGGCATCACAATCGCGCAGGAACTCGCGGACGGTGCCCTGCCTGCCGAGTTCAACGTGTTCGCCCTGGTAATCTTTCACGAGGAGCTCGAGCCGGCGGTCCTCGTGATAGAGATGAAAGCGCAGGTCGGTTTCCGCCAGGGTTCCGGGCAACGGTTGGCCGGATTCCAGCTGGAGCACCTTGTCGGAAAGGTAGTCGGCAGTCCGCGCGTCCGCCGCGGCAAGGCGCAATCCAGGCAAACGGCCGCCCACGGCCTCGCGGTAGAGCATCGTCAGCAGGGTGGACTTGCCCACGCCACGATGGCCAAAAACGCCGATTCGCTGGGGCCGGCACAGGCGATCGACCAGCGTGGCGGCAGCGGAAACGGAGCGCAGCATCGGGAGCATCCTCGCCATTGGCGCAACGGGGACGGGCACTGTCCTATTGTAATTCGTTTGTCGCCGATTCATATTTGCATTTGCTGTGGGGCCGGCTTCCAGCCGGCCATACGTCAGGCCGGCTGGAAGCCGGCCCCACGAGCAGGACACGGTGGCCGTCGGCAATGTTCGGGTGGGAGATGCGATGAATGGGATTTGCGAGCGAACGCGCATCGACAAAATGAAACCGGCCCGAGGTGCGAGGGAGGGAAATTCCATTCCCTCGCTTGCACCCGGGGCCGGTCTTGCGCGAAATCCCTATCGATGGCGGATTGCCGCCCTGGCGCTTGGCGGCTACTTGCTGTTCGCTCACGGCTGCCATGGCGACGAAGACAACGAGCTGTTCGCCGTGCTCCGGCAGCACGTCACGGCCTGGTTCGGCCGGTAACGGTCAGGGCTTCGGGACTTCCATCGGCAGAGGCTGGGCGAAAAGCTGCATGTTCTGCTGGGCCCCTTCGAACTTTAGCTTGGCCAGGGTCTGCTGCGTTTGAACCAGGCGCGGGTCGTTCCTGCTGTCGAACCCGCCCACGCAGACCACGCTGCTGTTGCGCGTGTGCAGAACGTAGGCCTCGAACTTCATGCGGCGGAGCAGTTCGCCCAGTTCATGAGCCTGCAGCGCACCGGCGTTCAGTGTCTCGCCGGTCTTGTTGCCCATGCCGAGCACGTCGAGCAACGAATTACCACCGGGGACAGACTGCTGGATCGCTTGCATGCCCTGGAACGACTTCACGGCCAGCGTCCAGGTCTTCGGGCACTTGAGCAAGCTCAGGCTCTCGCCGCGGTTCAGTTCCTTCAAGAACGGATCGGGCTTGTTGTCTTGTGTCTGTTCCGCGGGAAAGGTGGGGTTGCGCGCCACGAAGCTGTTGGTGAACGGGCTCAGCTTGATCTGCTGGACCCAGACGCCCTTCTCACCCTTCTCCGAAGTGCCGGGCACGACGCGATCGCCCAGGATGCAGAACCGGTCGGCCGGCGGCTTGAGCTTCTTGATGACATCGAGGGCAGCGCGGGCGCTTTCCATGTCCTTGTAGCCGCCGATCAGCACCGCGAAGTGCTCCTCCATGTGCGCCAGGGTGCGGATGCGAGCGCCTTCCGGGCAGGTCTCGCGGATCCTGCGGATGCGCTCCTGCTCCTTGAGCCGTTCTTCCGCGCCGCGATTGACGATGAACGCCGGAAGCTGATACTTCTGGCGAATTTCCAGCGTCAGGTCGTGCGCCATCTTGGCGGCGTCCTCGCCGGTGTAACTGGTGACGCACACCATCCAGGGACCGACTTCCTTGTAGACGTAATAGTCCTTGGCAGGGTCCGCCTCGATTTCGCGTGCGGAAAAACGGCCGGTAATGCCCAGGAACGCCAGGCCGGCCAGCAGGAACATCAACTTCTTCATGGGCTCCCTCCCTCGAAAAAGCTGTCAGCGATCAGCCGTCAGCGATCCACCTCTCGGCTGGCGCATGGGTATTCATGGCAACGTGAAGGCGGCGGATGGCAATTGGCGGGCGTATAGCAGAAGGGACGTCGCTAGTCCAGAGACCAATTGGCGCCCAAGGACCGGCACTGAGCCGCGGTGACGGCATCGATGCCGATCTTGCCCAGCTTGAGCAGTCGATCGAGTTGACTGCGGCTGAAGGTGGCCTCCTCGCCCGTGCCCTGCACTTCGATGAACTGGCCGCCACCGGTCATGACGAGGTTCAAGTCCACCTCGGCATCCTTGTCCTCGCTGTAATCGAGATCGAGGAGCTCGCGGTCTTCGAGCAGGCCAACGCTGATGGCGGCCACGCTGCCCTTGACGATGCCTGCCGGCGGCCCGACGACGTGCTTCATGGCATGGAGCGCATCGACCAGGGCAACGTACGCTCCATTGATGGACGCGGTACGCGTGCCGCCGTCCGCCTCAAGCACATCGCAGTCGATCCAGAGCGTGCGTTCCCCCAGTTTCTCCAGGTCTACCACGGCGCGCAGACTACGTCCGATCAGGCGTTGAATCTCGACGCTTCGGCCATCGACCTTGCCGCCCTTGTCGCGTGCCTTGCGTGTGTTGGTGCTTCCCGGCAACATGCCGTATTCGGCGGTGAGCCAGCCCTTGCCCTTACCGACGAGAAACGGCGGCACGGTCAGCTCCACGCAGCAAGTGCAGAGCACCGTGGTGCGGCCCATGCGAACGAGGACGCTGCCGGGCGCCTGGCGCGTGTACTTGCGGCGGAAGGAGAGGGGACGCAGTTCATCGGGACGACGGCTGTCATGACGCATCGGTTGATCTTTCTCTCAGACGGGAGCTGCTGGCGTCGCAGTCGAACTCGATATGCCAACTTCGAGACACACGGCGCCTGGAGGGCACATGCGTTCTCGGCGCCCACAGGTCTCGTATGCATATCCGAGGTGTAGGCCAGGGCAGTCGGTCACCCTTTCAGAAACCGCTTCAAAAACGGCGGATCGGCCCTTCCAATCAAGACCAATCGTGGAGAACACAATCGCATCTGTCCCCAGTAGCCACGCGGCCTCCAGGCCGAGCAATGTGCGTTGGGTCCCAGCCAGTTGGCAAATCTTCCAGCTAGGATCCAGCTTCAACCTCTTGGCGGCGGTTCGTGCGATTTCATGCGGCGCACCCGCTGCACTGGAAAGCCACTCGGCGACGGTAGGCTGAAAGAACAGCCCCCAGAAGCCTCTCCTGGCATGCGCTGGGCACGCGAATCGAACTCGGCCGAAAACCGTCAGCCCCGCCGCTGGCTGTTTACCGGTCAGTGCATCGACGAGCTTTTCTTGATGGTCGGAATCAGCCGGCGTGGACAGGTGAAGGCACAGCAGGTCGCCAAGCCCAAGCTGGAAAGCCGGAAGTTGAAGCGAGCCCACGGCAACACCACTGCACGATAGGGGGACGTCCTTCACGGTTTCCCACTCCCTTCAGAAACCCCAGCGGTTGCGCAATGCACCCCACCAGTTGCGTGCCGGCATGGGACGACTGTTTATCGGCACCCGTACCACATCATCCCAGAAACCCCATTCCAGTAAAGTGAAGACAAAATCCGGCTCCCCCGTTTCGGCGTAAAGCTCCAAAGCAGCAACCATTCGGTGGTGTCCGACCATCACGTAGTAGGTGCCGTGGGGATCCGTGACACCCGAAATGCGACCTCGCAGTTCGTTAAACTTGTAGTCCCCGCTGCGCATGTCGGCCTTGATCTGATCCACCTGATTCGGATTGCTCAAACCGGTTTGCGTTCCGCGAATCCGGGGCAAACGATCGTTGGGCGAGAATCGAGGCATGAGTGTGGTGCCCTAATTCAACAGCCACTCCAGCAGTGCCTTCTGTGCATGCATCCGATTCGCGGCTTGCTGGAAGACGACGCTCCGCTCGCCGTCGAGCACATCGCTGGTGACTTCCTCTCCGCGGTGGGCGGGGAGGCAGTGCATCACGCGGGCGTGCGCCGGTGCTTTCTTCAGGAGTGCCGCATTGACCTGGTAGTCGGCGAACTCCCGCAGGCGGCGATCGCGTTCTTCCTCTTGGCCCATGCTCGTCCAAACGTCGGTGTAGATGACATCGGCGGCCTTTACCGCGTGGCCGGGCGCACCGTTCAGCACCAGGTCGCCATCGGGCACCTGCTCCCGATATTGCTTCAGGAACGGCTTGTCGAAGCCGTAGCGGTCCGGCGCCGCCAAGATGAACCGGACGCCCAGCTTGCCGCAACAGATCGCTACCGAACGGGCGACGTTGTTGCCGTCGCCGACAAACGCCAGGGTCTTGCCGGCGAGCTTGCCGAAGACCTCGTACATCGTGAACAGGTCCGCCAGCGCCTGGCAGGGATGAAAGAGGTCCGACAGGCCGTTGATGACCGGACAGGCCGCGTGTGCGGCGAAATCCTCGACCGTCTGATGGCTGAACGTGCGCAGCACGACGGCATCCACATACTGGCTCATGACCCGGGCAAAGTCCGGCACGCTCTCGCGCACGCCGAGGCCCACGTCCTTGCCGGCGGTATAGATGGTAGTGCCGCCCAGCTGGGCCATGGCCGCCTCAAAGCTGACGCGCGTGCGCAGCGACGGCTTCTCGAAGACCAAGCCCAGCACCTTGCCCTTGAGCGTCGGCTTGCGCGTGCCGCGCTGGTACGCCTTCTTCAAGCGCGCCGTCTCCTTCATGAGATGGGCGAGTTCGGCAGGGGTCAAATCGAACAAACTGAGGAAATGTCGCATGACTCTATGCCTTGTGTGCTAGCAACGCCTCTTCCAGGATTGCACAACCCTCGGCGAACTGGGCGTCGGTCAGGTTCATCGCCGGCAACAGCCGAAGCACGGTGCCGTGCGTGCAGTTGATGAGCAACCGTTTCTGGAGGCACTGTTGCACGATGGGAGTGCCGTCCACGGAGAGTTCGACGCCGATCATGACGCCCTTCGCGCGGACGTCCTGAATCCACGGACAGCGCGGCCGCAGCGCCTCGAAGCGCTCGCGGAACTGATTGCCGAGTTGTTCGGCGCGAGCCAGCAGGCCGTCCGCTTCGATCGTCTCGATGGTGGCGAGGGCAGCCCGGCAGGCAATCGGGTTGCCGCCGAACGTCGCCGCATGGGTCCCCGGCTTCAGCTTCTCCGCGACCTCGGGACGCGCGATCAGGGCGCCGGCCGCGATGCCGCCGGCCAGGGCCTTGGCCAGCGTCATCACGTCGGGACGTACCTTCCAGTGCTGGTGGGCAAACCAGCGGCCCGTGCGGCCCATGCCGGACTGCACTTCATCGAACATCAGCAGGAGTTGATGCTTGTCCGCCAGGGCACGCAGTCCTTCGAGATAGCCGTCCGGCGGCATATTGATGCCGCCTTCGCCCTGGATTGGCTCCACGAGGATGGCACATGTCTCCGCATCCACCTGCTTGGTTGCAGCCTCGAGGTCCCCGAACGGGACATAGCTGAAGCCGGCTAGCAGAGGCTCAAGACCCTGGTGATACTTCGGCTGTCCGGTGGCGCTCAGGGCGCCCAGGGTTCGGCCGTGGAAGCTGTTGATCGTCGTGATGATCTTGTAGCGGCCGGGCTTGCCGTGGAGCCGAGCGAGCTTGATGGCCGCCTCGTTGGCCTCGGTGCCGCTATTGCAGAAGAAGCTCTGGCCGCCCCAGCCGGTGCGCTCTGCTAACGCCTCCGCCAGCTTGCCCTGCGCTTCCACGTACCAGGTGTTCGGCACGTGAATCAAACGGCCCACCTGGTCGCGCACCGCTTCGACGACGCGCGGCGGGCAATGGCCGATCAGGTCGCAGCCCCAGCCGGGGAAGAAGTCCAGGTAGCGAGTGCCTTCGTCGTCCCAGATGTACGAGCCTTCGCCACGCACCAAGCAAACCGGATAGCGCGTGTAGTTGGGAATCACATGCTGTTTGAACAGATCGAGCGTCTTCTGGTTCACAACAAGTCCCTCCGCTCCGCCGCGGCTTGCTTTTCCAGCACGATTTCAGTGCCCACGCCGCGATCGGTGTAGATCTCCAGCAGCAACGAGTGTCGAACGCGCCCGTCGATCATGTGCGTCTTGCGCACACCGGTTCGCAGGCTCTCCAGACACGCTTCCACCTTGGGAATCATGCCCGAGTCGATGATGCCCGAGTCGATCAAGTCCCGGCAGCCCTGGGCATCGAGATTGCGAACCAGCGTCGCCTCATCGCGGCGGTCACGCAGGATGCCGGGCGTGTCGGAGAGGAAGACGAGTTTCTCCGCCTTGACCGCGGCGCCAACCGCCGCGGCGGCAGTGTCGGCATTGACGTTGAGCCAGCCGCCATCATCATCCAGGGCCAGAGAGGGAAGCACCGGCACGACCCCGCCGGAGCAGAAGTCCTCGATCAACCCGTGGTCCACGCGCGTCACCTTGCCCACGCGCCCCAGGTCGATCGGCGTGCCGTCGTCGCCCGGCAGCATCAGTCGCTCGCCGAACAGGCACTGCAGCGGCCCGGTGTGCAGACCGACGGCCCGACCGCCCAGTCCGCGGATCTGTTTCACGATGTCGGCATTGATCTCGCCGCCAAGGACCTTGACGACAATGGAGAGAGTGGCGTCGTCCGTACAGCGACGGCCCTGCACTTTTCGCGGCTGGAGTCCGGCAGCGGCCATGGCACGGTCGATGGGCTTACCGCCGCCATGCACCAGGATCGGCCGCATGCCGACGGTGGACATGAACACCACGTCTTCCAGGGTGGAGCGCAGCGCGTCGGCATCTTCCATGGCGCTGCCGCCGAGCTTGATGACCGTGAGGCGGTCGCGGAACGTGCGGATGTAGCTGAGGGCCTCGATCAACACTTCGGCTTTGCGAATCGCGTCGTTCATGGGCCTCGAACCGGGCCGTTTGGCAAAAGATTGATTGTAGGTTCGAGGCGCGGAGTGTCAATGGAACCGGCGTACCGCCACCTGCGGGATGTGTGCAAATGGTGAAGCGTCCGAAGTGCGAGGACCGGTTCCAGAGGTGGGCCGCCGATCGTCCGTCGTTCCGCAGACGACGGAACAACGACTGTGCCGGCCGAACCCTCCATCCAAGCCTTGATAGCGCGCTAAAACGAGAATCGATACTCGAGCCGGACCGTATCTTTGTACCAGACGTCGCCCGTCAGGGCCCTACCGTAGCCCACGTAGAAATCGCTGTGTTCGCCACAATTGACACGCACGCCGCCCTTGACGTTGAAGATCGTGTCGCCGACGGCACTGATCGGAATGTCGGGCAAGCCATTCGTCGTCATGCCCGAGAGCGTGGTCCAGCCAACGAACTCAACGACAGGGCTAACACGCCACACCGGGGCGGGCCGAATGTCGTAGCTGATGCCGAGGCCGTAGCGCAGCACATTGCCCGCGAAATTGCTGCCGCCCAAGGGGATCCAGTCGCGAAGTTCGCCTTCGAGCAGGATTCGATCCGTGAGCCGTTGATTGAACAGCAGCCCCGGCTCCAGCGTGGCGTGATTGGTGCCAAGGCCTTCGCCGCCATTGCCGGTCGGTGCAAATGCCTTCAACTGAAGCGTGAAGTAGCGATGTTCCTCGGCCACCATGGCCCATTTGAA
Source organism: Gemmataceae bacterium (assembly GCA_019752375.1). GTDB lineage: Bacteria > Planctomycetota > Planctomycetia > Gemmatales > Gemmataceae > JAIEMG01. The sequence continues at coordinate 21,069 of JAIEMG010000095.1, read as the reverse complement.
GCCGGCGTTCAGGTCGCTCAACCCGCCCGCGTTGGGATTCACGTCCGGATTGACGAATCGGACCGGTAGTTCGACAAACACGGAAAACCGCGGCGATGCGGCCCACTCCAGGTAAGTGGAGACGTCCTGAAAATCGACGTTCGATTCTCCGAATGGCGGTCCGGAAGGACCAGGCCAGAAGAACTCAGCACGGTCGGGCCGGTTATTGCCGTACGAAGTGTCGTAGCGAAGCCGAAACTGGCTTCGCGGAATGGCGCTGTCGATGTAGCCGACGCTGCTCTCCGCGCCGCTTTGCGCACGACCAGCAGACGTTGCCAGCAGTAACATCCCCAGTGCGACGGTGAAACGCAAGGCCCGCAGTTGCTGGCGAATCATCTGATACATGGGTTCCGTCCCAACCAAGGCAGCGCCCGATCCGTCCGAGGCGGCTCCGACACGTTTTTATCGACGGTACGATCCCGCGCATCCAAGGAAGCGCCCGGAACCCCTTCGCGGGGCGGTCGCGAGAGGTGGGGATATGACAGATGTCCGGATCAGGCCGTCATGGCTTCGGCGGCTGTTTCCGCGATTCCAGTTCGGCGAGTTGCTTGCGCGCCTCCGCCGCTTCCGTCTTCTCGCCGAGTTGTTCGAACGCATCAATGAGGTATCCGTACTGCTCACGCAACAGCCGGTGATAGAGCGTTGTGTCGGGGTTGGCCAGCAAGACCCGCTTCAGGCGTTTGATGCCCTCTTCGAGCGATAGCCGCGCCTTGGCCGGCTCTTTTTGCTGCAGCGCGAGCCAGCCCAGGTTGCCGAGAACCATGCCGACTCCCGCCTCGTAGTCCGGGACGTCCGGCGCCTCGGCCCAGAGTTTCTCAAAAATCGTCAATGCCTGGCGCCAGTTCTTTTCGGCCGTTTTCCATTCGCCGGTACGCGCCAGCACAATGGCCAGGTTGTTTCGTGAATTGGCCAGTTCCTTTTGGTAGACCGGCACGCTGGGAAACTGAACAACCAGTTCGCTCAACAGATCGACGGCATCCTGGTGGGCCTTGGCTGCCTCGGCGTGCCGCTTCATCGATTCCAGCAAGAAACCCAGGTTGTTATCCGTGACGGCCAGTTCGCAACGATAGGCGGGGTTCAGACCGTCCTTGGCCACCAGGCCGGCTTGCAATCGAATGGCTTCGCGATACGTGTCCTCCGCATCTTTCGCCCGGCCGCTTGCCCGCAGCACCGGACCGAGGTTGAGATAGGCCCGCGCGAGGTGCTGTTGATACGTCGGCTCCTTCGGATGCTGGGTGACGAGCTGGGACAGGACCGCGGCGGCGTCGCGAAGCGCCTTTTCCGCGAGTTGCGGCCGCTCGGTGTCCTTGAACAGGATGCCCAGGTTGTACTGGGTACGCGCCAGGTCTTGCCGATAGAGGGGCTTGTCGGCAAATTCGGCGACCAGGCGCTCCTGCAGTTTCAGCGCTTGCTCGTAGGCCTCCTGTGCCGCGGCGGACTTGCCGGTGGTGCGCTGGACTTCGCCCAGGTTCGAGTAGCTGTCCGCCAGGGCCCGGCGAAGCTCGGGATCGTCGGGACTGGAGTTGACCAGGGAGGCGAGCAAATCGATCGCCTTGGCATATTCCGCCCGCGCGGGCTCGTAGTCGCCCAGGAGCCGTGAGATGTCCGCCAGTCGCTGGTACGCCAGGGCTGTTTCTTTGCGCAGCTTGGGATCGTTGCTTCGCTCCTGCAGAAACTGCTCGTAATAGTTCTTGGCCTTGACCAGCAAGGCGCGGCGTTTCTTCTCCATGCGCGGCTCATTGGCGAGCTGGTCCTCGGCGACTTCCGTGAGCATGTCGTTGACGGCTTGCAAGGCGGTATGGAAGTTCTCCTCGGCACGGCGGCGCTCGACGAGCGTGCGCGATTGCTCGCGTGAAATGAGCACCGTGCTCACCGTCAAGGCCGCCACGGCGGTCACGAGCAACGCCGCGGCCCCGACGACCAGCGAGCGATGGCGGCGGCCCCAGCGATTCAGTCGGGCGCCCAGCGGCTCGGGGTAGGCCGCCACGGGCTCGTCGGCCAGCCAGTGATCCACATCGTCCGCCAAGGCGCGGGCCGAAGCATAGCGGTCGGCAGGCTTGAGCGCCATTGCCTTGAGGCAAATCGCTTCCAGCGCCGGGGCGACGCCCGCAAGAACTTGCCGCGGACGAGGGAAATCGCCGCATTGCACTTTCTTCAGCACGTCGCCGACATCCAGTCCGGCAAATGGCGGCTTGCCGGTCAGCACGGCAAAGAGCGTGGCGCCAAGGCTGTAAACGTCACTGGCCGGCCCCAGCATTTCCAGCCGGCCAATCGCCTGCTCGGGGCTCATGAACTGCGGCGTGCCGACGGCGGCGCCCGCCACGGTCTCCATGGTCCCGCTGATCGCGGACGGCTGCAGCAAGCGTTCTTCGCTCCGGGCGTTTTCCTCGATGGCGCCGCGCGGCTTGGCCAGGCCCCAATCGACGACGATCGTCTCGCCGTACTTGCCGAGCATGATGTTGCCCGGCTTCAGGTCCCGATGCAGCACGCCGCGGCTGTGGGCATATTCGATGGCATTGCAGACGTCGACGAAGCTGTCGAGGAGCTTGCGGAACTCGACCGATTTCTCGCCACGGATCCCGGAATGCTTGTGGTAGCGTTCGATGCCGTCTTTCAACGAATCGCCGCGGATGAAGCGCATGGCATAGAAAGGACGGCCATCGGGATAAGTGCCCAGGCCGTAGACCGGCACGATGCACGGATGCTCCAGCCCGCCGGTGACTTCCGCTTCCAGCATGAAGCGCGCTCGACTCTGCGGATCGTCGGCGTGCCGGTCCTGGATTTCCTTGAGGGCGACTTCGCGGTGCAACTCCTGGTCCTCGGCCACAAACACCTCTCCCAGGCCGCCGCGAGCGTACGGACGAAGGATGCGGAAACGGAGGCCGCTGGAGCTCGGCGTCCCCACCGAGGGCGCACGGGTGACGAACTGGTCCGCGGTGGGCGAATCGTGAGCAAAGGGCTTCAGGCTGGCATGCACATCTGCATCGGTGACGTGCTGGAGGTCTTCGCACACCGCGCTGACCGTACCGACGGCGACCAGGCTCTTCTCGGCGTCGTTGTCGTGCATCTCCAGGTGTTTGCGGACCAGCGGCTCCAGCAGTGCACGGGCATCCTCGCGCAGCGCCCCCTGCTGCACGAGGATTTGCCCGAGCGGCTGGGTCTTCTCCACGGCCCAGGCGCTCATCGCGCGGATCAAGGCGTCGCGGCTGATGAAGTCCATCTGCAGCGCCAGGATGCCAAACAACAGGTTGCGGTCCGAGTCGACTTTCGCCATCAAGCGTGCTCCGCGTACCCCAGGCGTGTTGAAGAACGCACCGCTCAGTACTCCAGCGCTCCATCCCGCGGAACGATCCGTGCAACGTCTGTAGCCGCAGGCTTCAGCCCAATACCGTTCAATTAGGAGCAAATGTTCACTCGATTCTGGTCATGGCGCGAACGTAAGTCCTTATTTCATGGCCGGCAGTTACTGAACACTTGCTCCTAATTGAACGGTATTGGGCTTCAGCCTGCGGAGTGTCGTCGCAGGTGCCGTAAATTCACTCCGCAGGCTAAAGCCTGCGGCTACAGACGGTTCCGGTGAATCGTGCTTCCAAACCATCGCTGTAGTGTTAGTTTATCGCGTCACCCACGAAGGCGCGCAGGCGGTCGTGCGGAATCAGCGTCCTACTGGACTACCACAAGCCAGTGTGCCGTAGTAAGCTACTTCCACCTGGGCCAGACTTCGCGTCAAATTAGCCTGGAAGGACAGGGCACCGTGAAGTTGCGATGCACTATTGACGGATTGTTGCTGGACGCAGTCTTGCGCCGCTCTCCCCTGGCCCTCATTGCCTTCGATGGCGATGAAGGGTTCGCGCTCGAAGCCGTGGAAGCGCTCTATTACGAAGTCGTCGAAGCCACGCCGGAAGAACTGCTGAGCCTCCAGCAAATGCGCTATCGGCTGCTGCGCATGGCGGATGACTTTCACACCGCGCGGGCCTGAGGACGCCGGCGCTCTTGCCTGGATTGCACAAATCTCGTCGCGGCGGTAATCTCACCATTGTGGTGGTGGTCCCGGTGAATGATTCACCGTCGAGGCCCTCCTCCCTCTCCCCCTCGTTTTTCGCCACGTTCCGGGCACCAACCCAAGCGAGGTGAGCACAGATGGACGATGTGCCGCTCTATCCGCTGCGTTTCGAGGCAATCTTCCAGCACCGGCTCTGGGGCGGCCGTCGCCTTGGCGAGTTTCTGCGCCAGCCGTTGCCGGATGACGGGCCCATTGGCGAAGCGTGGGTGCTCAGCGACCAGCCCGATCAACCAACGCGCGTCGCCAACGGACCGCTGCGTGGGCAAACGCTTCGGCAACTGATGGAGCACTCTCGGAACGGGCTGCTGGGCCCGGACGCGGCGAAGCACGAGCGCTTCCCGCTTCTGCTCAAGTTCCTCGATGCCCGCGACACGCTGTCGGTCCAGGTCCACCCCGATGACCATCACGAGCACCTGTTGCCACCCGGCCAGCGCGGCAAGACGGAGGCGTGGGTGGTCTTGCACGCCGAACCGGGCAGTTGCATCTACGTTGGTTTCAAGCCGGGCGTGGGACCAAGGGAGCTGCGACAGGCGATGAAGGAGCAGCGCGTGGCGGAATGCCTTGCATCCTTCGCGCCGCGGGCGGGCGATTGCGTCTTCCTGCCGGCAGGGACGGTTCACGCGCTGGGTAGCGGTCTTCTTCTTTTCGAAGTGCAGCAAAACAGCGACGTGACATTCCGCTTGCACGATTGGGACCGTATCGATGCCAAGACAGGGACCCCGCGGCAGCTGCATGTGGAGGAAGCGCTGGCTTGTATCGATTTTTCCATGCATTCAGGCAGGCCGGTGGTCCCCGTGAGGGAAGGAGACGGCAGTTTAGCCCGCGAACGGCTCGTTAGTTGCAAGCATTTTCGCCTGTGGCGCCGCCGGACGCGTCAGCCGGTTGCGGTCGGTGGCGCGGGACGTTGCACGATCCTCACCTGCACGCAGGGTGCGGCGGAACTTCAATGCGGTAATCAGAGCGAGACCATCCGGTGCGGTGACGTGTGGTTGCTTCCCGCGGCGGTCGCGAACTGCAGGCTTGTGCCCAATCCAGTGCATGGCGCCGAGTTACTCGAATGCGGCCTGACCGATTGACCGGTCATACCGGATGTGCGCCATTTAGCGGCGTGGAATTTTGATTGACAGCACCAGATGTTGTGCTAGATTGAGACCCCGTTACCAGATATTGGCTTCTCGGACTATTCATCAGTACACAATCGAAACTTCATTCAGCGCGAGCGAGAGCGGTCAGGGACGAATTCCGCAACGCGAAGGGACGCACAATGGCGGGAGCGCAGGAGGATGCGGACATGGGCGTATTACCGGACTGGCAGATTCAACGCGACATCAAGATCGAACCGTTCGCCGACGCATCGGCGCGGCCCGGGACGATCTCGTACGGCGTGACCAGCTATGGCTACGACGTACGTGTCGGGCGGCATTTCAAGGTCTTCACCAACGCTCACTGCTCCGTCGTCGATCCCAAGAACTTCGACCGTAATTCGTTCGTGGACATCGAGGCGGATGCCTGCCTGATTCCGCCGAACAGCTTTGCGCTGGCGGAGACGGTGGAGTACCTGGAGATCCCCCGCGACGTGATTGCCGTCTGCGTGGGCAAGTCGACGTACGCCCGGTGCGGCATCATCGTCAATGTGACGCCGCTGGAGCCCGAGTGGCGCGGCCGCATCACCATCGAGATCAGCAACACGACCCCGTTGCCGGCCAAGATTTACGCCGGCGAGGGGATTGCCCAGATTCTGTTCCTGCGCGGCGAAGCCGTCTGCCGCACCAGCTACGCCGACAAGAAGGGGAAGTATCAGGACCAGAAGGGCCTGACGCTTCCCTTTGTCGTCGGTCCGAACCACAGTACACACTAACCGATCGCTGCCCCGGCTCGTCCATCCGCATCCCAGCGTGGGGATGCCGGTGCGGCTATTTCTGCTGAAGGTCACCGCTATGCAGATTGCTCGTCGTTACACCGCTGAAGGGCAAGATCCCTTCGCTTCCTTCACTTTCGTGCCGCGGAGTTCGCGCATCGTGAACCCCAATGGGTCCGTTGTCTTCGAGATGACGGACGTGCTGGCGCCGGAAGGCTGGTCGCAGGTCGCGGTGGACATCCTCGCCCAAAAATACTTCCGCCGCGCCGGACTGCCGGTCCAGGCGGAACGCGTGGCGGAGGCCGACGTGCCGGCGTGGCTGCAGCGCACCCGCCCCGTCGTCGGCGACGCTTGCTCGGCGCACGAAACCGACGCCCGGCAAGTCTTTCGCCGTCTGGCAGGCTGCTGGACCTACTGGGGCTGGAAGGGCGGCTACTTCAGCAGCGAGTCCGATGCACGGTCGTTCTTCGACGAGACGTGCTTCATGCTGGCGGCGCAGATGGCGGCGCCCAATTCCCCCCAATGGTTCAACACCGGCCTGCACTGGGCCTACGGCATCGAGGGGCCGCCGCAGGGACACTATTACGTGGACCCGAAGACCGTGTCGGTCACGCGCTCGGCGTCGGCCTACGAGCGCCCAGCCCCACACGCGTGCCTGCCATATCGCGCGCTGGTGACGACTCCAGCCGGTCCAATCGCGATTGGCGACATCGTCACGCGGAATCTGATCGGACTGCCCGTTTTCGACGCCAACGGTTGCACGCAGGTGGTCGCGGTCAAGCACAACGGCGTGAAGCCCGTCTACCGGGTCCGGCTGGCGAACGGCAACTTCATCGAAGCGACTGCGGACCATCTCGTTCTGGCGTGTGCGGAAACAGAGGTTGGGCAACGGTGGTGTCAAGTTGGTGATTTATCAGCGGGAATGCAATTGATCGAGCGGGCCGATACGGTGCTTCTAAGAGACAAGTTCCTCAGTACCGGACCGGTGGACTATGCCAGTGCAGGGGCTTGGTGCCTGCAACTAAGAGACAAGTTCCTCGGTCCCCAAGGGCGACCAAGACGGACTTCCCGAGCCGGGCATTACCAGGCAGAGCCTGGAGCCGAAAGTAGTGCGGTTGACACGCAAGTCGCCGAAATGGGCCCGGACTTCGATGGCGATGCCCCAATTGACGATTTCGCCCCTTTCGATGCCGTCATGCAGCGCACCGCGCGAGTGAACCGCATTGCCATAGCGGCCATCGAATACGTGGGCGAGGAAGACGTATACGACATTGAGACCGAGAGTCACAATTTCCTCACCAACAACGTGGTCGTCCATAATTGCTTCATCCAATCGGTCCACGACGACCTGGTGAATGAAGGCGGCATCATGGACCTCTGGGTCCGCGAGGCACGCATCTTTAAGTACGGGTCCGGCACGGGCACGAGCTTCTCGTCCCTGCGCGGCGAAGGCGAACCGCTCTCCGGTGGCGGCAAATCCAGCGGTCTGATGAGCTTCCTCAAGATCGGCGACCGCGCCGCGGGAGCCATCAAGTCGGGGGGGACCACGCGCCGCGCGGCCAAGATGGTCGTGCTCGACCTCGACCATCCCGACATCGAGGAGTTCGTCAACTGGAAGGTCTTCGAGGAGCAAAAGGTCGCGTCGCTCGTCACCGGCTCGCGGTTGCTGAACCGCCACTTGAACGCCATCCTCAAGGCGATTCACAGCGGCCCCAAGGCCGACGACCGCTACGACCGCGCCCGCAATAACGAGTTGCGCAAGGCGCTGGCCGAGGCGCACGCCGACCTGGTGCCGGCCAATTACATCGAACGCGTCTTCCAGCTGGCCCGGCAAGGCATCACTTCCTTGCGCTTTGACGAATACGACACCGACTGGAACTCGAAGGCCTACTTCACCGTCAGCGGCCAGAACAGCAACAACTCCGTGCGCGTGGACAACGCCTTCATGGACGCCGTCCGCAAGGACAGCCCGTGGAACCTGTACTGGCGGACCGAAAAGGCGAAGGCGCAGAAAGCAGGACGCGCCCCCAAGCCGTGCAAGACGATGCGGGCCCGCGAACTGTGGGAGCAGATCACCTACGCTGCATGGAGCTGTGCCGATCCGGGGCTGCAGTTCGACACGACCATCAACGAATGGCATACCTGTCCGGCGGATGGGCGGATCAATGCGTCAAATCCCTGTAGTGAATATTTGTTCATAGACGATACTGCATGCAATCTTGCATCGTTGAACATGCTTAAATTCTTCGATGCGTCCGCGAATCGCTTCGACGTCGAGTCCTATCGCCACGCCTGTCGGCTCTGGACGCTGATCCTGGAAATCTCCGTCTACATGGCGCAGTTCCCATCGGTCGAGGTGGCGCAGAAGTCCTACGACTTCCGGACGCTGGGACTTGGCTATGCCAACCTCGGTTCGCTCTTGATGGTGCAGGGCATTCCCTACGATTCGCCCGAGGGACGCGCCCAGTGCGGCGCGCTGACGGCCCTGATGCACGCGGCGGCTTACGCCACCAGTGCCGAGATCGCGGCGGAGCAGGAACCGTTCCCGCGCTATGCCGCCAATCGCGAGGAAATGCTGCGCGTGGTGCGCAATCATCGCCGCGCCGCGTATCAGACGCCGGGGCACGAGTACGAAGGATTGACCATTACTCCGGCCGGTATCGAGCCGCGCCACTGCCCCGCCTATCTGCTCGAAGCGGCAAGACGGGAATGCGATCGGATGCTGGAACTGGGTGAGAAGCATGGCTACCGCAACGCCCAGGTCACGGTAATTGCGCCGACGGGATGCTTGGTCGGCGGGTCTCTCGTAACCACGGACCGCGGCTTGGTGCCATTGAATACGCTCGGCGACGTCGACGGGCAGCAATGGCAGGATGTCCAGTTCCAGGTCTTGACTGACGAGGGCGAACAAGCCGCCACTCGGTTTTACGTCAACGGCGTCGCTCCAACGCGGCGGATCAGGACGGCGAGCGGCTATGAAATCCAGGGCACTCTTCAACATCGTGTCAAAGTGGTGGAGGCCGGCAGCGGCCAGTGGGTATGGAAGCGGATGGCCGACGTCGCGGTGGGGGATGTGGTGCCGTTGGCGATGAACGGACTGGTTGGTGCGCCTCGGGTTGTCAAGCTGCCGCCCTTGGAAGAGCTGTACTGGGCCAGCGAACCACGGACCGTGGTGCCGCGCGTCATGACTGCCGCGCTGGCGGAACTTGTTGGCTATTTCATGGGCGACGGATCGCTGCACAGCAAGGGGTTGCGCTTCTGTGTGTCGAAGGAAGACACGGACGTGGTGCAACGGCTTGTCAGCTTGTGCCGAGATCTGTTCCACCTCGACGCCCACGTCGAGCCGAAGCAGGGGTACCTGGAGGTCTCCGTTCACTCGGTCAGCCTGACGCTCTGGTGGGAAGCGTGCGGTTTCTGCAAACTGGCTCCAAACTCCGGACACGTCGGCAAGGGATACTTGCCTCGGATTCCGAATGCTCTGCTCTACACCAATGATCCGGTTTGTTACGGGGCCTTCCTGCGCGGCCTGTTCGAGGCCGACGGCACCGTGACGGTAGGCTGCCCCTCCTGGACTTCGACGCACGCGGAGTTTGCTCAGCAGGTTCGGTCGCTTCTGCTGACCATGGGCTTCCCGACGACCACCAAGCTGGATCTTTCCGGCTGGGGCCAGTCGACCATGTATGTCCTGCGTCTCAAGAATGAGGCGTACAACGAGGCGTTCCAAGCGAAAATCAACTTCGTTGGTCTGCGCAAGGCTCAGGCAGTCAAGACGACGAGTATTCCACAGGCCGGGCGCCGCGACTATGTCTACCTGACCGGGAAAGTCCTGGAAACGGCCTTGGCGTCGGGGGTGCAAACCAATGCCTTGAAGCTCGCGGTGAAACGCCGAGGCGGCGCCGTCACTCGTCGCAGCCTCGAGGCCGTGTACGCGGAAACTGGCGATTCTGAAATCGGCCGCGCTTTGCAGTACTTCTATGACGTTGTGCAAGCGAACGAAGACGGCGGTGAGCAGCTCACCTACGACCTGTCGGTACCGGCCAATGTTACCTACATCGCTAACGGCTTCGTGAGTCATAACACCATAGGCCTCGTCATGGATTGCGACACGACCGGCTGCGAGCCAGACTTCGCATTGGTGAAGTTCAAGAAGCTGGCGGGCGGCGGCTACTTCAAGATCATCAACGCCTCCATTCCGCCGGCCCTGGCGCGTCTGGGTTACACGCCGGCGCAGATTGACACCATCATCCGGTACTGCCAGGGCGCCGGCACGCTGACGGGTTGCCCGCACATCAATCCGGCCAGTCTCAAGACCAAGGGCTTCACGGACGATGCCCTGCAGCGCATCAAATCGCAGCTGCCGGGCGTCTTCGAGCTGTCGTTTGCCTTCAATCGCTGGAGCCTGGGCGACGAGTTCTGCCGGGACCGACTCGGTTTCTCCCAGAAGCAACTGGATACGCCCGATTTCGACCTGCTCGCGGCGCTTGGCTTCACCAAGGAACAGATCGCGGAAGCCAATCGGCACGTGTGCGGCACGATGACCATTGAAGGGGCGCCGTACCTCAAGCCCGAGCATTACGCGGTCTTCGATTGTGCCAATCGCTGCGGCAAGATCGGCAAGCGTTTCCTATCCGCGGAGTCGCACATCCGCATGATGGCCGCGGCCCAGCCGTTCATTTCCGGCGCGATCAGCAAGACCATCAACATGCCGCACTCCGCGACCATCGAGGACGTGAAGCAGGCCTACACGCTCAGCTGGCAGTTAATGCTCAAGGCCAACGCACTCTACCGCGACGGCTCCAAGCTCAGCCAGCCGCTCAATACCATTGCCGACGGCGCCGAACCGGCCGTCGTGGAAGAGCAGAAGGCCGAGCCGGTCCGCATGGCGGAGAAGGCCCTGAACTACATCAGCAAGCGCCGCCGGCTGCCGGACCGTCGCGCGGGCTACACGCAGAAGGCACGCATCGGCAATCACAAGATGTACCTGCGCACCGGTGAATACGAGGATGGCACCCTTGGCGAGATCTTCCTCGACATGCACAAGGAAGGCGCCGCGTTCCGCAGCATGACGAACTGCTTCGCCATCGCGGTGTCGCTGGGCCTGCAGTTCGGCGTGCCGCTGGAAGAGTACGTCGATGCGTTCCTCTTCACGCGCTTCGAGCCCAACGGCATGGTGCAGGGCAACCCGCACATCAAAATGTCCACGTCGATCATCGACTACATCTTCCGCGAGCTGGCGATCACCTACATCGGCCGTCACGACCTGGCCCACGTCCTCGAAGAGGACTTGCGCGGCGACGCGCTGCACGATGAGGACAAGGAGCCGGAGTTCGAGCCGGAAGCCGTGCCTGATGAGCCGGTGGTGGCGAACAAGCCCGTATCGTCCGCCTTTGCTCCGCCCCGCAGCAGCCATCTGAACCCGCTGCCGGGCAACGGGCATGGCAATGGCCACGGGAATGGGCACGGCAATGGAAACGGCAACGGCAGCAAGTCCGCGACGCTGGAACGGGTGCGCGTGGCCCGCCTCAAGGGCTATGAGGGCGATCCGTGCAGCGAGTGCGGCCAGCTCACGCTCGTCCGCAGCGGCGCGTGCATGAAATGCGATACGTGCGGCACCACATCCGGATGCAGTTGATTTCGGTTCGATCGTCGGATAAATGCAGCCATCCGACAGCCCGAAGCGCCCGTGTGAGGAACACGCGGGCGCTTCGGGCTGTTTGCCTTTACGGCGCGGCCCAGGAAATCTGGGCGGTCCGGGAGAACTTTGTTGAAGTCGTGAAGTAGGATTGGTATAGACGGAATGAGGGCCGGTTGATCTTCGCCATGCCCGGTGAACGGCGAAGGACCGATGAAGAACCGGCAAGGAATCGAGGAACCTCCCGGGAGGCTGGCTCCGGCATTGCCGCCGGAGAGGAACCCACCATGCTCTACGGAGAGCCGGAAACATCGCGGTTTCTGGCCGCGCTGCAACGCCTGAAAGAACAGCAGCGCCGCAAGGAACGCCAGACCCGTGAAGCCAAGCAGCGCGTCCGCGATACGCTTCGCAAGATGCGCGATTGCTGAACGGGTCGGTTGCGAGCCACCCGCATCCTCCCAACACCCCGATTGCGACGGCATCTGCCGCCGTAACCGGGGTGTTGTTGCCTTCAGGCCCGAAACGGGGGCGAGCGCTCTCGCACTCCTGTAGAATGGTAGAGCGAACCGGCATAGCGCACTCTCCGATCCGGTGAAGTCCGAGGCAAGGCATGGTCTATCTTTCGCGCATCTACACCAAGACGGGTGACAGCGGCGACACGGGCCTGGGCGACGGCAGCCGCGTGCCCAAGGACCATCCGCGCGTTGCCGCCTACGGCACCGTGGACGAGCTGAACGCCGTCCTCGGCCTCCTGGTCGCGCAGCAGCCCGACGCGCCGGAGATCGATCTGCTGGGCAGCATTCAGAACGACCTCTTCGACGTCGGCGCCGACCTGTGCGTGCCGGAAGCCGACACGCCCGGCCAGCGCCTGCGCGTGAAGGAATCCCAGGCCGCGCGATTGGAAGCCGCCATCGATCGGCTCAACGCGAACCTGAAACCGTTGACGAGCTTCATCCTGCCGGGCGGCCGCCCCCTCGCGGCGTGGTGCCACCTGGCCCGCACCGTCTGCCGGCGCGCCGAGCGCGACGTGGTGACGCTGGCGCGGACGGAACGGATCAACGCGCAGGTCGTCATTTATCTGAATCGGCTGTCGGACCTGCTTTTCGTGCTGGCGCGCGTCTACAACAACCAGGGACAGGACGACGTGCTCTGGGTTCCCGGCAAAACGCAAGGTTGAGAATGCCATGCGGATCCTGCTTGTCGCCGACATCCACTCCAACTGGCCCGCCCTGCAGGCCATCAACGAGCCGCACGACCTCTGCCTGTGCCTGGGCGACGTCGTCGATTACGGCCTGGAGCCGGCGCCGTGCATCGACTGGGTGCGCCAGCGTGCTGGGCACGCGGTGCGCGGCAACCACGACCACGGCGCTGCACAAAACGTGGTTATCCACGGCCAGAGCGGCTTTCGCTACCTCACCGGCGTCACCCGGCCGCTGACGCGCCAGCTGCTCTCGCCCACGGACCGGCGGTTCCTGGCCGAACTGCCGGTCACGAAGCACGTCACGCTCGACACCATGCGTTTTCTGCTCGTCCATGCCACGCCGCGCGATCCGCTGGATGAGTACGCCATGCCCGATGTGGAGCAGTGGGGCAAACGCCTGGAACACGTCGATGCCGACGTGGTCTGCGTGGGACACACGCACGTTCCCTATGTGCTGGAGATCGGCTCGAAGCTGGTCATCAACCCCGGCAGCGTCGGCTTGCCGCGCGACGGCGATCCACGGCTCTCGTATGCCGTCATGGAAGGACGCAAGGTGGAGCTGAAACGCGTCGAGTATCCGGTCGAGACAACGGTCCAGACCATCCAGAAGAGCACGCTGCCGGACCAGGCGAAGGACCTCCTGATCGAAGTCTATCGCAACGGCGAAGTCCGCGGCCAGAAGGGCGATTCCAAGGTCAAGAAGTCCGATACCAAGGTGATCGTGGGACCGCCCGCCGACGGCGCGAGAACTTCCAAGGTCCTGCGCCCCTCCGACCCCGGCACCCAGGCCCGGCCGCGGACTGAAGCGCACGCGCCCAAGCCGTCTCCCAGTGCGCCGCCCCATCCCTCGGACGACGAGCAACTCTGATCACAGGAAGACCACCATGACGCAGACCCACACCACTCCGAGCGCTGCCACCGGCTTCCAAGAGGAAGTCGAGCTGCAAGGACACATCATCGATTCGCTCCTGCTGCCCAAGGTGCTGGACGAGATCCTGACGCACGGCGGTTCCTACGAGCTGAAGGACATCCGGGTGGGTCAGAAGCCGACCGACGGCAGCTACGCGCGCATCCTGGTGCGGGCCGCCAGTGCCGCATCCCTGCTCGAAATCCTCGGCGCCATCCACGAGCACGGCGCCACGCCGATCGCCCAGCACGACTGCGCTTTCGTTCCGGCCGACATGGACGGCGCCTTCCCGGTCGAGTTTTACAGCACAACCAACCACCGCACCCAGGTGCGGCTCCAGGGCGAGTGGATCGAAGTCGAAGACCAGGAAATGGACTGCGGCATCCTCGTCGACCCGGAGGAGTTGGCCGCCCGCTGCGTGCCGATGGTCGAAGTCCGCACCGGCGATCGCATCGTCATCGGCCGGAAAGGCCTGCGCGTGCTGGCGTCCGAGGCGACGACGCGGCAGAACCTCTTCGAGTTCATGGCCAGCCCGGTCTCCAGCGAGAAGCCCAAGGGCGTGACGGTGCGCGAGATCGCCGCCGCCATGCGCCGCTGCCGCGCCGCCGGCGAAAAGCTCCTGGCCGTGCTCGGTCCCGCCGTTGTCCACACCGGCGGCGTCGAGCACACCTGCCGGCTGATCCGCGGCGGCTTCATCAACATCCTGTTTGCCGGCAACGCCCTGGCCACGCACGACATCGAGCAGGCGCTCTACGGCACCAGCCTGGGCGTCTCGATGGACCGCGGTCTGCCCACCGAGGAAGGCCACGAGCATCACCTGCGCGCCATCAACACGATTCGGCGCCTGGGCAGCATCCGCAAGGCGGTGGAGCACGGCGTGCTCAAGAGCGGCATCATGTACGAGTGCATCAAGCACGACATTCCCTTCGTCCTGGCAGGCAGCATCCGCGACGACGGCCCCCTGCCCGACGTGGTGACCGATGCGTTGGAAGCGCAACGGCAAATGCGCGAGCTGATCCACGGCGTCGGCTTCTGTCTGATGATGGCGACGATGCTCCATTCCATCGCCACGGGCAACCTCCTGCCCGCCTGGGTGCGCGTGGCCTGCGTCGACATCAACCCCGCCACCGTGACCAAGCTCATGGACCGCGGCAGCATCCAAACCGTCGGCGTGGTGACCGACGCGGAACCCTTCTTGCGGGCGCTGGTGAACGAGCTGGCGACGGAAGGGGACGCACCGTCAAAGACCGTTCGCTGACGGTGCGAGCGACGGTCCTGGCCAGTCCCGCCGGGATAGCCCCGCGTAAAACGCCCGAGCGAGTCGCAGCCGGGGTCATGGACGGAGGGTGCCTCAGCGGAGGGTTGGGAAGCGGCGCCGACAGGTTCGGCGCAGGGTGCGGCAGACATGGAGTGCCTCCACGAAATGAAGGAAAGCCGGCGGCGCGAAATCAACCGCGCGCTACCTCGCTCCTTTCACCGTGCGAAATCGCTTCGGCGGCACGCAAGCCCAGTTCGGCGAACAGCGATTGCTTTTGCCTTTGTTCGTAGTTCCGCCTTCTTCGGATATGGTGGGGCCGTTTCGTTGGTCGCCGCACAACCGAAAAAGCCGCCAAGGCGGGAGAATCGTCACGCAAATTCGCGGCTTTTCGCTTGCTCCCACCCTTTCGATTGTTAATTTGGGCGAACTGCGCACAAGCTGCCGCCCGAGACCGGCTCCCCCTTTCCGCCCTGGTGCTGTGTCAAACCCCGAAATGGAGCTTGGTGGAATGGTTCGGCCGGCACAGCCGGCCCTACAGAAAGGCCCCTGTAGCGGCGGCTGTGCCGGGCGAACCTTCGATTCAAGCGTTGACGGAGCACCAGCCGGTCAAATCGTTCGCCCATCAGTCCAGCAGTCGGCCAACAACGCCGTTGGGTTGTTTGTTTTCAGTGGATTCAACCGAGGTATTCGTAATGATTCGGACGTGGTGGCAGCAGGTGGCGAAGCGGCGGAATGGAGAAGGCCTGTAGCAAGCAGCACGGCAAGTATCGCGTACGGCCTTCGGTCGAAAGCCTTGAAGACCGGGCCGTGCCGGCGACAATCCTCGTCACCAGTAATGCGGATGCGGGTCCTAACACGCTCCGCCAAGCGATTATCGACATGAATTCGGACACGAATCCGGACGCGGACGTCATTAATATTCAAGCGGGCGTCGACCCGGCGCTGACGACCGCCCAGCTGACCATCAATCGGCTGGCGAGCAGCGGCAGCCTCAGCATCGTGGGCCTGGCACCCACGCAGAATAACATCACCGGCAACTTGACGTTCGCATCTTTCTGGTCTCCAACGCCAATTCGCCGCTCACCTTTCAGAATGTGGTAATCGGGAACGGTCTTGCCACCGAAGACGGCAGCGGGACGGTGGGCACCACGGCGCGCGGCGGCGGCATCAATAACCTGGGCGGCGCCGACATGACGTTCAATAACGCGGTCGTCGCCAACAGCAATGCCAGAGGCGCCGCCGGTGTGGCCGGGGCCAGTCCCGGTGCCGCCGGGACGGACGGCGCGGGCGCGCAGGGCGGCGCCATCTACTCAGAGGGCGGCACCATCATCATGGCCGGTGGTTCCCGCATTATTAACAACCGGGCAATCGGCGGCGGCGGCGGCGCCGGAGCGGCGGGGGCGCCGGGCCTTGGTCAAATCGGCGGCGCGGGCGGCGACGGCGGCTTCGCCCAGGGCGGCGGTATCTACGCAGCAGCCGGACGAATCGTCCTCACGGGCCGTTCCTCCATCGAAATCAACGCTGCCACCGGCGGGAACGGCGGCGCCGGCGCCAAGGGAGGGGACGGGACCAACCTCGACAGCGCCGGTGCGGCGGGCGGACTCGGCGGCGCGGGCGGGTTCGCGCAGGGCGGCGGCATCTGGGCGGGCGCGGGGATCACCTCGATCAGCGCTTCCGGAACTTCCTTTATCCAAAACAACCGAGCCAATGCCGGCGGCGGCAATGGCGGCGGGCTCGGCGGCAACGCCACCAGCGGCGACGCGGCTGGTGGGACCGGCGGCGGCGACGGCGGTGACGCCTTCGGCGGCGGTCTTTATGCGCTGGCCGGGACCATCGACCTGAATAACGCGCAAGTCGTTGGAAACGCTGCCAACGCCGGTCCGGGCGGCGGCGGCAATCGCGCCGGCAAGGGCATCGGTTCGGGCGTCGGGGCCCGGGGCGGTTCCGGCGGTGAGGGCGGGTCCGCCCAGGGCGGCGGCATCTGGACAGGTGCGGGCGTTTCCACGGTCACGCTGGTCATTGCCGCTTTCTCGATCAATAAAGCGTCCGCCGGTGGTGGCGGTGCGGGCAGTCGCGGAAACTCCGGCGGTGCGACCGGGGCCGGCGGCGCCGGCGGTGACGGCGGCAATGGCGGCCACGCTCAGGGCGGCGCACTCTATGCCAGCGATGGCCTCGTCCGGCTCGAGATGTCGTTCAGTTCGCTTGAACGCAACCGGGCTCAGGGTGGAACTGGAAATCTCGGAGCGGACGGTTCGGACGGCAATGGGGCGGCCGTGGGCGGCGTCGGCGGCAACGGCGGCAGCGGCGGATTCGCGCAGGGCGGCGGCGTCTGGGTGACGTCCGGCGTCGTCAACATCAGCAACAATACCAGGATCGAAAGCAACCGGGCGAACGCCGGTCGGGGCAGCGTCGGCGGCAACGCCGGTGATGGTGGTGCAACCGGAGCAGCCGGCGGCCTGGGTGGTTCCGGCAGCGACGCCAGCGGCGGCGGCATTTACGCGGGCTCGGGCGTCGTCCGCGTCACCATCGCCACGAGTCAGCTGTCAGGGAACGTCGCTCAGGCCGGCGAGGCGCGTGGCGGCGGCGATGGCGGCGACGGCAGCGCCGTGGGCGGTGCGGCCGGGGCGCCAGGCGTTGTCACGGGCGACGCCAGGGGCGGCGCTCTCTACCTCGCATCGGGGTCCCTGACGATCACGGACATCGCCGTGATCATCGGCAACCAGGCGCGCGGCGCGACTGCGGGCAGCGGCGCCAATGGCGGCGTTGGGGGCAACGGTGGTTCTCTCGGCGGGGAAGGCGGCGATGGCGCGGCGGGCGGCAGCGGCTATGGCGGCGGCATCTACGCGACTTCGGGCGTCACGAGTATTTCCATCGCGAACGCGGGGATCGTTGGCAACTCCGCCAACGCGGGCCAAGGCGCCAACGGCGGTGCGGGCGGCACGGCGGACAGTACCAGTGGCGTGGGCGGCGATGGCGGCGACGGCAGCGCCGTGGGCGGTGCGGCCGGGAGGCGCGCTCTACGTTCAAGGCGGCGCCACCAGCCTCACCATTCGTGACGGACGCATCGCGGATAACTCCGCCAAGGGAGATGACGCCGCCAATGGTGGCGTCGGCGGAGCTGCAAACGTCGGTACAAACGCGGTGGGTGGTACCGGGGGCGCGGGCGGCACGGGCGGCGCGGGCGCGGGTGGCGCCGTCTACGTCGGCGCCGGCACCAGTGCGGTGGTCATTAGCGGCACTTCCTTTTCCGGCAACTTTGCCGACGGCGGCCGCGGCGGCACCGGCGGCAACGGGGGCCTGGCGACCAATGGCGGTTTCGCCGTGGGCGGTCGCGGCGGCGACGGCGGAGCGGGCGGTGGAAGCCAGGGCGGAGCCCTATTCGCGGCCGGCGCTTCGTTGACCATCACGGACAGCGCATTCTCCGACAACATCGCGGGTGCGGACTCGGGCGGCGATGGCGGCAGCGGTGGCGGCGGCAACGACACGGGCGGGCGCGGCGGCGACGGCAAGGACGGCGGCACCAGCCAGGGTGGCGGCGTCTATTCCGCCGCCACGTTACTCATGTTGACCGATGTTACCTTCCTCAGCAACCGAGCGAGTGCCAGCCGGGGCGGTGCCGGCGGCACCGGCGGCGCGGTGAACGCCACCCGGGGCGGGCAAGGCGGCGACGGCGGCAACGGCGGCGATGGACAGGGCGGCGCCCTCTATCTCGCGGGTGGAACGGTCACCATCAACCGAGGCACGATGACCGCTAATCGCGCGGTCGGCCGACAGGGTGGTTCCGGGGGCGACGGTGGTGTGGGATCCGGGACCGGCGGCAACGGCGGGACCGCGGGCTCCGGCGGCGACGGGCAGGGAGGCGGCGTCTACATCGCGGGCACGGGCACCAATCTCTCGATCCTCTATACCGGCCTCGAGGCCAACCGTGCGTTCGGCGGCTTCGGCGGTACGGGCGGGGATGGCGGCAATGTCACCGGTACCACCTTGAATGTCCGAGGCGGGTATGCCGGCCCTGCCGGCCCCGGCGGCAACGCCCAGGGCGGCGGCATTTACGTCCAGGCCGGGACGGCGGTCGTGACAATCACGAGCAGCACGCTCGCCTCGAATGTTGCCTCGGCCGGTCCGGGCCGTCGAGGCGGCAACGGCGGCAATGTGACCGCCGCGATCGCACCGAACGGGCTCGGGGGTGATGCCACGAACGGTGGCGCCGGCGGCAACGGTCAGGGCGGCGGCCTCTTTGTCGCGGGCAGCACCGTGAACCTGGTCAATAGCACGGTCTCGGGTAACTTTGCGAGACCTGGCAACGGTGGGAATGCCGGTGTTGGAGGCGGCGCCTCAACAAGCATGCGAAGGGGTGCCGACGGCAGCCCCGGGGCCAAGGGCACAAGCCAGGGCGGCGGCGTCTACTTGGCCGGGGGGGTCTTGAACGTCAGCAATAGCACGGTTGCGAACAACCAGGCCAACAACGAAGGCGGAGGCATTCTCCTGCAGGCGGGCGCCCTCAACCTCGTCAGCACGATCGTTGCGGACAACATCAGTACAACCAGCACCCAGATCGACATCTCGGTCGCCGGCGGCACGATCACCGCGACGACCACATTGGTCGGCGACTCGACCGGCAGCACGCTGACCGCGGCCGGCGGCAACCTGCTCGACGTGGACCCACTGCTGGGGCCCCTGGTCTTCAATGGGGGCCCCACGCGGACCCAGCTTTTGCAGGCAGGCTCGCCAGCGATTGGCACGGGCAGCAATCCCCTGGGCCTCGTCTTCGACCAGCGCGGCGCGCCGTTCGCCCGCTCGCCGGGCGGCGTGACCGACATCGGCGCCGTCTCCTCCCAGGCGGCCGTCGGCGACCTCGTCGGCGTCTTCCGCGGCTCCAGCGGCACGGTCTTCCTCAACCTGGTCAACGGGCCGTACAACCCGCTCACGACCCTCCAGTTTCAGTTCGGCGCCAACGGCGACATCTCCGTCGTCGGCGACTGGGACGGCGACGGCGTCACCGAGGTCGGCGTCTTCCGGCCCAGCACCGGCACCTGGTTCCTCAGCCCCGACAACGGCAGCTACAACCCGCTGACGGCCGTCCAGTTCTTCTACGGCGCCGCCGGCGACGTGCCCGTCGTCGGCGACTGGGACGACGATGGCGATGACGACATCGGCATCTTCCGGCCGTCCAGCGGCACCTGGTTCCTCAATACCGAGGACTTCGTACCAGGGACCAGCAGTTCGTACAACTCGGCGACGACCATCCAGGTTTCGTATGGTGCCAACGGGGACGTGCCCGTGGTCGGCTCGTGGGACGGCGATGGCCAGACCCATATCGGCGTCTTCCGGAGCGGCACCTGGTTCCTCGATTTCGAGGACCGTCTGGCGGGCACCTCCACGTCCTTCAACACCGCGACGACGGCTCAGGTGGCCTACGGTGCAGCCGGTGATACGCCCGTGGTCGGCAAGTGGGTGGGCGGCACGTTCGATCACATCGGCGTGTTCCGCGGTTCCAGCGGCACCTGGTTCCTCGACACCGAGGACCGGTTGCCGAACACCACCACGTCGTTCAACGCCGCCACGTCGTTCCAGATCCAATTCGGCTCCAACGGCGACATTCCGGTCCCCGGCGACTGGCTGGCCGACGGCGTGGATCGCGTCGGTGTGTTCCGTCCGAGCAACGGCAACTGGTTCCTGGACACCGACACGACCCGCGTGGTCGGCGTGCCCAGTGGCTTCACGACCGCGTTCAACTTCCAGTTTGGCGTCAACGGCGATCAGCCCGAAGCCGGCCGCTGGGACGGCCCGTTGCCGCAGTTGCTCGACGGCGCGGAAGGCTCCGGTGGCGCGGCGATCTCGTCCGACATCATCAATGCCGTGGTGGCAGCCGCGATCAAGCGGTGGCAGGCCAGCGGCATCAGCGATACGCAGCTGGCACAGCTGACCGCTCTGCACTTCGGCGTTGCCGACTTGCCGACGGGCTGGCTGGGCGAATCGCTGGGCAGCGGGGAAGTCCTGCTGGACAGCACCGGCGGCGGCCACGGCTGGTTCGTGGACGGCACGCCGGACCAGGACGAAGAGTTTGTCGGCGGCGCGGCCACGGGCGCGGCGGCCGGCAAGGTCGATTTG
>JAIEMG010000191.1 GCA_019752375.1 Gemmataceae bacterium | reverse complement strand
GCCCCGGGGGGGTTACCCCCTCGACGCTCGCCGGAATTGGAGATCGCTTACATCGAAAACGAGCTGCCGCAGCCGCAGGTGCTCTTGGCGCTCGGGTTGTTGATGCTGAAGCCGCGACGGTTCAGGTCATCGTGGAAATCGACAACCACGTCGGACAGGTACATCAGGCTGCGCTTGTCGACGACGACCGGCACGCCGTGGAACTCGAAGGCCTCGTCCAGCTTATCGTTGATGACGGGGTCGAGGTCCAGCTTGTGCTGGAAGCCGCTGCAACCGCCGCCGACCACGCGGAGCCGAAGGTAGATCTTTTCCGGAGCTCCGGTCGACTGCTGCTCGGCGATGATCCGCTTGACTTCGCCGGCTGCCTTTTCCGTAACGGTAATTGCCATGCTCTGCTCTCCCAAAATGGTCAAGGTTCGACGTTCGGTTGTCCCCGGCACCGCTGCCGGGCGTTAACGGCTCACACCAATTAGAACATACTGAGGGCGAAAAGGTTTCAAGCAAAGTTCATATTCCTGCCTGCGCCATCGCGTACTGTGGGCTGATGCGGCGCAGGTGCTCGACCACCCGCACCACCGCGCCGATGGCGTAATCCACCTCTTCCTCGCCTGTGAACCGGCCCAGGCCGAAGCGAATGCTGCCGTGGGCCAGGTCGTCGCCAATTCCCAGCGCTCGCAGGACATAACTGGGCTCCACGCTGGCCGACGTGCACGCCGAGCCAGAGCTGATCGCCACATCGCGCATCCCCATCATCAGCGCCTCGCCCTGCACATGGGCAAAGCTCAAGTTCAGGTTGCCGGGCAGCCGCTCGGTCGGGTGGCCGTTCAGCGTCACGTCTCCCAGCTGCCTCATCAGTTCAGTCCGTAGCTTTTCGCGCAGCAAAATAAGCCGCGACGCCTCCGCCGTCATTTCCAGAGCGGACAGCTCGCAGGCTTTGCCGAACGCCACAATCAGCGGGACCGGCAGCGTGCCGCTGCGCATGCCACGCTCGTGACCACCGCCATCGATCGTCGGATCGAGGCGGACGTGCGGGCCGCGGTTGCGGACATAGAGGGCGCCGACACCCTTGGGTCCATACATCTTGTGGGCGCTCAGGCTGAGCAAGTCGACACCCAGCGTTTCCACATCCAGCGGTATCTTCCCCGCGGCCTGGGCCGCATCCGTATGAAACAGGACACCGCGTTCCTTGCAAATCGTTCCGACTTCGCCAATCGGTTGCAGCGTGCCGATTTCGTTGTTGGCAGCCATCACGCTGACCAGGATCGTCTGGTCCGTGATCGCCTGGGCGACTTGTTGCGCCGCGACCCGACCGTCGTGGTCCACAGGCAAGTAGGTGACCTGGAAGCCCTCGCGTTCCAGTCGTTTGCACGGGTCGAGCACGGCCTTGTGTTCGATGGCGCAGGTGACGATGTGCCGGCCCTTCTTGCCGTACATGCCAGCCACGCCCTTGATTGCCAGGTTGTTGCTTTCGGTGGCGCCGCTCGTGAAGATAATTTCCTTCTTGCCGGCGCCGATGAGATGGGCCACCTGCTCGCGCGCCCGATCGACGGCTTCCTCCGCCGCCCAGCCAAAGCTGTGCGTACGGCTCGCCGCGTTGCCGTAGTGCTCGCCGAAATAGGGCAACATCGCCTCCACCACGCGTGGATCGACACGCGTGGTGGAGTTGTTGTCCAGGTAAATCGGCAGCTGCACGGTAAGTCCTCGGATAGCCTTGGAGACATTGTGAATTTTATCGCTAACCCTGCCAACGGTCTACGCCAAGGCGCAGCAACACGGCCACGAATCCGGCAAGTTGCAAGATTGGTGGCCGTGGTAGTGCAACCGGTTTGCGCCACGAAGTTCACGAGGCAGCTTACTTGACCTGATCGAAAGTCTTGTTTGCCGGCTTGCCTACCAGCAAGACAAACATCTTGATCATCCCCCCGGCAGCGTCGCTGGTGGTCTGGCCATTGACGGTGACGGTCTTGTCATTCGCCGCCACCTTGGCGCTCTTGAGCGCCTCGACGACGGGAGCGAACGACTTGTCCTGCTGAGCGGCCCCGTTGGCTGCCTCGGTCATCAGGGTCACCATGTCCTGGATGCCCTTGGCCGCGTCCTTGGCGGTCTCGGCTTTGCTCGCCACCAGGGTCGTGTTCAACCTCACGTCGGCGCCGATGGTGATGCCACCCGTGACGTTCTCGATTCCCTGATCTTTCAGCGTCGTGTATTTGACTTCAACAACGCCTTGCCCGTTCTGAAAGACCGCCTTGCTGCTCACCGAGGTGACCGCCTCTTCGCACATCAGCCACTGGACGGCCAACTTCGGGTCGAGCTTCGCCAGCAGCGCCTGCATCGACTTGTGCTTCAGCTCGACCTTCTTGGTCCCGCGCGCCTGTTCGAGCGCGGTCTCCAGCAGCTTGCGTGACGTGCAAGCCAGCACCGTGTCCTTGTCCGCCACGGCCACGAAGCCCGAACCCGCGATCTCCCAGAGGACAGCGTCGCCGACCTTGTGCTTCTGGACGAGCTTGGGCATGTCTTTCGCGAGTTGCTCCGCCTTCGCCTCGATCTTGGTGCGATCGAAACGGCCCTGGACGATGAACAGCGGCGATGGTCCCACGTTGGTCATGACGGCGCCGTTGCCGTTGCCCTTCACGTCCGCCTGCTGCGACTCACGGCCCATGACCATGTAGATCTGATCGACGTCCTTGAGCGGATCGAAGCCGGTATCCTTGAGGATCGCCTGCACGGCATCCATCTTCAGCAGCTGATCGACTTCCTTCTGGTGCTGCTTGCCGAAGACGGGCGAGGCAACGATCTGCTTGACCTCGATGCGCACCAGCATCTCGGTGTCGGCCGGCAGGCACTTGGTCGGTTCCGCCGCATACACGGGCAGGACCAGGTTGAGCAAACCGACGGCAACCAGCCATACACGAAGGCGCTGAAAGACAACCATGAGCGGGTTCCTTGTCAGAGGAAATGGGAACGACACAACGTCTCTGCTTGTTCGTCGCGGGCGCGGGAAGATTTTGAAAAATCTCGCCCTCGTGACCGGGCTCTGCCCGGTCACGCACTGCCGGCGAGGCTCTGCCTCGCGGTCCCGCGCGGATAAGGGATGCAAATCTGTCGCCATGGGATACTCAAGGCAGTACGTGACCGGGCAGAGCCCGCTCACGAGAAAGGGAATTCATTTGAACGCATCCGCGAAGTCCTTGGCGCTGACTTCGCCGGCAATCGAAATGACGCGAGCCTTACTGGTGGCCGTCAGGGAACGAAGATAGCCCAGCAGCGGATCGAACTGCTTGTCATTTAACGCTGCTTTCCAGGCGCGCTCAGCGGCTTCGCGCAGGTCCATTTGCGTGAATTCGGCGCCCTGCTTGGCGGTCGCCGCATCCTTGCACACCACGGCGACCTCGGTCTTGATGCCGTCGGTTACCAGGATGCCGCCGGAGATCGAATCGACCCCGGCGTTGGCCAGCGTGTCCTTCGTTTGCACCTCGACCTTCTTGCCGTTGATCGTCTGCTCCTTGGTTTCGAACGAATGGACCATGCGTGCTGTCGCCGCCATCCATATCGTCTGCTTGCCGTCGGACTTCTCGATCAGCGACTGCACGTCCTTGAACTTGAGCGCCGTCTTCTTCTTGCCCGCGCCCTTGTCGATGGCGTCGATCACCTGGTCCTTGAAGAAGGAAGCGACGATGGCCGTGTTCTCCGGCATCGCGACGAAGAAGGGATTGGCCAGCGCGAACTCGTACATGCGTGCCGTGCCGAGCTTGTGGACCTTGAGCAGCTCGGGATAGTCCTTCATCATCTGGTCCGCGCGGGCGTGGAACCGGGTCGCGTCGAATTTGCCCCGTGCGATGAAGTAAATGCTGCTTTCGCCCTTGGCCCCGGGCTTGGAATCCAGGCGATGGCTCGTCTCGCCATGGACCGCGATGAGCCGATCGACGTCTTTCAACGGATCGAGACCGAGGCTCTTCAGCTCCTTGGCCAGGTCGGGACCGCCCAGCAACTTGCGCACATTCGCTTCATAGTGTTTCTTGAACAACGGCGACTCGGCCAGCTGCTTGACGTTGACGGTCAAAACGCCGTCGGTGTCATTGAGCAAATACTTGTCCACCTCGGCGCCGCGAGCCGGCACGGCGAGCAGAAGGCCCGCCAGCCCCACCTGGAATAGTCGAAACATGCGTGGGCTACCTCCCTGGGTTGAAGGGTACGCCATCAGATTACTGTGTGCGCCCCACGGCGTCATGGACAAACTCACGGCGGCGCGTGCCTTGAAATCTCCCCACGAAAACGAGAGAATCCCTCTTCGCCTCACGGTCTGCCACTCGCGCCGGGATGGGCTGCCCTTGAAGATCGTCGAAGTTACGGCCGTTCACGTTCGCATTCCGCTGCGCAAGCCGATCCGGCATGCGTCGCACACGCGCGACTCCACCGAGAACGCCATCGTCCGCTGCACGCTGGAGGATCGCACCGAGGGCTACGGCGAAGGAGTGCCACGCGAGTACGTTACCGGCGAGACCATCGACGGCGCCATTGACCTGCTCAAGCGCAGCGACCTGGCCGCTCAGCTGTTGCCATGCGGCGACTATGCCAAGGCCGTCACCATGGCGGAACGACTGCGGTTGGCTCCGGTTCCCGGCGACGACCGCGGCTGCCAGGGAAACGCGGCTCGTTGCGCCCTGGAGCTGGCGGTGCTCGACGCCTATGGCAAGCGTTTCGGCCAGCCGCTCTCCGCGGTCACGCGCATGCTCACCCCCAGCCTCCACGACGCTCGTCCGCACGTCCGCTACAGCGGGGCGATCACATCAGCGCGTGCCGGCCTGAAGATGCGCATTGCCATGTGGCGCATGTGGGGCTGGGGCTTTCGCCAGGTGAAGATCAAGGTCGGCCTGCCGGGACAAGATGACGTCGCCCGCTTCGAGTCGGTGCGCAAGGCGTGGGTGGCGCGCAAGATCGACCTGCGCATTGATGCCAACGAAGCGTGGTCGCCGGCCGACGTGGTGGCACGCATTCAGGCCCTGGAGCCGTACGGCATCACGTCCGTCGAGCAGCCGGTGCCGCACGCCGACGTGGCTTGCCTCGCCGAGGTTCGCCGCCAGGTCCGCGTGCCGATCATGCTGGACGAATCGCTGTGCAGCCAGACCGATGCCGAGCGGGCGCTGGGCGAGCATACGTGCGACCTGTTCAACCTCCGGTTGTCGAAGTGCGGCGGCTTCATTCCATCGCTCCGGCTAGCGCAGTTCGCCCGCCAGCACAAGCTCGGCT
The DNA here is from genome assembly GCA_019752375.1 of Gemmataceae bacterium. Lineage (GTDB taxonomy): Bacteria > Planctomycetota > Planctomycetia > Gemmatales > Gemmataceae > JAIEMG01. The sequence continues at coordinate 37,277 of JAIEMG010000191.1, read as the reverse complement.
ACCAGCTCGGCTGCCAGATCGGCGAAACGTCGCTGCTCTCCGCCGCGGGCCGACACTTTGCTACCAGCGTCGCCGACCTGCGATTTGTGGAAGGCTCCTACGATCGTCATCTCGTACGCGAAGCGCTAGGCGCCAAGGACATCACGTTCAAGTGGGGTGGCTGGGCGCCTGCCTTACCAGGTCCCGGATTGGGTGTGACGCTGGATCCGAAGGCGCTGGAGCGAGTCACCGTCCGCAAGGAGCCGTTGCTTGGCTGAGACCGCGCCGAATTGTACTGTCGAGAGCTTCACCGCCAGCGACGGCTATGTGCTGCACTACCGTCGCTACCAGCCAGAAGGGCCGCCGCGTGCCCAGGTGGTCGTCATTCACGGCATCCAGAGTCATTCGGGCTGGTACGGTTTTTCCTGCGATCGGTTGCGGAAGGCGGGGTTTGTCGTCTCCTTTCTCGATCGGCGCGGCTCCGGGATGAACGTGCAGGAACGGGGCGACGCGCCGAGCTTTCGCCGGCTGCTCGATGACATTGGTGAATTCCTGCTTGCCTTGCCGCCCGCGCCGCTGCGGTTCTTGTGCGGCATCTCCTGGGGCGGCAAGGTAGTGACCGCGCTGCAAAGACGCCGTCCCGGACTGGTTAGCGGTCTGCTCTTGCTCTGTCCGGGCTTCTTTCCCAAGGTGAAGCCATCCTTCAAGCAGCGCTTGCGCATCCTCTGGTCGCGCCTGGCCGCACCGAGGCGGTGCTTTGACATTCCGCTCAACGATCCCGAGCTGTTCACCGCATCACCGCAATGGCAACAGTTCATCCGCGAGGATCCCCTGGCCCTTCGTCAGGCCACGGCACGGCTTCTGATTGAAAGCGTGCGGCTGGATGGTTACCTGAAAGTCGTGCCGGGCCACGTGGACATGCCGGTGCTGTTGCTGCTGGCCGAACACGATCGCATCATCGCCAACGAGCCGACGCGCCGCTTCTTCGAGCGCTTCGCGACCAAGGATCGAGAGATCATCGAGTACCCCGGCGCACAGCACACCCTGGAATTTGAGCCGAATCCGCAACAATTCTGCGACGACATCCAGCGCTGGCTGGAACGCCACCTGCCGACGTGAGAGAATCCAAGAATCCTCGTTACCGGGCTCTGAGCCCGGTAACGACGTATGGCGAGGTACAAGTTGCGCCTCGCCGACCCACCCTGCCCCGGAGTCTCGCCATGTTTGCCGCTCCGTCAAACCGCCGTCGCTTCCTTGAACAAGTCGCCGGCCTCGGCGCCGCCGCCCTGCTGCCTGCTCGCCTGTCCGGCCAGCTCGTTGCGCCGGCGGGGTCGGACAAGAAGGTCGCGGCCCTGGTGACGACGTATCACCGTTACAGCCATGCGGACAACATCGTCACGCGTTTCATGGAGGGCTACAGCATCGTTGGCAAAAGCTATCCGCCGCCGTGCAAGGTGGCGTCGCTTTACATCGAGCAGGTCGGCGACACCGACATCGGCCGGCCGCTGGCGAAGTTCTGGAAGATCCCGAACTACAAGTCGATTGCCGAGGCGCTGACGCTGGGCGGCGACAAGCTCGCGGTCGATGGCGTCGTCATCGTGGCCGAGCATGGGGAATATCCGACCAACGAGCGCGGCCAGATTCTCTACCCGCGGCGGCGTTTCTTCGAGGAGTGCGTCAAGGTTTTCAAATCGAGCAAGCGGGCCGTGCCGATCTTCAACGACAAGCACCTGTCGTACTCCTGGGAAGACGCGAAGTGGATGGTCGATCAGAGCAAGGAGCTCGGCTTCCCGATGATGGCGGGCTCATCGGTGCCGGTGACCTGGCGGCGACCCCAACTGAAGCCGGAATCGGGCGTGGTCTGGGAACGCGCCCTGTCGCTCGGCTACGGGCACTTCGAGGTCTACGGCTTTCACACGCTGGAAGCGCTGCAGGTGATGGCCGAACGGCGCAAGGGCGGTGAGACCGGGGTGCAAGCCGTCCAGTATCTCGCCGGAAAAGACGCCTGGGACGCAGCCCGCGCCGGCAAGTGGGACCGTTCGCTGCTCGACGCCGCCCTGGCCAGGGCGCCGATCGTGGGCAAGGGCAAGCTGGAGGAAGACGATGCCGACGCCATCGTCTTCCTTGTGGAGTATCGCGATGGCTTACCGGGGGTCGCTTACCTCTCGCGCAAGCACTGTCATGAGTTCGGCTTCGCCGCGCGCGAGAAGGGCAAGACCGCTCCCGTGGCCTGCTGGTACGAGCTGCCCAAGCCGCAGCGCGATCACTTCAGCTTCCTGGTGCAGAACGCCGCCCAGATGATGGTGAGCGGCAAAGCCACGTATCCGGTGGAGCGCACGCTGTTGACGACCGGCGTTCTGGCGGCGCTGATGGAGAGCAAGGCAACCGGCAAGCGCGTCGAGACGCCGCAGTTGGACGTGAAATACACGATTTGAGACCATCTGTAGGGTGCGTCAAGCGTACTCGCGCGGACGCACCGGACCCGCGCGGAGTGGTCACGTCATTGCAAGGGCCGGTGCGTCCGCGCGAGTACGCTTGACGCACCCTACAAAATCGGTCATTTCTGCTCAGCACGCGATCCCGTGAACATCCAGTACAGGATCGTCTTCAGCTCGAACGGCTTCAGCGTGGGTTTCAGCGACAGGATGCGTGCCGCGATGCCGCTGAGGTGCGGGGCGGCCCAGCTCGTCGCGGGCTCGTTGGCGAAGGGGCCCAGGTAGCCGCGGCTGTGGGCAAAAAACTCGATCTGCTCGTGCAGGTGATACGTAAACTGGAGCGGGTCGTCGAAGAGTTGCTTGTCCACGGAGATCAATGGCGGTGCGAACGCGGCGGGGTAGCTGCGCGTGAGCGGATGGTCGTTGTGTGCGGCGGCGAAGATCAGCACGTCCTTGTAGTAGCCGTCCTCGATGGCACGCAGGAACTGATAGCGCCGCTGCACCTGCTGCAACCGATGCTCCGGCACGCCGAGCGATAGATTCACGACCTTGCACTTCCACACGTCGATGGCCCAGCGCAAGGCCCGAATGACCACTTCAACTTCGCAACCCCCCTGAGTGCCGAAGATGTCGGCCGAGTAGAGGCGCACGCGCGGGGCGACGGTCAGGATGATGTCCGCAACGGTGGTGCCGTGCGGCGTGCTTTGTCGGCCCTCGTACGGCAATGGCTCGGGCCGGTCCGCGGTGAAGATGCCGCCTTCGATGCCGTGGAGCTCCTGGCCCTTGCCGCGATACTTCTGCTCCAGCACCGCCCGCTCGATGCCGCTATCGATGACGCAAACCGATACGCCCTCGCCCGTCGCACGCGGATCGCGCAGCAGACGCTCGGGCGTCACGAGCGACAGGATTTCGTCGAACACGTCGGCCATGTCATTTGAATCAGGAAGCGTTCTCAGCCGTTGGCTCAGAGCCTGGGGCTGAATTCGGACGGTTGCGCCGCCTGGTAGAGCTGGTCAGTGAGGACCGTACCGTGAACGTGAAACGAGCTCCCCTCTCCCCTGAGTACAGGGGAGAGGGGGCCGTTTGTCCAATGAGCCGCGCGGTGGTCGGTGGATTTCTTCAATTGCCCGCTCCAGTCGCAGTGTCCAGGAGGGATCGCAGGCTCTCGACCAGGCGAATGCAGTGCTGCACCGCGGGGGCGCCGTGCCGCAATGCCAGGACGCGGACAGCCTCGACCAGGCGCAGCGTCTCCGCCGCATCCACGGCAGCGCCGGGTGCGGCGCTCAACCCTTCGCGCAGCCGTTGAATCACGGCATCCGGCGGTGGTTGTTCTTTGCGCTGCTGCGGCGTGCCGGTCAGCGACTGGACGAGCGACTCGCTGGCGCTCAGCGCGGCGGCGACGGCATCGCACAGGGCTCGGCGGGTCTGTCGTTCGGCCAGCGCTTGCCGCAGCATCTCGGCGCCAAAGTCCGCGGCGACGCCCATGAGTCGATGGTCGTCAGGGCCGAAGGCGCCCGGCTTGTCGAAAAGCTCCAGCACCACGTTCGTGTTGGCTGCGACGGCAAGCGACGCAGCCAGCAGCGATTTACGGCCGCGCTCGAAGGGCTGCAGGTCGATGCTGCCGGTGGCGGCCAGCTGATCGAGTTGGTTCATCGCGGCCGGCTCCTGGAGACTCACCACGGAGCCGGCGACGGAACGGGCGAAGGGAACCAGTTCGACGTTCAGGACGCGCCCGGCGGTGTCGTAGACCTGGCAGCGTTCGGTGCGCCGCTCAGGGTCGACGCTGCGCACCAGCAGCACACCATCGCGGGCTCCGGTGGTGCGCAGCAAGAAGCGAAACAGGGTGCCGATCGCCTCGGGCAACGGCACCGGGTCGTTGAGTGCCGCGGCAGTCTCGACCAGCGGCAGGATCTTCGCCACGGCTTCGCGAAACGCCAGGAGGCCGTCGTGCAGCTGCCGTTCGCGCTTGGCAGGCCGGATCTGTTCGAGCTGCTTCTGCACGGCCTTGAGAAACGTGTTGCGATTGAGGTCCTGGTTCTTGTCCAGGTAGTCGCGCACGCCCATGCGCATCGCGTCCAGCGGCGTGGCCTGGTGGGCATAGCCGGTAATCATGATGGCCACGATCTCCGGACTGAACATGCGGAGATCTTCGAGCAGCTGGAGCCCGTCGTTGCCGGCGCCCAGGTTCCAGTCGAGGATGGCCAGGTCCACGGTTTGCTGATTGGCCTGCACGAGCGCGGACTCGGCGTCGCCGGCCACCAGCACGCGGCCTTCGAGATGGGCGCCGTCCAGCCATTCGCGGAACGTCTGCCGAACCGGCTCCTCGTCGTCAACGATCAGAATGGTCTCGGCCACCAGGATTTCCTCCCCGTTGCGGCGGGTTCTGGTTTCGATAGTAGTCGAGAGCGCGGCCAAAGTCGCGTGCCAGGAGATGGGCCAGGGCCAGGGCCTGCCGCGAATCCGCATCCCGGCGCAGCGCGTCGGCACGCTGCGCCAGCGCCTTGGCCTCGTCGATGCGCGAGCGCGCCATGCAGGAACGCGAGGAAGCGAGCAGCTGGGCGCGCTGCTCCTCCACGGCAAAGAGCAGGGCCAAGTCAGCGCGGCAGCGACGGCAGCTCGGGCCGGCGCTCAGCTCCGCGCGGCAGACGGGACAGCGCAGGCTCATGCGTCTTCCAGGTAAAAGAGGATGTCGGAAAGCTCGTTGCCCGCGGTCGTCACCTGGTCCCACTTGCGATCGGTCAACGCCGTCCGCACCCGTTCCATCAGGCGCTCGACCTCCGCACGGTCCTCGGGCTGCACTTTCGCAAGCAACCGGTCGGCTTTTTCCAGCAGTGCTTTCGCCTGCACCGTTTCGCGCGCGCCTTCGCGCGGGCCAGGCGACAGCTCGGGCGGCGCGTCCTCGTCGCCTTCCGGCTCCTCTTCGTCCCAGAGCTCTTCCAGCCGGCCGCGCGCGGCATCCCGTTCCTCTGCTTCGTAGCGGGCCAGCGCATTCTCGATCGTGATCTGCTTCTGCAATCCCGTGGCGCGCTCGCGCGCGGAGACCTTGAGCATGCCGTCCAGGTTCAGGTCGAGCTGCACGACGATCGGGTTGCCGGCCGGCACCGCGGCCAGGCCCTTGATGCGAAAGTTGCCGATCTGATGATTGTGTCGCGGGTCCGGGCTCTCGCCCTGGTAGACCTCGATCTCGACTTCGCGCTGCTCGTCATACGCGGTGTGGAACAGTTCGCTGCGCGACGCGGGGAGGGGCGTGTTGCGGTGCACGATCGGCGCGAAGCGAAATGGATAGCTGCTGAAACTCCCCATGCCATCGTCCAGGCACTTGATGCCCAGCGTGTGCGGCGTAATGTCCACCAGTACCGCACCCACGTCCGCGCCGGCAATGATGGCGGCCTGAATGGCTGCTCCCATGGCGACGCACAGGTCCGGATTGACCTCTTGATGCGCCGGCTGCTGAAGCCGTTCTTCCAGCAGCTGGCTGACCAGCGGCGTGCGCGTGCTGCCGCCGACGAGGACGACCTTGTTGATGGCCGACGCGGTCACGTGGGCATCGTCCAGGGCGCGCTGCACGCAGTCCATCGTGCGGTCCATGAGCGGCCGGATCATCGTTTCGTAGTCCTCGCGGCTGACCTCCATGCTCAGGTGCAAGGCCTGGCCGTCCTTCTCGGCGATGAATTCCTCGTCGATCCGGGTGAACGGATGCGCCGACAGCTGGCGCTTGGCCGCCTCGACCGCGCGGAGGACGCGAGCGCGGGACACGAGCTGCCCGCGCAGGTCGATGCCATGCTCTTGCTGGAACCGATCGCAGACGTGGGCGAGAAGCAAGTCGTCGAAGTCGTCGCCGCCGAGCTGCGTGTCGCCGTGACTGGAGAGCACTTCGACCACGCCGTCCTGCTGCTGGACGATGGACACGTCGAACGTGCCGCCACCGAGGTCGTAGACGAGCATGCGCTGCAGTTCACGCTGACTGGGGTCGTAGGTGAGCGATGCCGCGGTCGGCTCGTTGAGGATGCGCACGACTTCGAGCCCGGCCAATTCGCCCGCCTCGCGCGTGGCCTGGCGCTGGGCGTCGTTGAAATAAGCGGGCACCGTGATGACGGCCTTCTTGACGGGCACGCCCAGCTGCGCCGAAGCGCGGTCGCGCAGGCTGCGCAGGATCATGGCCGAGATTTCCTGCGGCCGAAATTCCTGTTCGCCCAGGCGAACCTTCACGTCCTGGCCCATCTTGCGCTTGATCGACTTGACCGTCCGCTCCGGAGCGAGGACCCACTGGTTGCGAGCGGCTTTACCGACGAGAAGCTTGCCGTCCTCGGAAAGACCAACGAATGAAGGCAGGATCGGATCGCCGTCTTCCTCGAGGACGCGCGGCTGGCCGTCGCGCACATACGCGACTTCGCTGTTGGTCGTGCCCAGGTCGATGCCCACGATCGGATCATCCATCGGGAATTCCTCTTGCAATCACTCTACTTCGCGACGCGCACCTGCGCACAGCGAAACACACGGTCGTTCCACAAATAGCCGCGACGCACCTCGGCGATCACCTCGCCGGAAGGCCGGCCGCTTTCGGCGACCGCTTCCACGACTTCCATGCACTCCGGATCGAAGCGCTCGCCGACGCAGGCGATTGCCTCCAGCCCGTGCTGCTGCAAGGCGCGTTCGATTCGCTGCACGCTCATGCCATAGCCGGTCAGCACCGAGTCGAGCAGGCGGCGCACCTGCTCGGCCGCCTGACGCCGTGCGGCTGAACTGTTGTCCGTTCCACGGCTGAACCAGCGTGCCAGCCCGGATGGTGCAGGTTGCGATTCCGTCGTCAAACGCTCCAGCGCCCCGCCGGTCGTGGTCTGCAGGCGCTCGATCTCTTGCTTGGCCAATGCCAGCGCGTCGGCGGCGTCGACCAACGTCTTGAGCAGGGGACGGACCGCTTCGTCGTCGTCGGTATCGGTCTTTGGCGCTTGCTTCGCTGCTTCCACGGCCTGTGTCAGCTGCCGAAGCGTGTCGGCGTTTTGCTCCTGCTGCGTGCGCGTGGCCTTCGTCTGGAGGTTGACTTCGTGGCGCAGCGCCGCGAACTGGCCAACCAGCGTGTGCAGGTCGATGGGCTCTGGCGGGGCCGTGCCGTCGAGCGACACAGGCGCGTCGCCGAGCTGTTCGAGCCAGCCGCGAAAGTCGGCAAGTACTGCGTCGATCGCTTCGGGGGTCAGGGTGAGCGCAGCGTGCTCAGCAGAGTTTCCAGTGACAGACGACGGCGTTGACTCCGACATGCCAGTTCCTCGATGATCGCTTCCACGCTCTCGCGCCTGCCGGCCTTGAACAGGCGGTGGCGCAGCCGAGTCGTCACGTCCTTCAGGTCTTCGTAGGCCGAACGAATGGCGGCGAACTTCTCTGGATGATGCTCCGGCGAGAACTGACGCACCAGCTCCAGGTAGCGCCGGCGAATCGCCTCGTCATCGCTGTCCGCGGCCAGGCCAAGCACTTCATACGGATCGGCCATCGTGTCCTCCGCCCGAATTACTCGTCCTCGTCCTCATCGTCGTCCTCGAACTGATCGAACAGGTCCTCCAGGAACCCCATCGGACCGCCCATGCCGCCGAGGCCGAGCATCTGCCGCTGGCGGTCGATGATTTCCAGCATCGCCTTGGCCCGCTCGTCGGTTGGCGACTCGCGGGCGAGTCGCTCGGCCTCGGCAAGCAGGGGAGCGACCTTCCAAATGGGAGCCTTATCGGGATTCGACAGGACATAGCTGCTTGCTTCCAGGAACGGGAAGTGCGGGCTCTTCGGGAAGCTTTTCCGGCCGGCAGCCACGAGCTTGCGCAACGTCTTCTTGTCGTCCAGGTTCAGCAGGTGGCGGCAGACCGATTCCAGCGACAGCTCCGTGTAGGCCGACGCAGGCACTTTGGCGACATAGGCCAGGAGCTTTTTCCAGTGTGCTTTCTGGCCGCGATAATTCACGCCCGCATCCTCGTAGGCCTCGGCCAGGGAGAGGGCACTCTCCACTCCCTCGGCGACGGGCGGCTCGGCAAGTACACCGCTGAACTCCATCTCGAACCGTTTCCGCAAGTCGCGCGGCACCTCGACGCGCATCGTCTCGACCGTCATCGCGAACGCGAACGGCAGCCGGGGCGTGCCGCGTGCCTTGATCTCCTGAAGGATCTGCTCCGCTCCCTCGACATTGCCGGCCTTGAACTCGCAGACGGCGCGCCTGCAGTGGATATCGAAGGGGTCTCCGCCTTCATGGAAGGTCAGGGCTTTCTGATACTCGGCACGAGCCTCGTCGAAGCGGTTTGCTTCCAGATGCGCCCGGGCGATGAGCAAATGCGCGTAACTGACCTTTCCGCGCAGCCGGCGATCGAGCGGGTTGCCGTTAAGGGCCCGCTGGGCTAACTCCAGGCCTTCAGCGTGATCCTTGCGCTTGAGGCAGAGATCGCTCAACCATTGCAGCGTGGGCAGGTGATCGGGGAACTGTTTCAGCAGCTGCCGGGCGACCGGCTCCGCCTTCTTGTGCTCCCGTTCGCGATAGTGGTCGAGCAAGGCCACGTGCGTTTCGAGCTGGTCGGGGTCGAGTTTCAGGCTGTTCTCGAAGCACTTCTCGGCCGGCGGCTTCAATGGCTCCGGCCGATCCGGATGGTCGCGCAGGAACTTGGGCAACTTCTTGATCTGCGCCGCATCGGGGATGCTGCCGGCGTTGCGGCCCAAGTGGCACCAGATCAGTGCTCGCACCCGCCGCGCCTGGTCGCCCGGCCAGGCCGCGGGATTCGCCGCCACCGATGCCTCGTATCTTTGCCAGGCTTCGTGCACCTCCGTCGCCATACCGCGAGCGTCAAAAACCAGGGCATCCATGCGGTAGAATTCGGGGTCGTCGGCCGGGGTGCCGAACAGGCGCTGATAACGCTTGATGTCCGATGGATCGCCGAAATCCACGATGGCCCAGTAGAAGCAGGCCGCCAGGCGCGGAACCAGGTGGGGCGCTTCCTGACGCAGCGCAGGCAATGCGGTTCCTGCCTGACTAAACGCCTTGACGATGTCTTGCTCCCCAAGGGCTGCCTGTACGGCACGCAGGTACGGCAGCAAGCCCGATCCCTGGTGCTTTTCGCCCTGTTGCCGAAGCAGGAGCTGGGACTCCGGCGACTGTGCCTGGAGAAATGCGGGGTCGATGCGCAGGCGAAATGGCGCTGCCAGCCGCGCGGGCAGCCGATCGACGCCTAAACGCGACCAGTTGTCGACCGCCCGCGTGTCGTCGTTGAGGTAGTAGGCTTGCAGCCCGCGCAGCAGCAGTTTCCACTCGAGAAACGGCGACTGCAAGCCGATGCCCTGAAGCGTCTGGCGTACCGCGTCGTCTTGCCCTGCTTCCAGCTGGCGGAATGCCTGAAGAATGAGATCGAAGGATGCGTGCAAGTTCTCCGGCAGCGACGCACGTCCGGCCGCTCCTTGGCGAACGGCCGCGTCGGCCGCATGACCCAGCACGCGCGCGTGCAAGGGCGAAGTCGGCAGGGAAGAAAGCAAGCGCAGAGCCGGCGCTGCATGCCCGCCGGCCGCCAGTTCCTCGGCCGCCCTCTCGAGCCAGGGCGCCTCGTCGCCAATGATCGGCAAGGCGGCTTCGACCACCGTGCGCGCGTCGCGCGTCTGGCCTTGCGTCCGCAGCTGACGCGCGCGCTCCAGGTAGACATTCAGGAGACGCTCCCGGTTGGCCGGCGTCGCCTCTTCACGGTTTAGCTGCTTGGCCAGCTCCAGCGCTTGCTGAAAGCGGCCTTCTCGTCGCGCCCGTTCCACGCGCTCCTCGAGCTGCGGCAGAGTTAAGGTCGGCGGACGGTGTTTCGTACGGCGTGCCACGGACGGCCTCCTCGCCAGGGATTCTTCTCTGGGTACTATAGCGAATGATAGGCGAAGCGCCCCCCCGCTTGTGGTCACACTCCTTGCATTTGCCCAACTACCCTGATAAACCCACTGTCATGAGCCAACGCGAACTGTTCCTCCTCAGCCCGTATCGGATGCCCGCCCAGAACTCCCTGGCGCTGGCGAACGAAGACACTGCCGCTTTCCTCAATGGCTATTCGGCCCTCTGGCACCCCGCCGTCGCCCTGGGCGCAGCGGGACCGCCCAAGATCGCCAGTCCGTACGATTACGAGCAGCCCACGGCGGGCCACATCTACGCGGTGCCGGACAATCCGCCAATGATCCTGCCCGAAGACTGGGACCAGCGCGTCATCGATGCCGGTGCCGTCGCCTTCCGCTCCACGCCGGAAAGGGACTGGACGCTGTCCAACCTGAAGGCGGCCCTGGAAACCTCGAATCTGCGCGACACCGAAGCCGAGCGTTTCGCCTGCATGATGGCGCTGCTCGATTTGCCGCGCGAGCCGCTGGCGATGTTCTTCGCCATCGGCTTCGGCTACCTGATGGTCGACACGCTCTTCGAAGCGATGGAGCACGAGAACCTCCTGGCCTCCAGCGACCTGTGGCGCGACGTGCAGGACGCGATCTTCACGCTGGGCGGACCGATCGACGCGACCCAGAAGCACCTCCAAAATGCCGCGGATCGGCTGATGGCCGGCCGTGAAATCCTGTATCCCGTCGCCATCTACTTGCTCGACCTGGCCCTGCTCGATGAAGCCAAGCTGGCTGATCCGCTGCCAGGTTCGTTCGCCAAGGACGTTCCGTTGAACCTGATTGGTCCGGTCGCGTTGCTCGAAAAGCTGAGCCGCGAACATCCGGAGCGCTTTGCCGCCCTGCGCGAGAAAGTCCAGGCCGAGAAGGTCGAGATTTGCAGCGGGCCTTACCAGGAGAGCGAAGACACCCTGCTGCCGGTCGAGTCGCAGCTGTGGAATCTGATCAAGGGCGTGAACGTCTACAAAGACCTGTTCGGCACTGAAATGCGCGTCTTTGGCCGCAAGCGCTTTGGCGCCCATCCGCAGCTGCCGGGCTGGCTCAACAACGTCGGCCTCAATCGCGGCGTGCTGCTTCAGTTCGACGCATCGGTGCTGCCAAACTTTCGCGCGCCGGTCACCAACTGGCCCTCGCCGGACGGCAAACAGATCGAGGCGCTAACACGCACGCCCTACGCCGCTGACAGCCCGCAGACGTTCTTCCATCTCGCCCACTACTTGCAGCGCACGATCCGCGGCGATCAGGCAGCCACACTGTCGCTGGTCCATACCGGCCAGCCTGCGTCGCCCTTGTACGACGACTGGATGGAGCTGAACCGCTTCGGCCCGATCCTGGGCAAATGGGCCACGCTGTCGAGCTATTTCAGCGAGGCCATGTGCGGCGAGTATGCTTCAGCGGCAACCGCTGACGATTTTCACTCCGATTACCTGGAAGAACGCACCAACGCCAAATCGACGCAGCCGGTGAGCGAGTTCGCCCGCCACACGCGACTGCGCCGGCAAATCGACACGACCTGGTCGCTGGCGGCGATCTATCGCGGCCTGGCCGGCAAGAACGACCAGCTCAACATGGACGCCCGGCTCAACGAACTGGAAGACGAGCTCGAAACCGGCGCCAATCCCGAAGCCGAGCTGGCCGAAGCGCAGAAGCAGGTCGCCGACGCTTTGGCAGGCCGGCTCCTGTCCCGCGCCACGTCGGACAAGCCCGGCTACCTGGTGCTTAACCCTTGCAGCTTCACCCGCCGCATCACCCTGGAACTGGACGATGCCGGACCGGTCACGGTCGAAGGCCCGGTGAAAGCGTGCCAGGTGGACGAGGGCAAGGCGCGGCTCGTGGTGGAGGTGCCGGCCCTTGGTTTCGCCTGGTTCGCCAAATCGGGACCGCCCGGGTCGCCGCGCAAGATGACGCTGGCGGACAAGAACGGCGTCCGCAACGAGTTCTTCGAGGCCGACGTCGATCCGGCCACCGGCGGCTTGAAGGGCATCCGCGATCACCGCACGCGCATCAATCGCCTGGGCCAGCAGCTGGTCTACAACCCCGGCAGCGTGATGCGCGTCGGCGAGATCAAGGTCACGTCGACCGGTCCCGCCCTCGGCGAAGTCGTCAGCACCGGTGCGATCTACGACGAGCAAGACAAGGTGCTGGCCCGCTTCCGTCAGCGCTTCCGCGCCTGGTTGGGCCGGCCGATCCTGGACATGCGGATCGAGCTGATTCCAGAAGTGCCCGCCGTTGGCTATCCGTGGCATAGCTACTTCGGCGCTCGCTTCGCCTGGCGCGACGAGCGCGGTACGCTGCTCCGCGGCGTCAACGGCACCGGCTACATCAGCACGCACACCCGCCCGGAGACGCCGGACTACGTGGAAGTGCGCCTCGGCGGCCAGAGCACGACGCTGTTCATGGGCGGCTTGCCGTTCCACCAACGGCATTCGTCGCGCATGCTCGACGTGATCCTGATGCCGGAAGGGGAGACGGTGCGTTCCTTCGATCTGGGCGTCGGCCTGGATCGCGATCACCCGACCCAGACCGCCCTGGGCATGATGACGCCGGTGCCGGTCGTGGCGACGACCAAGGGCCCGCCGCACGTCGGTTCCGCGGGCTGGCTGTTCCACCTCGACGCCAGCAACCTGCTGCTGACCGGCATGCGGCCCGCTCCCGAGGGCGCCGACGGCGTGATCCTGCGCCTGCTGGAAACCAGCGTGCACGGTGGCGCGGCGGAATTCCGCTGCGTGCGCAATCCAAACAAGGCCATGTTCCTGGATGCCCGGGGCGGCCATCTACAGGAAACCAGCGTCAATGCCGATGCGGTCAGCTTCGAGGTTTCGCCCTGCGACCTCGTGCAGTTGCGCGTGGACTTTAGCTAATCTTTCCGTTCTTCTCTTCCTTTGTCCTTCGGCGTTCTCAAGGGACGAAGGACAAGGGACAAAGGACAAAAAGCGCTTTCCGCGTTCGTGCGCTTGACACCCGCCTGGCGACGCGTCTTACCGTTCAGAAACCGCAATTGCGGCTGGCGATTTCATCGAGTGTGAGCAATCTTTACGTGCCCGGAAACGACAGCGCGCTCGATGGTGAGCGGCCACGCGATTCCGCGAGAACACGGAGGCTCCATCTCATGAAGAAACTTCTGCTGGCAGCGTCGCTGGCGTTGCCGTTCGCGCTTTTTGGTGCTTCGAAGGCCTCGGCCGGTGGCTGCTGCGATTGCGCGCCGCCCCCGACCTACAAGGTGGGCATCAGCCTGGGCATCTGCTTCAAGCCCTGGTTCGGCTGCGACCGTGGCGGCGGCAAAGGTTGCTGCGGCTCCGGCCCGGCCGGCTGTGGCTACGGTCCGGTCTCGGCTGGTCCGTGGTATAGCTACTATCCCTACGGCGCCCACTTCCAGACCCCGGCCCCGACCGGTTTCCCCGGCTGGCCTGGCCCGCAGGTCTCCGGCCCGACGCCGCTGTTCGGCAGCAACCAGTGGATCCAGCCGTCGCCGATGATGGGCGGTTACCCCACGTACCAGGCCCAGTCTCCCGGCTATTACCAACAAGCCCCGATGGGCTACCCGATGAACCCGGTCCAGCCCGTGAACTACCAGGGGCAGGCGCCCAGCTACTGGTACGGGCAGTGAGAGAGAGGATGACAAGGTGACAAGGTGACAAGGTGACAAGGTGACAAGGTGACAAGGTGAACGAGGGCCGTCCAGTTTAGCGCTGGACGGCCCTCGTCGCTTCAGTCATTTTGTCACCTTGTCACCTTGTCACCTTGTCACCTTGTCACCTTGTCACCTTGTCACCTTGTCATGCGTGTTTTGCTCGTGGTCGGTGGTGGCTTGTTCGGCTCGCTGGCTGCGGCGCATGCGCGAAGGCAGGGCTTCGAAACGCGCGTCTTCGATCCAGGCCTGGATGGCGCTGCTTCGCACGCTGCGGCGGGACTCTTCAAGGAAGCCTGGGCCGGCAAGCGCTTCCAGGAACACTATCGTCAAGCAGTTCCGCTGCTGGATCGGCTCTACGGCTTGAAAGAGGTCCGGCTCCGGCAGGAAGATGGTAGCGAAGAGACATTCTGGTTTGTCTCACCGACGCGGGTTTTGGAAGCGAACCCGATTCGCGAGCGCGTCACCGCCGTCGGCGACGGCTGGCTGGAAGCCGGCGGCGTGCGTCACGAAGGCTTTGTCTACATCGCGGCGGGAATCTGGTGCGCCGAGTTCGTTCCCGGCTTGAACGTGACCGGCAAGGCCGGCGCGGCGTTCCTGTTCGACGGCGAACGTGAGGGCCGGATGCGGCCGATTGCACGAGGCAAACAGGCGCTGGCCTTCGTCCGCGATGCCGGCCGGACATATTTCAGCGATGGTACCGCGGCGATGGAATATACGCCGGAACACGATCGGCAAACGCTGCACCGCGCCGCCGACATGGGACTGATGGAGCCCAAGCGGCGGCTGTGGGGGTATCGGCCTTACGTGCCGGGCGGACCGGTATTTCGCAAGGTGGGCGAGCGAACCTGGCTTGGGACCGGGGGTCGGAAGATGGGGACAATCCTGGGGGCAGCGTTTGCGCTGCGGTTGGTGGAAGAGGAGATTCGGTAGGAGTGAGTGGCCATGACCGAGGCCGACTGGCTGGCCACCTTGGGCGCAATTCTCCAGCGAGCACTGGCCCCCAGCAATCAAGTAGTAAGGAGCCGCGTAACAATAAGTTGAACAATTGCACGTAGGACGGATTTCCAATCCGTCCCTAGAAAACCGGACGGATTGGAAATCCGTCCTACAGAAGTTGCACAAGTTGTTCTTGCGCGGATCCTAACGCTCTGACGGCACCCGGACGTCAGCGGAGCTTGGGTGGCGTGACTTCCTCAAGCGTGGTCGCTTCGACAACGTGATCGAGGAGGACCGTCTCGGGCACGTCGCTCGTTTCGCGAAACAGACCGATCTGAAAGAAGGCGACATTCTCGTCGCGCAGCGTGGCCGTTTTTGTGAGCGGCACCACCTTCTCTCCATCGAACCACACCTCGACCAGGCCCTTCGCGGGATCGCGGGACCACAGGACATGAACAGCGAAGTCGTGCCATCGTCCGGGCGTGAGCTTGCCTTTCCCGGTCCAGTGAAGGGCGTACGGCACTCGGGTGCTGAACTTGATGTCCTCGCCTTGAGCCTCAAACGCCATCAACTGTCTCCAGCTGTTGCGGCTCTCGAAATATCCAAGCGTGTGGCTACTATTCGTGAACTTCTTGGGCAGGTAGACGCTCCAGCCAAAATAGCGCTCCGTGCCTTCTGCCGTTCCTTTCGGTTGATGTTGAAGTTCAATACGGTCATGGCTGCCCTTCTTGGCAGCGTTGGTCCCGTCGATCCGCAAGGCGTATTTCCCGGCACGCACCGGATCCTTGACGACCTTGACGCTGTCGGACTTGGGTGCTCCGCTCCACTGTTCGGTTGTGCCCGTTTCGAAGTCGCCGCGCCAGATGACTTCGGCCGAGACGGGGAATGCCGTCAGCAGGAGCACGATCGAAAGCAGACCGAACCCCATCCGCGTTGGTGATGTAGACATCGGCATCGGCATCTCCGCGTTCGTCCGTGCTTTCCGAACCACCAACATTGTAGCCTTGGTACGTCTTGCTGACGATCGAACCTGTCCGGCTGAACTGGCGACCGACGCTTGTATTCATTTCCTAGCACTACAGCGCTGGTTTGGGAGCACGATTCACGATTCACCGGAACAGTCTGTAGCCGCAGGCTTTAGCCTGCGGAGTGAATGTACGGTACCTGCGACGCCCTTCCGCAGGCTGAAGCCTGCGGCTACAGACGTTGCGCGGATCGTTCCGCGGAATGTTGCACTGTAGTACTGGACAGCACGCTCTCCAGGTCTTGCGTCTCCGCGTCTTTCCAGGCGGTTTCGGTGCCGATGGGAAGCCAGAACTTCGCCTCTACCACGTGCACCGGTTGCTGCGCGGCCAGCATCGACACGTATTCGGTGATCTCGTACTCGCCTCGCGGCGACAGCGTGAGTTCGCGTTCGAAGATCGCGCGCGGAAAGACGTAGGCGCCGGTATTGGCGAGTTGACGGCCGTCGAGGTCAGGCTTCTCCACGAGGCGGTCCAGTGTGCCATCAGGCTTCAGGAAGGCGATGCCGAAGCGGCGTGGTTCGTCCACCGGGTGCGCCAGGAACCCGGCGGGACAGGCGGCCAGTCTCGCCAGGTCGGCGGCGCCGAACAGGTCATCGCCATTGAGCACCAAGCACTGCTCCGAGCGGATCCGCGAGCGACAGGCCCGCACCGCGTCACCGGTGCCACGCGGATGCTCCTGGAACACCGTCTGCCACTCACTGAAGTGTCGCTGCTTGCCCATGTACTCCTGGACTTGCTCGGGAAGGTAGTGGATGACGACCAGCACGCGATCGACGGCAACGGGCAGCGCGCCCAACGTCCAGTCGAGGATGGGACGGCCGCGAATGGGCAGCAGCGGCTTGGGGGTGGTCAGCGTGTGCGGCCGCAGACGAGTGCCGAGTCCCGCGGCGAGGATAATTGCGTCCATTCGTTTTCTCTTTCTCCCAATTTGCCGGAAACGGCCCAAGGATGACGGCAGCGCTTCGCTCGCCAGAATTGCCGTCTATGCGCTTTATCGCACTTTGCCCGAATGCTTCAAGGTTGCGCCCGCCGAACGTCGAAATACCGGGTAGATCAGCGCGAGTCGGTCCAGCCAGCGAACTGGGCGGCCGACGCAATTTCGCCCTGCCGGCGCAAGCTGGGACAGGAAAGGTCAATCCAGGATTTCAGGGGGATGGATACCATGGTTCGGGTCATCGCTTCGCTGTCGGCCATGTGCCTGCTCGGTACGATCCTCGGCTGCCATCACACGGCCGGGATTTGCGACTGCGCCCCGCGTACTTATGGTTGCAACGGCTGCTGCGGCGGCAACTGCTCGTCGCCGACCCAGTTCGGTTGCTGCCCCGACCAGGCGGGGCAGGCGATTCAGGTCGGTCAGCCCGTGTACGTAACGCCCGGCAAGCAGCCGGAAGCCATCAAGGAAATGCCGAAGGGCGAACCGAAGAAGGAAGCGCCCATGGAACTCAAGAAGGAAGACACCAGCTACGAGCCTGCACCGAGCCTGTAAACCACGCTCGCCAATGAAGTGTCCCTGCCCACGGATTGCAATCCGTGGGCAGGGACTTTTTCGTCATCCTGATTGTCGCTTGCGCTGCCGGCGTTTCTTGTTCGGCTCCGGCTCGACCAGCGATTCCGTCGGCGCCAGTCCGTTGAGCCAGCGTCCGGTGTTGGCAGCGGCCAGCTCGAGGAACCGTTCCTGGCTGCGGACGCGCGGCTGGCCCGGTGCCGGCGTCACCCGGCGATAGGTGCCATCCGGCAGCAGTTCCCGCGCCTTACAGTTGTCCGCCAGTGAGGTGCCGAGAATCTCCGTGATCAGCCGTTGCTTCAGTTCCGGCTGCTCGATGGGGAAAACGACTTCTACCCGGCGGCTCAGGTTCCGGTCCATCCAGTCGGCCGAGCCGATGTAGACCAGTGGATTGCCGCCATTGCCGAAGTAGAAGATGCGGCTGTGCTCCAGGAACCGGTCGACAATGGACACGACGCGGATCGTGTCGCTGATCCCCGGCAAGCCGGGCCGCAGGGCACAAATCCCCCGGCAAATCATGTCGATGCGCACGCCCGCCTGGCTGGCACGGTACAGGGCCTGAACCATGGCCGGCTCGAGCAGGCCATTCAGCTTGGCGATGATGCGGCCCTCGCGCCCAGCCTTTTGATGGGCGATCTCCTGTTCGATCTTCGCGATCATGAACGCCTGCATCCGGCTGGGCGCCACGACCAGCTTGCGCCACTGCGGCAACTCGCCATAGCCGGTCAGGTGATTGAACAGTGCGGATGCATCTTCGCAGAAGTCGGGATTACAGGTGAAGTAACCCAGATCGGTGTAGATGCGGGCCGTCTGAGGATTGTAGTTCCCGGTCGCGAGGTGGACGTACCGCCGGATGCCGTCGTCCTCGCGGCGGACCACCAGGGCGATCTTGCAGTGGGTCTTCAGGCCGATGAAGCCGAAGACGACATGGACGCCGGACTTCTCCAGCTCGCGCGCCCAGAGAATGTTGCGCTCCTCGTCCAACCGGGCCTTCAGTTCGATCAGTGCCGTCACCTGTTTGCCGTTGTCCGCGGCCCGCTGCAGGGCATGGACGATCGGCGAATCGCTGCTGGTGCGATAGAGCGTCTGCTTGATGGCGAGCACGCGATCGTCCCGCGCGGCTGCCTCGATGAAATCGACCACGGGGCCGAACGATTCGTACGGATGATGGATCAGGATGTCCTTGGCGCGGATGGCGGCCCAGGGATTGGCCGCCTGCAGGAACTCCTGGACCGGCTGCGGTGTGAACTGCGGCTCGCGCAGGTGCGCATACCCCGGCAGGGCATGGATCTGAAACAGGCCCGTCAGGTCGAGGATGCCGCCGACACGATAGACGTCCGCGGCATCCAGGTCGAGCGACGAGATCAGAAACTGTTCCACCTCGACGGGCGAGTCGTTCTCGAGTTCCAGACGCACGCCCGCACCCCGGCGGCGCTTACGGATCTGGTCCTCGATGGTCTTGAGCAGGTCCTCCACTTCATCGTCGTCAATCTCGTATTCGCTGTCGCGCGTCAGACGAAAAACGGCGTTGCGTTCCAGCGTCATCCCGGGGAACAGATCGGCCATGTGCAGGCGGATGACCGTTTCCAAAGGCGTCAGGACGTGGCCCTTGTCCGCGGGTAGCTGAACAAACCGCGGCAACACCGCCGGGGCCTGCACCAGGGCGAACAGCGGTTCGTCCTCGCGCGGTCGGCGCAGCATCACCGCCAGGTTCAGCGATTTGTTCAGCAGGAAGGGAAACGGGTGGCCGGGATCGATCGCCAGGGGCGTCAGCACGGGAAAGATCTGGCGATGGAAGACTTCATAAAGATATTTGCGGTCCGCCTCGGTCAGCTCCTTCATGCTGCGGATGACGATGCCCTCGCGCTCCAGGGCGGGCAGCACGTCGGCGGTCAAGCAGCGGTATTGCTCCGCGACTTGCTGGCGCACCGTCTGGCTGATCCGTTCGAGTTGCTCGTGCGGTGCCATGCGGTCGGCACCGGAGCCCCGGTGAATGCCCGCCTGAACCTTCTGGATGAGCCCACCCACCCGGACCATGAAGAACTCGTCCAGGTTCGAGCTGTAAATGGCCAGGAACTTAACCCTCTCCAGCAAAGGCACTTCCGCGTCCTGGGCCTCTTCCAGCACCCGGCGATTGAACTCGAGCCAGCTTTGTTCGCGATTGAAGTACAGCGATGGATCATCGAGGGGCAGCGTCGGTAACGGCAAGATGCCTTGCATGCACAGGACTCCTTGGCCGGGGTGGATTATGATAGCAAGCCGGCCCATCAACCGACAGAAGACACACGTTCCTCATCAAAACTTTATAAACGCCGGCAACGTAAAGGAGGTGCGCAAGCTGGGTAAACACAGGGCCACGCTACGTTAGCCCAAGCGGGCTTTTGGCTTCCCCCGTCCGTGCGCTGCATTTAGAATTCAGAGGACAAGGTGGGCAAAGCAGGAGCGGGGATGCTGGAAGGGATGGAGAAAGACATGAAGATTGAAGTGGTCATTCACAAGGCCGACGAAGGCGGCTACTGGGCGGAAGTGCCTGCGCTGGCGGGCTGTTACAGTCAGGGCGAAACCTTGGCCGAGGTGAAGAAGAACCTGCGTGAAGCCATTCGAGGCTGGTTGACCGCCGCATCTCGTCGCAAAGGAGCGCCCAGGACTTCCGAAGTCCGAGTTCAGGAGATCGAGGTGTGAAGGCCCTTTCCGGAAAGGACCTGTGCAAGCTCCTCGAAAAGCACGGTTGGGGCCTCGATCACGTCAGCGGCTCCCACCACGTTTACACGCACCCGGACAACCCTGCGATTCTCAGCGTTCCCGTCCACGCCGGCAAAACCCTCAAAAAGGGATTACAACACGGCATCCTGAAAACGGCCGGGCTGTTGCCAGCCAGGAAGCGGAAGAAAAAATGATCTCGTCGAGAACACTTCCCGTGACCGGCAAATTTGCGGGTCGTATTCCCTTGCTCATTAGCCTCATTGTCCTCTCGCCGGCCGCATCTCGCGCCGAAGTGGACTGGCCGATCCCGCGCGGCGCCTCCAACGAACCGGTGCCGTTCAAATATGACGCCACCCACTGGAAGGCGGTGCCCAAGGCATTCATCGAAGACGCGCCGGCGTGCACGCTGTACTCGGGTACGACCCATCTCGTGGACAGCGACGGCGTCATCGAGACGATCACGCACGAAGTCACTCGGCTGAGCAGCCGCAAAGCGCTCGACAAGCTTGGCGAATATCGTGCCATCACCTATACGCCGGAATACGAGAAGCTGACGCTGAACGAGGCGCGCGTCATCAAAGCCGATGGCCGGAGCGTGCCGGTCGAGGCCAAGCACGTCCAGTTGCGCGACCAGGGCACCGATTTTCAGGTGTACGACCGCGGCAAGGTGCTGGTCATCTCCTTTCCCACGCTGGAAGTCGGCGACTGCTACGAGGTGAAGTGGACGGTCCGCGGCAAGAACCCCGAGCACGCCGGGCACTTCTTCACGCGCTACACCTTCGGCGATGACCGCTATCCCGTGGTCTGCGACGAGGTCCGCGTCCGGCTCCCGAAGACGCGGGAACTAAAGCATGCCGTTACGGGCGGCAAGCTCGACCCGGAGGTGAAGGAGGAAGGCGGCCATCGGACGTATCACTGGCGCGTCGCCAACCGCAAGCAGTTGCCGCAGGACGACAACCTGCCCTCGAAGGAGGAACTGCGTCAGCAGGTCTCCTGCTCGACGTTCTCGTCCTGGGATGCCGTTCTCAAATGGAAGCAGCAGCTGCGGCAAGACTGCTGGAAGTGCACGCCCGAGGTCCGCCAGATTGCCGTGGACGTAACCAAGGACCTGAAGACGCCGCAGGAGAAGGCCCGCGCCTTGACTTACTGGGTGCGTCGGCACATCCGCTACGTCTCGATGGGCGAGAAGCACGATTACACGCCGCACACGCCGGCCCAGGTGCTGAAGACCCGCTACGGCGATTGCAAGGATACCAGCCAGCTGCTGGCTGTCATGCTCCGCGAGTGCGGTATCGAGGTTTCCCTCGCCACGCTCGGCGTGCAGGACGACGGGCAGGTCCTCGAAGAAGTGCCGTCTCCCTGGGGCACGCATGCCATCCTGATGGTAACGATCGACGGCCAGCAGCACTGGATCGATACGACCGCCAGCCTGGCTGCCTGGGACTACCTCCCCAGCGACGACCGCAATCGGCTCTGCTACGTCACGGACGACAAGGGCCTGCGCCTGCTGCGGACTCCGCGCCTGACGCCGGAGCGCGACCGCGTCGAGCAGACCACCCACATGACGATCGGCGCGGATGGGTCTTCGCGGGCGGAGCGTATTTCCGTCTACCACGGCGCGGCGGCGTACAATCGGCGTCACGACTGGGTCGAGGTGCCCGGCGGCGAGCGGCGCCGGTTGCTTACGGCCGAATTGCAGGATGCCAACAGCCAGACCCGACTTACCGGGCTGGACCTCGATGACGCCAAGCTCAAGGACTTTGACGAGCCCGTCACTGCCCGCTTTGTCTACGAAATCGCGGGGCATTTCGCGGGCGACGAGCGCGAGGGGAGCATCACCGATAGCCCGGTGTGGGGTAAGCTACTCGCCGTCAACCTCGACTACGACCGCCAGGCGACGCTGGACCTCGGTTCGCCCTTCGAGTCAATTCATACCTACACCATTCGGTTGCCGCTCGCCTTTCGGCACGACGCGTTGCCGCGCGACAAGCACATCAAGTCGAAATTCGGCAGCTTTCGCATGACGGTGAAGCCGAGCATGGACGATCCGCGCCAGATCGAAGTCCGCTATCGCACCCGGCTGGAGAAAGTCCGCGTGGAGCCGGCCGACTTCGACGCCTACCGCAAGTTTCATCAAGAGGTATCGAAGAGCTATCGTTTCTGGCTGGCCCTCAAGCCGACGCGGGACGCCGCCGACATTGCCGGTCTCGAAGCCCTCATGGTCCTGACGCCGGGGGACAGTGCATCGGCAGCGGTCCTGGCGTCGCTGCACTTGAAAGCCGAGAAGCCCGAAGAGGCGCGGCGGGTGCTGCGGCGGGCCCAGCACTACAATCCCAACGACGTCGCGCTGTTGGAGCTGGCCGTCAAGGCTGCCGGCAGCGTGGAGGAAGAGGAAGGCGCCTATCGCGTCCTGGTCAAGCGCTTCCCCAAGGAACTGAAATACAGCGTGTTGCTGGGCGAGACGCTCATCCGCGGCGACAAGCACGCGCCGGCGCGAACGATCTTGCAAGCGGTGGTCAAGAACGGCTCCGCGATCGAGCGGGCAGGCGCCAGCTATCAGCTGGCCCGCAGCGCCCTCATGGAGAACAAGGCGAAGGAAGCGCTCAAGCAT
Organism: Gemmataceae bacterium; assembly: GCA_019752375.1. Lineage (GTDB taxonomy): Bacteria > Planctomycetota > Planctomycetia > Gemmatales > Gemmataceae > JAIEMG01. Next base: position 14,581 of record JAIEMG010000191.1, on the reverse strand, counting down.
TTCGAAGCCGCGTCGGAAGCCGACGAGGATACGGTCTACACCGCCCCGGCACTCACAGTGAAAGGCAAGGTCCATGAGAAGCTGAACCAGCCGAAGGAAGCAGCGGAGGCCTATCGCCAGGCATTGAAGCTGGAGGCGGAAGCCACGGAGGCCCTGGACGGTCTGGTCCGTCTGGCGCTGGCGGCCAAGAACTCGTCCGAGGCGCTGGACGTGCTGCGTCGCTACAGCGTGGCGGTCGGCAGCGAGCCGGCAGGACTGGCCCGCGTCGCCGACTACCACCTGCGCCTTGGCCGAACCGAAGATGCCTTCGACCTGGCGAATCGCGCCCTGGGCGAGGGGGCCAAGGGGGCCGCCCATCGCACACTGGGACTGGTCTATTCCCAGCGCGGCGACCACGAAAAGGCCATCGCCCATCTGGACCAAACCGACCTCGACGCCGCGGTGCTCGAAGCGCTGATTCGCGGCCAGCTGGCGCTTGGACATCTGGGTTCCGCACTCCAGCGGGCCGAGCGCGCCGACAAAGTGGGGCAGCCGACCGCGGAGCTGTTGAGGGCCTGCTCGCTCTGTCTCCGACTGGCGCAACGCCGCAAGGCCGTCGCCAGCAGCGTTCAGGCGCCGGCGGGCAACCCCGATGCCTGGGACAACGCACTCGATCGCTTCGTCTGCGCGGAGCTCGCCTACCAGGACGGACGTCCATCGGCGCAGGTGGAGGCGATCCTGGAGCAGGCCTTCGCGGACAAGGTGGAACTGGGGCCGGCGTTCGCCTTGCGCGGGCTGCTGGCCCTGGACAAGGGACGGCTGGGACGGGCTCTCGCCGACGCCGCGCGGGCGATCACCCTGAGCCCGAAGGATTCGCGAGGTTACTTCGTCCGTGGCCGAGTGCGGCTGGAGCGAGGCGACAAGGAAGCGCTCGCCGACCTGGCGAAAGCCGCCGAACTGGGCGAGCGCAAGGACGGCGTGGTCCTGCACTGGCTGGCGACGGCGCTGGCACAAGCGGGTAGAAAGGCCGACGCCCTGGCCGCGCAGCGCGAAGCGGTGAAGCTCCGGCCCACGGACAGGGAATTGGCCGAACAATTGCGCGAATTCGAGCAGTCGGAGAAGGACAGTACGAGCGGGCAGTGATGGGCCGCGGACGCGAGGCACGATCCGGGGCGGCGGAGTTACTGCGTCAAAACGGCTGCGGTGGGCTGCGCGTCGCCTGCGGGGGCGGCGAGCAGTTCCTGGCGATACACCGGCACTGTCCGCGGCGCTTCGATGCCCAAACGCACCTTGCCGCGGTCGACGGCGATGACGGTCAGGCAAATGTTATCACCGATGACGATCTTTTCCCCAAGCTTTCGGCTGAGAACCAACATGGTCGCTGCGCTCCTTTCAGCGAAGTGGCGGCTGGACACCCCAATTGTAGGTCACAATTTCAAGGGCGGGCGCTGGGCGACGTCGTTTTCTTCCCCGAATGCCGACGGTCCTCCCGCAACTCCAGTACCAAACGCAGTCCCGCCATCCCCGGTCATGCCGGATCCATCGCAAGGTCCGGCTCAACCGTTGTTTGTGCCATCGCGTCCATTTGGAGATTTCCAGCCGCCGGGCGGGCCGGTGGTCAATCTTGAGACAATCCGGAAAGGATGCGCCTCATTTGGCGCAGCCGGACACCTTGGACAGGGCCGCGAGGGTGAATTGGGGACGTGAAATCCTTTTCACCCCTGACCGGCCTTACCTAAAGAGCGATAATCTATCCTTCACGCGGTTGAGAATGGCGGTGTTCGGTGGGCCAGACACTCTTGTCTGGCCAGCCAGACAAGAGTGTCTGGCCCACCTTGCCACGGATCAATTTGGCGCCCGTGCTGTATAACTTCATCGATCACAAGCGAACGTGCCGCGTCCCCGCATCCTGACGTGTTTTCCGAGAAAGGGGCTTTCATGCACTCCTCGCTATTTCGCCGCTCGACGTTGGCCGTCCAGGCCGTTTCGCTGCTCCTGTGCGGGCTGGCGGCGGCTGCGGAGCCGGCAGCCAAGAAACACCCGCTCTCGGTCGAAGACCTCTGGAAGGTCAAACGGACGGGAGCGCCGGCGCTGTCGCCCGATGGCAAGTGGGTCGCCGTCGAGGTCACGACCTACAGCATGGAGGACAACGACAGCACCTCCGACCTCTGGCTGCTGTCCAGCGACGGCAAGATGCAGCGCCGTCTGACGGCCCACAAAGGCAAGAACTCCGGTCCTGCCTGGTCGCCGGACGGCAAGCAGATTGCTTTCATCTCCAAGCGCGGCGGCGATCATGCCCAGGTCCAGCTCATCACGCCCGACGGCGGCGAAGCGGTGGCCCTGACCGACATGCCCATGGCCCCTTCCGGCCTCAAGTGGGCGCCCGACGGCAAGACGCTCTACTGCATCGCCCGCACCTGGCCCGAGACGCCCGATGACGCCAGCTACAAGAAGAAGGCCAAGGAAGCCAAGGACAGCAAGGTCAAGGCCAGCATCATCGATGATGCCCTCTATCGTTACTGGGACGACTGGCTCAGCGACGGCAAGAAGCCCGTGCTCTTTGCCGTGGACGTGGCAACCGGCAAGCACCGCAACCTCTTCACGCACACCAAGCTGCACCTGCCCGCCTACCAGACGTCGGCTTCGCACTACGATGTCTCGCCCGATGGCAAGGAACTCTGCTTCGTCGCGGACACGGTCAAGGAAATCGGTACCGACTTCAACCTCGATCTCTACACGATGCCGCTGGACAAGGCCGGCGACCCGAAGAACATCACGGCAGAGAACACCGCGGCCGACACGACGCCCGTCTACGCGCCCGACGGCAACTCGATCGCCTTCACCCGGCAGACAATCAAGTTCTTCTATGCCGACCGCTCGCGGATCATGCTCTACGACCGCGCGTCCGGCAAGAGCCGGGAGCTGACCGAAAAGTTCGACCGCACCTGCGGCACGCCAAAATGGGGCCACGACAGTCGGAAACTCTACTTTGAGGCGGAAGACAAGGGCTACGTGCGCGTTTTCAGCGTCTCGGCCAAGGGCAACGACGTGACGCCGTTGACGTCCGGTTTCAGCGACCACAACCTGGACGTCAGCCGGGACGGCACGATGCTGGCGTTCTCTCGTTCCAGCTTCGATCTGCCGCCGACTGTGTTCGTGGCGCCCAGCTCCGACCCGGTGCCAAGGCAGATTGACCGCTTCAATGACGGCCTGGTGTCGACGTGGGACCTCGGGCAGGTCAAGGAGGTCTATTTCAAGGGCGCTGGCGACGCGGAGGTGCAGATGTGGATCGTCTATCCGCCAGGTTTCGATGCCAAGAAGAAGTGGCCGCTGCTCCAGGTGGTCCACGGCGGCCCGCACAACGGCATCACGACCGATTTCAGCTTCCGCTGGAACTTGCAGCTGTTCGCGTCGAAGGGCTACGTCGTCAGCTGCATCAATTTCCACGGTTCCAGCGGCTTCGGCCAGGCCTTCACCGATTCGATCACCGGCGACATGGCGACCAAGCCCTACACCGACGTGATGAAGGGCACGGATTACATGGAGGCGCAGCCCTATATCGACAAGACCCGCATGGCCGCGGCCGGCGGGAGCTACGGCGGCTTCATGATGGCCTGGCTGAACGGCCACACCGACCGCTTCAAGGCCATGGTCTGCCACGCCGGCGTCTACAACTGGCACAGCATGATGGCATCGGACGTGGTGCGCAGCCGCGAGCGTCCCCTCGGCGCCATGCCTTGGGGCGACCTGAGCAAGATCGACAAGCAATCCCCCCAGCGTTTCGCCAACCACTTCAAGACTCCGACGCTCGTGGTCCACGGCGAAAAGGACTTCCGCGTCCCGGTGACGCAGGGCATGGAATACTACAACACGCTCCGCATCAAGGGCGTACCCACGCGCTTCCTCTACTACCCCGACGAGAACCACTGGGTGCTCAAGCCGCAGAATTCGCGGCTGTGGTACAGGGAGTTCTTCGCGTGGCTGGACAAGTACATCGGCCACGGGCCAACGTGATGGGATCGCGGAAGGCGATGCCGGCGGAGAGAACAAGGTTTGGGAGTCGATTCCGGAATCGACTCCCAAGCCTCGACCCTTCCAACTCAACGCGCCGGCAGTGTCTGTCCTGCCTTCATTCTCACGGCTTCCCCGTCACCCCATCTATGCCGGCGCCGGACACGCAAAGCCTCCGACCGATGCTCCGCGTCAAGTCGACTTGATCCCTAATTCGGCCACGCTATAGTCCGCCGACCCTGGAGGAGGCAGATCCGGAAGGCGTGAACCGGCGCGCGAGTCATTTCGCGCCTCGTGGATTTGCCGTCGTCCGAGCCGTTCGGTCGTCAAACAATCTGGGCAAGGGCGGTTCGTCGCCCACGGAGCTCTAGGCAAGGAATGGAGGAAGGATGAATTCTCGGAACCTACTGCTGGGCGCGGCACTCGCCGTCGCCAATGCCATGGCCGGCGCGGGCCCACCCGCCGTCGCCCAGGAGCCGGTCCAGCCCGGCATGGTCCCCGTTGTCGGCGACTCTCCCTATGCCACCCAGCCGTCGCCCGCGCCCCGGGTTCTGAACGGACTGCCGACGCACGGCTCTCCCGGCCAGCCGGGCGCTGCGATGGGTGTCCCCGTGATTCGGAACACCTACACCGAAGCACCGGGTACATCGGCGGACAATCCGACCGCGCGCCAGGAGCCGGCCGTCAGCATCGAGTGGATTGGCCCGGGCAGCGCCAAGGTCAACCAGCCGGTCAGTTACCAGCTGATCATCAAGAACATCAGTGCGGGGCTTGTGGAAGGCGTGGGCGTCAAGGCCACCATCCCGACCGGCGTGACGGTCAATGCCACCGAGCCCAAGGCGAACATGGAAGGCGATGCCCTGGTCTGGGCCCTGGGGAACCTGGAACCGCGGCAGGAAAAACGTCTCGATGTCCAGCTGACATCGAGCGCCACGGGTGCGGTCGCCTGCCAGGCGGCAGTGACCATCACCGGCACCTCGACGGTGCGGCTAATCGTTCATGAGCCCAAGCTGGCCATCAAGGCGGCGGCGCCCGAAAAGGTGATCGTGGGCGACCCGGCGACCGTCGGTTTGACGATCACCAACCCCGGCGACGCCGTGTCCGAGCACGTCAAGGTCACTGCCAAGCTCAGCGACGGGCTGGAACACGCGCGCGGCAGCTCCATCGACTTCGACCTGGGCAACATGGCGCCCAAGGAAACGCGAACGCTGTACGTCCTCTGCGGCGCCAAGAGCGCCGGCAGCCAGAAATGCGAAGTGACCGTCAGCGGTGATCCCAAGTTGCAAGCGCAGGACAGCGCTGCGATCGAGGTGCTCATCCCCAAGGTCGAGCTCGCGGTCACCGGCCCCGGCATGCGCTACCTGGATCGTCATGCCGTCTACACGCTCAAGGTCACCAATCCAGGCACTGCGACGGCCAATCACGTCCGTCTCGTGGACGAGATCCCGCAGGGTTTCACTTTTGCGGCAGCGTCCAATGAAGGTCGCCACGATTTCGTTTCCCGGACCGTCTCCTGGTTCCTGGGAGACCTGCCTCCCGGCCAGAGCCAGGAAGTCACCCTCGACCTGGTGGCGGTGAACACCGGCGAGCACAAGAACCGAGCCGCGGTCGGCGCGGCACGCGGTCTTCGGGCCGATAATGAGATCGTCACGCGTATCGAGGGCCTGCCCGCCCTGCTCATGGAACTGGTGGACCTCGACGACCCGGTGGAAGTCGGGTCCGACACGTCCTATGAGATCCGCGTCACGAATACGGGCACCAAGACGGAGACCAACCTGCAGCTGACCTGCACCATTCCGGACAAGATGGAGTTCAAAGGCGCCAAGGCGCCGTCCGGCCTCACTTCCAAGCAAGAGGGCGCCGACATCGTGTTCGACCCGATCCCCAAGCTGGCGCCCCGCGCGGACGTCATCTATCGGGTGAACGTGCGCGGGACCGCGCCGGGCGACCTGCGCTTCCGCGCCCGGATCAAGGCCGACGGGCTGTCCGATCCGGTCTTGAAGGAAGAGAGCACCAAGGTCTACGGCGACGAGCGCCTGCCACAGAAGCCCTGATCGATGGTCATGCTTGAACAGCGAAAGCCCGCAGGGACGGTCCCCTGCGGGCTACTTGCATTAGGGCCTGTAGCCGCAGGCTTCAGCCCGCGGAAGGGCGTCTGCCGCCGCTGGGACACCCCTCCGCAGGCTGAAGCCTGCGGCTACAGAGCGAAGCCCGATTCGTCGGACAGACCCAAGCAGTCCAATGCTTACTTGTCGAAGCGTTCGATCATCGCGATGTTTTCCACGCGATACAAGGGCCCGCCCAGGTGGCGCGTGGCGCGGCCATTGTTGAGGACCTCGCCGGTGACCGAGACGAGGTCGCCTTCGCGGTAGTTCTTCATCTCCGCGGCGGTGGCCAGAACGACGCTGCCGCCGTACTTGTCTTCCTGGCCGACGGACGCATACCGCAGCACCCAGCGGCCGCCGTCCGCGTGGACGTAGATCAGCTGGCCGGTAATCCAGCTGTAGTCGTCCGCGTTGCCCACTTTCTTCTGGAACTGCTTGGCCACTTCGGGCATTTGCACCTGTTGGGCGCTGGCAGTCACCACCCCGGCCGTCGGGGGTTCCTGGGTGGAATACACAACGGACTGAATGGGTTGCACTTGCTGATACACCGGAGTGGCCGGAATGGTGATCACTTCACTGGGCCGGTTGAAATGATTGTGGATCCGGTTGCGGAAGTTCGAGAACAGGCCGGAGCGCGACTCAGTCGTGTACATCACCTGTTGGCCATCCTGGGTCACGGCGTAGCCGCAGTTCTGGCAACCCGGCGTCTGAGCCGGCGTCGCAGTCAGTGTCGCGGTCAGGATCAGCATGGAAAGATTCACGGTATCCTCCGGGCAAGAGTAGAAAATCCCGCCGGGGCCATCCGAGGGCGACCAGGCGGCGTGCATTGGTGGTTTTTTTCCGCAAAGGCCCCGGTGACCGCAAGGGGCGATTTCACCGGGGCTACCCTTCATAGTCGGATTGCCAGTCAGGCGTCCTTTAGCGATCTTGCCTGTTGTCCGAGGATTCGCCCGTCCCCGTCAATTCCGGCATTTGTTCACCAACCCTTGCCTGCCGCGTTTCCGCCAACGTCGTTACTTTCGGCAACATTGTCGTGCGCGGAACGGTCCGCACCGTTGCCTCGCGGCAAGTCGAAGAGTGGAGAGGTTGGAGTGACGGGAGAAAGTGAGGAGCGGAGGATGTCAAGACTTGAACAAGTCGTGGCGGCAGACCTCCAGGTCTGCCGGTGGGGCCCATACCAGCAGACCTGGAGGTCTGCCGCCCCACGGAGCGCGCCGTGTCGCGACGGCAATCGTTTTCGGGAAGGGAGGTGCCGTGAATGTCCGGCGACTGGTGTGAAATGAAGGACATGCCACAATCCGGCACGCCCGCTAGGCGTTCGATTCTGTCAGAGAGCGAGGTCTTGCCAAGAAGGGCGAAAGCCTTAGCAAGACCCTCACTCTCTGACCGCAACAAGACAGCACCGGCGCGGATGCCATCAACTCAAGCGTGCTGTCTGTGGCACGGATATTTCTGTCCGTGCAGTTGGGTGATGGCACGGACAGAAATGTCCGTGCCACTGAGCAATTTCATGCTGCCGCTCTCCAAGGTGAATGGCATTCAGCGCCGACGTTTTTAGCGGCTCGATCCGGGAAGCGGCTCCCACGAGTCGACATGATAGACCGGCGCCGTTGTCCCATTACCCGGCGTCGATAAATGTCCCTCAACGCGAATGAACTGGCCGTCCGTGAGGCGACCGAGTCCGCTGTCGCCGGTGAGATTCACGCAGCCGCCGTGCCGATCTTCCTCGTCCACCGACGCGTACCGCAAGCGCCAGCCCCGGCCCAGGCGAGTATGTTCGACTTGCCCCATCAGCCATCGATAGTCGTCGCTGTGCCCCAGACGCACTGGGGGCAGAGTCACGGCGGCGGGTTCGGGTTTCTTGGGAGCGGGTTCCGGCGGAGCTTCGGTATGGGCCACCGGAACAATCGATGCTACGGCCGGTTGCTCGACTGCTTCGGTACCGGCCGACGGGGCCAGTGGTACTTGACTGACCACCGCCGAAGGCACGGCGGATGGTTGGGGGACGGCCGTCGCGCCGCGGTCCCGAGTCGGGGAAGTCGCGATGGCGTGGTAGTTCCCTCGCGGCGCCGGCGAGGGTTTCAACGAGGCAGTCGTCGAATTCTGCGAGGCCGTGTGACTGCAGCCGGCCAGCAGGACCGGGCCGAGCAAGCAGGAGCCAAGCCACCGTCCTAGCGAGTAGCGGTTCATCGATATCCTCACTTGAATTATTCATGAAGCTGGCACCAGTCGGCGGGAGCGAGCGGGGCAGAAGGAGGGCCAGCGGTGGGTCGCGCATTGGATTGCCGGGTGTGCGGGAAACGCCACCCTTATCATCGGCAACGATTTGACGCAGATTGAGGATTTTGCTGAACAGCGTCGAAGGAACAGGCTTGCCGATTCTTCCGATTTTTCGACGTCTTCCAGGGCCTATCAGTACCGATCGACAGAGCACGAACATTTCGTGAATTTCCCTCTTTTCCCTGCCTTCCTACTTTTCGCATTGTTATTCTGACACTCACCCTTGCTGGCGCACCGCTCGTTTCCATCGGAGTAACCGCACCATGAAACGCCTTCTCCTCGCCGGCCTGACCGTCTGTCTGGTGATCGCCGCGGCTGCCTTCTCCGCGAATCAAGTCCCGACCAACGGTGAGCTGCAGATCGTCACCGAAGAGCGTAATCCCTGGACGAACCTGCGGCTGAACAACGATCCGGCCGACTTCAAGTTCGCCATCGTCAGCGATCGCACCGGCGGCCACCGCGCCCGGGTCTTTTCGCAGGCCGTGGCGCAGTTGAACCTCATGCAGCCGGAGTTCGTGCTCTCGGTTGGCGACCTCATCGAGGGATACAAGAAGGAAGACGACGCCGCCAAGCTGCATGACGAGTGGAAGGAGTTTCAGGGTTTCGTCGGCAGGCTCCAGATGCCGTTCTTCTACGTGCCCGGCAACCACGACGTGGCCAACGAGTACGAGGAGAAACTCTGGAAGGAGAAGTTCGGCCGGCGTTACTATCACTTCGTTTATCGCAATGTCCTGTTCCTCTGCCTGAACGCCGATGACCCGCCGGGAAAGGACGGCGGCATCGGACCGGAGCAGGTGGCCTACTTCAAAGGCGTGTTGGAACAGAATCGCAATGTGCGCTGGACGGTCGTGGCCCTGCATCGGCCACTCTGGTCGCAGGCCAACGTGGCCAAGAACGGCTGGCTTGAAATCGAAGGGCAGATGGCGGGCCGTCCGTACACGGTTTTCGCCGGGCACGTGCATCGCTATCAAAAGTTCGTCCGCAACGGCCAGTCCTATTATCAACTGGCCACGACCGGCGGCGGCAGCAAGATGCGCGGCGTCGATTACGGCGAATTCGATCATATCGTCTGGGTGACCATGAAGCGCGAAGGCCCGGTGCTGGCCAACATCCTGCTCGACGGCATCTACAGCGAGAACATGACGCGACCCGTCACCGACGAACCCGGCGTGGTCGCGAACAATCGCAAGCCCCCGTATCCGACGCGCGGCAAGCTCCACTTCGAGGGCAGCCCGACGCCGGGCGCCATGGTCACGTTCTACCTCATCAATCCCGCCGACAAGAAGACGCAGCGCGTCGCCGACGGCCTGGTCGAGCCGGACGGTACGTTTACCCTCAGCTCTTATGGCCCCAACGACGGCGCCCCGGCCGGCGACCACGTGGTCACCGTGGTGTGGCGCAAGCCGTTCTACACCGCCGAGGGCACGCCGGGGCCGAACTGGCTTCCGGAGAGCTACTCCAAGCCGGAGACCACCAGCCTGAAGGCCACGGTCAAGGCGGGCATCAATGACTTCACGTTCGAGATGAAGAAGGACCCGCCCGTCGAGGCGAAATGAGCGTAGAAAGACTGAAGACTCCGAGGGCCGCTCCAGGCCGACGCCGGGGCGGCTCTTCCTCTTTGGTACGACCATGTCCGCCAAGCACGCACTGAAGACCGCCATCGCAGCCGCCCTCACGTTGCTCTTTTACCGTATACTGGCGCTGTCCGACACGTCGAACGAGATCTGGGCCGTGGTGTCGGCTGTCATCGTGATGCAATCGAACCTGGGCAGTTCGTTCAAGGCGTCCGCCAACCGCATTCAGGGCACGGCCATCGGCGCTCTCATCGGCGTGCTGTCCGCGTGGCTGGTCGGCGTCAATATCCTGAGCTTGGGTATGGCGGTCGGCCTGACTGTCCTGGTCTGCTCGCGGTTGAACTGGCCTGAAAGCTTGCGCCTGGCCGGCGCCACCACCGCCGTGGTCATGCTCGGCGTCCGTGGCTCGGCCCCGTGGGAGATGGGTTGGCAGCGCTTCCTCGACATCGTCACGGGCATCGGCATGGCACTGGCCGTGCAGATACTAGTCTTGCCCTCGCGCGCAGGTCGAGAATTGCGCCATGCGTTGGCCGACACTCTGCGAACGTGTGGCGAGTTTTACCGCACCGCGGCGACCGCATACCTTGACGGCGATTATGTGCCAACAAAGGTGGAGGCCGTGCGCGAAGCGAGTCGGCTCGAATTGCGCCGCGCCCTGGATCTGCTTCAAGACGTGAAGAGCGAGCCCATGGGCCACCGCGAGGAAGACGCAGCCCTGCCGATGCTGGTTGGTCAGGTGCAGGACTCCCGCGTCCGCGTCCTGGCCGTGGACGCCGCAGCCCGCGACCGACTGCAAGATGCTTACTACTTGAAGCTGGAACCCCACCTGACCCGTCTCATTCAGGTCAGCGCCGACGCCTTCGCCTGGCTGGCGCAGGCCATGCGGGGCGAACAGGACCTGCCACCGAGGCCGGACCTGGAGCAAGCAGTCGCCGCGGTGGATGCGGAATTCGCGCGCTTGCGCCAACAGCACGCGACGCGCGAATTCTCGATCGATGAAGTGTTACGGTTCTGCACGTTCTATTTCAGCGTCCGTGCCCTGGCACGCGACCTGCAGACGATGGCGGAGAGACTGCGTCCAGGCGATGGCCGGATCACGCCATGACACACTTCCCGTCTGCATGGTTCGATCCTCCGTTGTCGGCAGGGCTTCAAGTCCCGGGCACGCTGCCGTCAATGGCGGCGCTTTCGTAAAATAGTGGAACAAGTTACGAGCAGGTCGGGAGCGAGTTCGATCTCGAGAAGCTCGACCTGGAGGCCGTAAGCGAAGAGCTGCAGGAAGTTCGATGATGGCCCCGAAGCCCCAAGCGAAACAGCCGAAGAAGCGCCGCTCGTCCCGAATCAGCGATCAGCTGAAGCGGCTGCCACGCCGAGACGACACCTGGCAGATCGACGTCCGACCTGTCGAGGCAACGCTATCGGACAAGAGCATCCGCCGCTGGGTCATCGCTGTGGTCAGCGAGGCCGACGCCGCTGTTGTAGCCATTGCACGGACCGACGAGCGGCCCACCGTGCGAAGCATCCACTCTGTTCTGGTCGAGGCGATGCTTCATCCCGAGGACGGGCTGGCCTACCGACCTGGGCAGTTCCAATTGCGAGCCGACCGCCCATTGCGAGGCCTTGGCCCGTTGCTGCGCACCGTAGGCGTCGACGTGACCGTCGTGGACGACCTGGACCTGATCGACGCTTTATTTGAACAGTTGAATGAGGACGATGGCGAGGGATACGCCCGCTGCCTGCTGGACATGCCGGGTGTGACGCCTCCAATGGTTCGCAGCCTCTTCCAGTCGGCAGCGGTTTTCTGCCGCCGCATGCCGTGGAAGAACGCGACAGCGCCGATCCAGGTGGAGTGGCCGGCATCCACCAACGGGCCATGGTACGCGGCGATCACGGGCGCGCGCGGAACAACGCGAGGACTGGCCCTGTCCGAGAGCCTGGAAACCGTCCACTTGATTGATCAGGGAAAGCTGACCGACCGGAAGGCTCGCGCGGCGACCGCCATGGCCATTGTGTTTGGCGGCAAGAAAGCGATGATTGACTCGGACCTGGAAGTGGTCGAGCAGTACCAGCTGCCGTTGGCCGGACCGCGGGCATACCCGCTCGTCTTTTGTCAGGAACCGGGCCCACGCATGCGGCCGCCTCTGGACTGGGAACTCCGCCTGCTGGACGGATGCCTGCGGGCGATTCTAAAGTTCCTGAAAACCCGGACGCGAGGCAGCGCCAAACCGCTCGAGGTCGAAGTTACACTTCCCACGGGCCCTCCGCTGCCACTGATCCTGCGTTGGATTCGGGGCTAACCCAAGCGATGGGGATTTGCGACGCAACAGCGCGCCTGTATGCTTGGCTGAAAACGCTCGGCGGAAGGGCAAGCATGGCGAAATTCACTCCTACCCAAGGCCGGTATCTGGCGTTCATCCACGCTTACATCAACTTGCACGGATTTCCGCCCGCCGAATCCGAGATGGCGGCCGCCATGTGCGTCTCGCTACCCTCCGTGAACCAGATGGTGAAGATGCTGGAGAAGAAAGGGCTGATCCTGCGCTCGCCGGGACAGGCGCGTTCGATCCGGATTTTGCTTCCGGAGGACGAGATTCCGCCGTGGAACAACCGCAAGTCAACGCCGAGCCCCTCGCGACCGGCGAGTACCCCGAGCCGCGTTGCAGAGGTCGCGCCGGCGCCACCGGCGAATTTGTACGTGCTGTCGGTCTTCTTGCAGGGTGGGCCCGTCGGTGAGAAGTTCGCCGGCAAGGAAATCAGTCGGGTGATCGAAATCCGCGGCGATCAAACGCTTGAAGATCTGCATCACGCCATTTTCGAGGCGTACGACCGCCGGGACGAGCATTTGTATGAGTTTCAATTCGGCAAACGTCCGTTCGATCCCAAAGGGCCCAACTACGGCATGCCGGATTCGACGAAAAAGAAGAAAAAGGACTGCGACGCACGGAAGACCCACCTGGACGATCTGGATCTGAAGCCGGAACGCGTCTTCGGCTACTGGTTCGACTTCGGCGACGACTGGTTCCATCAGGTTCAAGTGGAGCGGATCGAGCAAGCGATCCCGACCGTAACTTACCCGCGCGTGATCAAGCGCGTGGGAAAATCGCCACCCCAGTATGGCGGCAAATAGCGGCACGACGTGAAAGTTTCCGCTCGGTGAGCGATCCGGAGCGCAGTGGACGGTGGGAGGTGATACCCGATGCCCTACTACTCGTTCTGGCGAGAAGGACTTGTCATCTGCCTATTCGCGGTGCCAGTCGTGTGCGTCGCTTGGTGGGCACCTGAGCGATGCCAGCGTACTTCTGACCGAAAATTACTGTGGGTGGCGGGCGGCATTCTCGTGGTCGGCGTTCTTGTGGCAATCACCGCCATTGGCCCCGCCCGGCAATGAGTGCCGAGCTCTCGATGTGCCGACTTCCTCGCTGTCCGCACCTTCGCGTCCTGTGGTGCGGCCTTGCTTGGACCGACCATGCAGAACGAGCTTTTGTGTCGAACACAGGGACTGAGTTGAGCCGAATCGCGGGAGAGCGTATGAGCGAGGGTCGAGTGAAGAACCGATCCATCGGCTCAAAGGCAAAGCGGGGCTGCAGTGCCAAGACGTCCAGACCGCGGAGGGCTGCACGGAGAAAAACGCTGGCGGCGAGTGAGGACGCGTCGCGACCGCACCCGCCGCCAGCGATACGGGGAATTACCTGGTCTTGGAGCCCGCCGTCTCGGTCTTTGGGACCGGCTTCTTGAAGCCCCAGATGTCGGCGGTGTCGTTAAGGGCGGCCACGAAGTCGTCGATCTCGCGCTTCAGCCGGGTCGTCGTGACCCCGAAGTTGTCCATGGGCTGGTCGGCTTTCAGCGAGTTTCCGGTCAGGCGGAATTGCATTTTGCCGGTCTTGCTGTTGACCGCCGCAAGGACGGCCTTCATCTGATCCACGGTCACGTCGGCCGGGACCTCATTCAAGCGGCACATCAGCCAGATCGTCCGCTTGTTCGGGCTCAGGCCAATGCGAATCGGGATGTCGAGGTCCTTGCCCGAGACGACGATGTCGTAGTAGCGAGCACCGTTGTTATACGTTCCGGGCTTGGTCTCGAAGCCCATGTCTTCGAGCATCTTGCCCAGATGCTCATCGGTGATCGTGCCATTGCTGACCTTGGTGGCCTCGGTCGGGTGCGGGTTGGCGTCGGCGAGGCCCGCGAAACCAAGGGCCAGAATCGCGGCGAGAACCAGCCTGCTGCAGAACTTCATGACTCGGTCTCCCTCTTTTTGAGTGTTGCGGAGTTAATTGTCACCACCGTCGCCCATAGATACGCAGGCCGACTTGCGGCGTGACAGTCCCGGCAGCAAAATGGGACAAAAGGGCAAGTATGACTTTCCCCCGCAGGCAGGCCGCGGAGGCGAGCCATCACGACGCGACCGAGTGGTGTAAAATACGGGAATGAAATCCCACACCGAATACCTGACCTACAACCTCCCGGCGCGCATGGCGTTCGAGAACATCACGCCCCAGGTCGAGGAGATCGTGCGCAAGAGCGGCATCACCGAAGGCTTGGTGCTTTGCAACCCGATACCTCGTAGCGTACTTCTGGACCCGACTTCGGCACGATGACCACGGCTTCGGGCACGCTCTGCGGGTACTTCTTGCC
>JAIEMG010000194.1 GCA_019752375.1 Gemmataceae bacterium | reverse complement strand
CCGAATGACGAATCAATGACCAATGACGAAGCTCCAAGTGACCGGGTAGGGTGCGTCAAGCGTACTCGCGCGGACGCGCCGGAAGCAGACGCGTCCGCGGCGAGATTTCGTAGGGTGCGTCAAGCGTACTCGCGCGGACGCACCGGAATGCAGACGCGTCGGAGTATGGTTCGGTAAGTGTATGTTTTGGTGCGTCCGCGCGAGTACGCTTGACGCACCCTACAAACTGGGGTCATTGGGCCTTGTTCATTGATTAGGCATTCGTCATTCGTCATTCCCCGGAGGGGGGCTCATGCCGGTGCTGCTGCTGAGCGAAAGCGATGTCCGTCAGGTCCTGACGATGGACATGGCGCTGGATGCGGTCGAAACGTGTCTGCGCAAGATGGCGCTGGACGAGGTGCAGAACATCCCGCGTGCCCGATCGCAAACCGATCACGCGATGTTGCACGTCATGTCGGCCGCGGCCAAGACGCTCGGCGTCATGGGCTACAAGGCGTACAGCACCAGCAAGCGTGGTGCACAGTTCCACGTTGGCCTGTATGACGGCAAGACCGGATCGCTCCTGGCGTTGATCCAGGCGGACTATCTTGGCCAGGTGCGCACCGGCGCGGCCAGCGGCGTGGCGACCCAGTACATGGCCCGGCACGACGCGAGTGAAGTCGGCCTGTTCGGCAGCGGCAAGCAGGCACGGACCCAACTCGAGGCGGTTTGCAAGGTGCGCAAGATCCGCCGGGTGCAGGTCTACAGCCCCAACGGCGACCGCCGCCAGCAGTTTGCCGAGGAGATGAGCCGCGTCTGCCAGACCGAGGTCGAGCCGGTGCCACGGCCGGAAATGGCGGCCGAAGACAAGGACGTCGTCATCACGGCCACCGCCAGCCGCGAGCCGGTGCTGAGCGGCCACTGGATCGCGGAAGGGACGCATCTGAATGTGATTGGCTCGAACTTCCTGGGGAAGGCCGAGGTCGATGCCGTGGCGGTGCGTCGCTGCGAATCGATCGTGGTCGACAGCAAGGACCAAGCACGGCTGGAGGCCGGCGATTTCGTGCAACCGCTGGAAGATGGCTCGATCCACTGGGCCGACATCCACGAGCTTGGCCATGTCATCGTCGGCCGCTACACCGGCCGGGCACATCCGCAGGACGTGACGCTTTTCAAATCGCTCGGCATCGCCATTGAAGACGTGGCGGTGGCAGCGAAAGTCTACGCCAAGAGCCAGGAAGCGGGTCTGGGGCGCTTGGTGGAGTGGTAATCGCTCATGCGCGCTCCATGCGTCGCTGGCGTCCTGTCACGTCCGCCGAGATCCATCCATGAGCGAGCTTGCCGCGGCCGTGCAACGGACGCTGGATTATCATCAACGCAGCAAACACTACTTACACCAGTATGCGCGGTCGCTGGGCTACCTCGACTGGTCCACGCAGCCCGATCCCTTTCGCACCTTCGTCGGCGCGCCGCGCACGGACCTGCCGCTCGCCGGCGCATCGCTGTCCGCGACGTACGGTGACCTGTTCACGGCTGACCTGCCTGCCGCGCCGCTGGAGTTGAAGAGTCTTGGCGGCTTCTTCGAGTTATCGCTGGGGCTGTCGGCATGGAAGGAGCACAACGGCTCGCGCTGGGCGCTGCGCTGCAATCCGTCGAGCGGCAACTTGCACCCGACGGAAGGCTACGCGGTCGTGCCGAGTCTCCCGGACCTTCCCGCCGGCGTGTATCACTACGTCAGCCGCGACCACTGCCTCGAACGGCGTTGCGAGCTGGACAGCAGCGTGGCGCGATGCCTGCCGAAGGGTGCGTTCCTGGTCGGCCTGTCGTCGATTCACTGGCGCGAGGCGTGGAAGTACGGCGAGCGCGCCTTTCGTTATTGCCAGCACGATATCGGCCACGCCATCGCGGCGGTGGGTTACGCCGCTGCGGTTCATGGCTGGTCGGCTCTCCTGCTCGACCATGCAGGCGATGCAGAGGTTGCTGCGATCCTCGGACTGGACCGCGCTGCCGATTTCGCTGCCGTGACACCGCCGGACCGCGAACATCCCGACGCTCTTCTGTTGATCCAGCCGAACTCCTTGCATTCGACACCGGTTCAGTTGGCCGAGGTGAAAGGGGCATCGTGGACCGGCCGCGCCAACCCGATCAGTCCCGATCACGTGGAATGGCCCGTCATCAACAGCGTGGCGGAGGCGACATGGAAGCCGTCGACCGCACCGGTGCCACGGCCGACGTTTCCAGCGCGTCCGCCGTTGCCGCGGACCTGCGAAACGTCCGCGGCGGTGTTGATCCGCCAACGTCGCAGTTGCCTGGACCTGGATGGCAAGACGTCCATTTCCGCCGATCAGTTCTTCGCCATGCTCGACCATCTCCTGCCGCGCACCGACGTGCCGCCGTGGGACGCTTTGCCCTGGGAACCGCACATCCATGCCGGGATTTTCGTGCATCGGGTGCGTGGAGTGCCGTCCGGCCTCTACCTGCTCGAACGCGACGACGCAGTCGATGCTCGTCTTCGCGCCGCCGTTCGTGCGGAGTTTAGCTGGAAGCGAGTCGAGGGCTGTCCGTCGCATCTCCCGCTTTTTTTGCTCAAACCGGGCGACTTCCGCGAGACGGCACAGGTCATCAGTTGTCGGCAGGAAATTGCGGCCTACGGGGCCTTCAGTCTCGGCATGATCGCCGATTTTGGCGAGACGATTCGAAGGCACGGCGCCTGGTGGTATCGCCGGCTCTTCTGGGAAGCGGGAATGCTGGGGCAGGTGCTCTACCTCGAAGCCGAAGCTGCCGGGGTGCGCTCCACCGGCATCGGCTGCTACTTCGACGATGTATTCCACGACCTGCTTGGCCTGCGCGACAGCACGTTTCAGGACCTGTATCACTTCACCGTCGGTGTCCCCGTCGAGGATCGGCGCCTGACGACGCTGCCGGCGTACACCCACTTCACGCGCGGCTGAAATTGGGTGGCGAAATGGGATGAGCAGGAGATAAGCAAGGATTGGAGTGTCCGCGCTGACTTATGGCACACGTTCTTTCCGACAAGGCGCGCACCCTTCTCCTGTGCTGCCGAGGCACGCATAAGGCAAAAGGCATGCCGTTGAACCAGCGCGCCCGCTCCGTATACTGCACCGTCAGCGGCTAGACCACGGCCTTTTCGGTCAAGTTTTTCTGCTGGCATTCCCTTTGCAGTAAAAAGGGAAGCAAATGCGTTCGGAGTGGTCCGTAACCGCATCTAGATGAGGGGAAGTCTCATGCAACCACTCGACAGGCCATCGGTGGCTCTACAACGCGCAAGCTTCTACACCGCTGCTGGGTTGTTGGTCGGCATCTGGACCGGAATCTACTTCTGGTTTCTCTCCACCCATCCGGGCGAGGGCCGTTTGGGATGGATCATCTGTACGGCCTTGGCCTTGGCTGGGATGGTGCTGATTGGCGTTGGCCTTCGCACCGGCCGTCCCGCAAGCCGCACACAGCTGCCCCAGGCAACGATTGTGTCTCGCTCCGCCCCGATCCAATCGGGGCCCGTGGGATACCCGATGGCCCAGCCGGTAGGACAGGTGGGGATGATTCGGGAATCCAGTCTCCAGGAGGCATCGGCAGATGAGACGCCGCGCTGCCATCGCGAGATGAGCGGAACGATGACCGTGTTCATTGGTGTCATGCTGGGTTTGGTCGTCGCTGGAGTCGTGCAAGTCGTCACGGGAAATGAGATCTACACAATCGTGGCCCTGCCCGCTGTTCTGGTGGCCTTCGTCGCGCTGACCAAGTGGCTGTAACTTCGGCGCCGAGGGCTTCGTCCGACTCTCGTTTGCTGCCAGCCGCGGACAGCTCACGGGGGACTGGAACAACTGGTGAAGGAATGACGAATGACGAAGTCCGAATGACGAATCAATGACCAATGACGAAGCTCCAAGTGACCGGGTAGGGTGCGTCAAGCGTACTCGCGCGGACGCACCGGAATGCCGACGCGTCGGAGTATGGTTCGGTAGGTACATCGCCGCAGAGAAAAGGGTCCGAAATAATCGACTCCAAATGGAATTCGGACCCTTTCTTACGCGTGGCTGTAGTAAGTGTGAGTTTTGGTGCGTCCGCGCGAGTACGCTTGACGCACCCTACTACAAACTACTGGGTTTGGAGAACATCAGCCACTACGAGCGCGAGTTGCTGGTCTACGCGACCGAAGCCATGAGCCGGGTGCCCGGCCTGCGCCTCATCGGCACGGCAACCGGGAAGGCCAGCGTGCTTTCCTTCGTCATGGACGACTACCGCAACGAAGACATCGGCTGTTATCTCGATCACAAGGGCATCGCCGTGCGGGCCGGCCATCACTGCGCCCAGCCGACGATGCGCCGCTTCGGCGTCGAAAGCACGGTCCGCCCCTCGCTGGCGTTCTACAACACGCACGCCGAGATCGACACGCTAGTGACTGCGCTCCGCAGGGCGCGGACAGTGCTGGGTCGATGGCGCGGCAGCGAATGATCGAACAACGGGCCCTTCGGATCAGACAAGCTGTCTGGACCGTGGGGCCTGTTGTGCCTACCTCCCATTCGGTGATCACTCTGGCCTGCCCATCCGAAAACCACGGGAGCGCGCCCAAGTGCCAACGCGCCGCTGCGAGCGAGCATCAATTACTCCGTGCTGTCCACCTCGTACCGGTGCCTGCTTATCCCATCTGACGCGCTTGCTACTTCGTCACCTCCGAAGCCTGGAGAACTTGCCTGGTGTAGGTGGAATGGGCAATGTTTGTATGGCACGCTGGTCAGCCGGTTTGGCCAAGTGCCGCGTGGGGAGAAAGCGTAGTTCGCTCCACGCAGGCAGGATCCGGACAGGGAGTTGCTTGCATGTTGAAGAGAGTTTTGGTTGCCGCGCTCGTGGGCGTGCTGGCGCTGCCAGCCGCCCCGGCGTTGGCGGGTGGACATCCGTGGTTCCACGGCCACGCAACGAAAGAGGCTTGCCCCATCGGCTGGACGGAAAAGACGGTCACCGCCTACCGAGTCGAGTGCAAGACGCGCGTGGTTCCCGTAACGGCCAATAGGGTCGTCCAGAAGGTAGTGGAGGAGCCTTACCAGTACACCGAGTTGGTCCCGGTGACGGTTGCGGAAAAGCGTGCCGTCACTACTTACCAATGCGTGACCAAGCAGGTGCCGTTCACCTACACGGTCCAGGTCCCGGTCGTGGTTCCGGAGAAGCGGATCGCCACGACCTACCAGTGCGTCGCCCGAGAGGTGCCGTTCACGTACTCGGTCAAAGTGCCGGTAGTCATCCCGGAAAAGCGGACGATCACCACCTTCGTCTCCGTTCCCGAAGAGATCTGCAAGCAGGTGGAAGTGCGCAAGCTCGCCTGGGTTTCGATCGAAGACCCTTGCACCGGCTGCTCGAAGAAGAAGCTGAAGCACGTCAGCTACTCCAAGCCGGTCAAGACGGTGGTCTGGCACAAGGTGCCGCAGACGAAGGAAGTGATCGTCAACGTCTGCTCCTACCGGTTTGAAGAGCGGACGGGGACGAAGCTGGTGCACGAGAAGGTGGCGCGGGCGCAGGAGATCACGGTCAACGTCTGCTCGTACAAGCCCGAGGAGCGGACGGGCAGCCGCACGGTGGTCGAGAAGGTGCCGGTGACACAGGAGATCACGGTGCACGTGGCCAAGTGCCAGGCCGTGCAGCGCACCGGAACGGTCCGCCGGATCGTGTGCGAGACGGTGCCCGAGACGATCGACGTGACGCAGTCGTACCGCAATCCGTGCCGTCTGCGACCACGTTGAAAGTCCCCGTCTATACCCCGCTGGCCTGCCACTAACGAATCATCGGAGCGACGCACTGTCCGGGCGTCGTCGGGCCTGGAGGGGAGCGACGACGCCATTTTCATGCTTCCGGTGCTCATGGAAAGCGACCGGTCGAATGCCCGCACCTCCCAGACGAAAGGCCAAATCACACAGACGCTGCAGTGCTTCCCGCCAGAATGCGCGGCGCTTCAGGCGTTCCCTCCTGCCGCTGGCCAGTCGTCCCGGTGGCGTACCGTCGAATGTACGCGTCCAAACTGTCGGCATACACACGGATGAATCGGCCGTCTCGGACGCCCGTCAACTCCCGTCGGTCGAACAGATCGCGAACGTGGCGCTGCGAGCAAGCCAAGCGTTCCGATACTTCTCTCACCCGGAGCAAGATGCGCATTTTACTCTCCAGAAGGGCTCGCCACGCGCAGAGGAGACAACGCTGTCTTTGCCGAGTGGCGCCAGGCTGTAGTCACTGAGCGATTGGAAAGGGACTAATACATAAAGAGTATCGAGCAGCTGATGGCTGCGTCAGCAATGCACTGCCAATCGCTCACCGTCAGTGCTACTTCGTTAACTCAGCAAACGACCACCATGCGGATGCATCCGTGGCAATCAGAGGCGCCCGTCAAGCCAGGGTCCGCGTGCCGTGAAGCCAGCGACCAATCAGCGTGTAACGCACCAGTGTGCGGTAACTCGCCATACCGAGCAACACGGTGACGACGACAACGATCAGGAACTTAGTGGGCATCCAAAAATAACCTCCAAGTTCCCGGCATGCCCGTCTTAAACATCTGGCTACTCCGAAGAATTGAACCACGGATTACACCGATCACACGGATAGAAATGGCAATGATTTCGGACCCGACCGCCTTCGGGAGCGTTGCTTCGCATAGGGGGCTTTATCCGTGTTATCCGTGCAATCCGTGGTTCATTTTCTTGACGGCAATCTTGGAAGTAGTTTTTGGACGGCTACTTACTCTCCGGCGGAAGGACAAGGTGGCGCCTTCGAGCGAGATTAGCACCATCCTATTCTCCTTGCGCCTGGGTGCCCGATGCGACTAATCCGACCCACAGTGCCTGCAATCGCCGAAAGAAGCGTTGCCGAATTCCATCAGCAACCGCCGCGGCGCACGCGCCTTCATTCTGTTCGGCCAAGTACTCCTCAATCCCCTCAGGAAGCGAACGCCTGTTCGGCTCATCGCCCGCGGATTGCGATTCGAACATGATGATACCTCGGTGGTGAATAGGACAATGCCCGGAACGCCGTCGATCGGGTCGCTCCGCGCGCCGGCTCATGGGTAATTGATGGCGCCAGCTCAGCTGGCAATCGAGGCAGGTAAGGCCTGGAAGAGGTGCGCTCTTGGCGTGGACAGCCAATGATCAAGCATGGGCAACGGGAATGGCTGTCACTTCCAAGACACGAGATTCCTCCCAAGCCTTGGTACAGCGCGGACACAGGAAGTGGCCTGATGTGCTCACGAGAATATGTTCGTCTGTGCCAGCTGTTTTGTCCAGTTGTTTTGCGCGGGTTCTTGGGTTTGACATGACGGAGAAACACCCTGGCTTCCGTCGATCTGGCGTGTTGCGGCATCCATTATGGAATGACGGACGACTCTCAGCCCTCTGAGCACAGGAGCGGGGGAGCCCGATTGATCGCTTTGCCCGCCCAGTCCTTCGTATGGTCAGAGCGATGTCCCAATTTCTCGCAAACGGCTTAATGTAAGCGTATGTATTGTATTGCACTGGCCAGCGCACCGTCGGAACCAGGATCTCGCTGTTTGGTTGTTAGAGTTACTTCGTCAAGATCTATTTGGTTATTACCCTCGACAACGGTTTAAGCCCCTTCTATACTGCACTCATCATGATCGTGACCAATCTGCCAAACTGTTGTTATCTCAATTCCCTCCGCGGGTTTCCGCTCGCTGCTCGGGAGTGTACTGCGGCCAATTGACCTGGCCGCCATTCACACTTCATGACAAGCAAGGTCGGGAACCATGTTCTCGGCCGTTTTCGTTTTCAGTGTTCCCCAAAGCGTCGAGTGCGACTGCTCGAGGCGCTCAGTCCCGGTTTGGGCATTGAGAGCGTTGTTGTTTGCGGAAATTTCATCGTTTGCACTCATCGGCGGAATTATCCGACTTGCGTGTGCAAGCCGGGACGAATTCCCCATAACTGAAGGAGAGTGTCATGAGTGCTTTGCTGTCCCGCATTGTTTTGGTGGCTGTCGCATTGTCCCTGGGAACCGTGCTGCTGTTGGGTTCCCTCCGAGCCGCCGATTCGCCGCCCAAGATCACCGACGAGACCTTCCAGCTCAAGATCGTCAACGAGACCGGGTCCGACATCCTCGTGCGGACGGTCAGCTTCAACCGCAACTGGGACCCGCCGGTCGTCAAGAAGGGCGAGACCTTCACGGCGGCCGACCAGCGGCACTACTTCCGGTCCGGCCCCAAGGTCTTCGTCGCTTACGACCTTGCCACCAAGAAGATCATCGTCACCAAGGTGGTGGACATCAACGGGCCGTCGGTGATTACCTTCACGACCAAGGACGTGACCGCCGGTCCGCTGGCGGGCAAATAGTAGAGAGGCGCCCATCGCCCGACCGGCACGCCGGGTTCGGAGAGCCCGGCGTGCCCCGCTCCGCCAATCACGGCTTGCCGTGCGACTGCACCGCGCCGGCCGGAAGGGGAAATGCCGAGAAGCAGAGTCGGAAGGCACGACTCTGCTCTCGGCCTGCTGCTGCGAACAGACAGTTCCGCGGATGCTCAACTCACCGAACCGACGGCGACACGGACGGTGCAATGACCCTTTCGCCCAGCGACTCCGGCGTGGGCGTGATGTTCGATGGCGGCAGGGGCCGGGCCGAATTGAACGGCGCGCTGCCGGACAGGACCGGGCTGGTGTAAGTGCGCGAGGGCGACGTCACGGTGCCCCCTTGGTAGGGGCTTGACGTGATGATTGTCCCGTTCGACGATTCCACGTCCCCGCGCCGAAACAGCCGGCGCAACCGCTCCCCAAAGGAGGGCCGCGATGGCGCGTACTGGCCCTCCGAAATCTGTGTGGGGGCAGACGTCGTGGCAATCACGGGCTGGTCCGCTGCGTTGGCGCAACTCACGATCGCCAGTGTAATCGCCGCGGACAGGTAATACCAACTCATGGTGACTCCTTTTTGCTGGCAAGAAGAGGCAGTGGCTCTTGAGCAATCTCCACCAATACGATCGGATGAGTGCGGATTTAAACTTGGAGGAATTGGTGGACCGAGTCAACGGAGTCAATCGGCCGAAGCGCGGGCAGTGACGAACCACTCTGCGGCCCCCTTCGGCGCAAATTGCAATAGGCCGGTTCTGGCAAGCGCTCTCGGGGTGAAAAGGCGATGGCGTCGATTACGCCGCGCCAATGCAGAGTGGAACCGCGAACGTCGATTCGCCCGTAGGGGCCGCGTAACAATAAGTTGAACAATTGCACGTAGGACGGATTTCCAATCCGTCCCTAGAAAACCGGACGGATTGGAAATCCGTCCTACAGGAATTGCACAAGTTATTCTTGCGCGGATCCTAGCGGTGCGGGATTGCATCTCGTTCTGGTTACAGCCTGCGAACATGGTAACGAGCGTCGGGGAGACTCCTTGGTTTGAACCAAGGAGCCGGTTCTGCTCGCTAGATCTGGTAGTTCGTCGCCCAGTTCGGCATGGCCTTGCCGCGGATGCGCAAGAGCGGCTTCTCAAGAGACACGAGCGAATAGGGCTCGACGCTCTGGGTCAGCCAGACGCTGGAGCCGATCGCCGCATGATGGCCAACGACGGTCTTGCCTCCCAGGATCGTCGCGTTGGCGTAGACCACCACGTCATCCTCCAGCGTCGGATGCCGTTTTTGGCCGCGGATGATGTTGCCGGCACCGTCGCGCGGGAAGCTCAGCGCCCCCAGCGTCACGCCCTGGTAAAGCTTCACATGGCTGCCGATGTCGCAGGTCTCGCCGATGACGACGCCCGTGCCATGGTCGATAAAGAAGCTGGGTCCGATCTTCGCACCGGGATGGATATCGATACCGGTCTTGGAATGGGCCGCCTCGGTCATCATGCGCGGGATCAAGGGCACGTCGAGCAACAGTAGCTCGTGCGCGACCCGGTAGACGGCCACCGCTTCCAGGCCGGGATAGGAGAAGACGATCTCGTGCCGGCTCCGCGCCGACGGGTCGCCCTCGTAGGCCGCGTCCACGTCTTGTTCGAGAACGGCGCGCAGGGCGGGCAATCGACGCAGCAGCTCGACGGCCTTGAGCTGGGCCACGGCTTCGAAGTCGATCGGTTGTGCATTGGGCGCATGATCGTGCCGCAGCGCCCGCCGGATCTGCTGCGACAGCTTGTCGAGTAATCCGTCGAGCAAGTCGCCGACGTAGTAGGCGATATTGCGGCTATGCAGGCTCTGCCGGCGCCCGTAGCCCGGGAACAGGACGTCAAAGAGGTCGGCGAGGATGTCTGCCACCACGTCGCGACTGGGCAACGGTCGCCGATCCAGATGATGAAGCCCGTTTTGCTGGGTGTATGTCACGACCAGGGCGTCCGTGATCTCCGCCAGGTGCTCTTTGAATCGAAGGTCGGGCGCCAGCATGTCCGCAGGCAAGGAGGATGGCGGCGCCCAGTGCCCGATGGTCCTGGGAGCGACCCTCGTTTCATCGGATTGCGACATGGGAGGATATCTCCAGGGCCCAAGGGGCGAGGATGGATGTCGCACCTAGCTTAGGACGGTTGAAAGCGGCTGACAATCAAACGCGCCCAGCGTCGGGTTCACAACGTCAAGTTGCCGGTTGGAAGCGAACTTGCCAGGAACCATGGGCTTGGCCGGCGCTCCGTGAACCTGACGTAGTCAACCGCCCGAGCGGCCCGAGCAACGGTGAGACATCGCCGAGAGCACGGGTATGCCATCGCCAAGTTGACAGGTTGTGAGGTCAGGGTATATTGCGCCTCAGCGGAGCCGCTCGAGCGGGCTTGGCTGCGGTTCCCCTGTTCCTCGGAGGATCAATCATGTCTGTGGCAACCATTTCCCCACGGGAATTGAACGCATTGCGGGACAAGGGGCAGCCGCTGGACTTGATCGATGTCCGCACGCCCGTGGAGTTTCGCGAAGTCCATGCGGACCTGGCGCGCAACGTGCCGCTGGACACGCTGGACCCGGCGGCGGTGATGGGCAGCCGGCAAGCGGCAGCCGATCAACCGGTGTACGTGATCTGCAACACCGGCAGCCGCGGCGAAAAGGCCTGCGCCAAGTTTCAGGCCGCAGGTATTGCCGGCGTGGTCAACGTCGAAGGCGGCACGCGTGCCTGGACCGATTCCGGGCTGCCCCTGGTGCGCGGCAAGAAAGCGATGTCCTTGGAGCGCCAGGTTCGGATCGCTGCAGGATCGCTCGTGCTGATCGGGGCCGTCCTGGGCTTGACGATCCACCCGGTGTTTGTCGGGCTGTCGGCATTCGTCGGCGCGGGCCTCGTGTTTGCCGGCATCACGGATACCTGTGGCATGGGGCTGCTGCTGGCGCGAATGCCCTGGAATCAGCTCCCCAAGCCCGATGCGGTGTGCGCGAGCCGGTAGCAACGCTGCCCGCGGGGGACCATCGGCATTCTCGGCGTTTCGAGCCACAGGAGAAGCCCGTGTCGGAAGAGGCTTTTCTCCAGGCGATGCGGGAGCAGCCGGACGATATCGGTCTGCGAATGGTGTTCTCCGACTGGCTGGAAGAGCGGGGCGACCCGCGTGGCGAGCTTTTGCGTCTGAGTTGCATTCTGACGCAAGGCAGCGTCGATATCCCGCGCCGAGCGCTCGAGCGACAGATGACATCCCTGCTCGCGCGGGGTGTTGCTCCCGTTGGACCGTTCTGGACCAATTCGATCGGCATGCGCTTCGCCTGGGTGGCTCCGGGCACATTCCAAATGGGCAGCAGTCCCGATGAGGCCGACCGGCGCGAAAATGAACGACCGCACCAGGTGACGGTGGGGCGTGGCTTCTTCATGGGCGTCCACCCGGTGACGCAGGCGCAGTGGCGCGCGGTCATGGACTGCGAGCCAAGCCGGTTCCGAGGCGATGACCGCCCCGTTGAATGCATCTCCTGGGAAGACTGTCAGGACTTCTGCAAGCAACTGGCCCGGAAGGACGCCCTGGCCGCGGAATTCCCCTCGCCCTACCGTTTGCCAACCGAGATCGAATGGGAATACGCTTGCCGAGCAGGCACGACCACCCCCTTCGCGTTTGGCGACTCACTCTCCGCCAATCAGGCTGCCGTTCACTCGAATTTCCCCATCGTCCAGGGCCAGGGGGACGCGTCGGGTCCCGGCACGTTGCCTGTCGGCCGTTTTCTTGCCAACGCCTGGGGCTTGACGGACATGCACGGCAATGTCTTCGAATGGTGTGCCGACGCCTTGGCACCCTACCCGGGCGCCCGCACGCCCGAGCCGCTGGCCAAAGCGACCGAATCGGTGCGCGTGCTGCGCGGCGGTTCCTGGCACTCCCTGGCGGCACGCTGCCGCTCAGCCTGCCGAGGCTGGGCGTTGCAGGGCTATCGAGGCAGCGACGTCGGTTGTCGAGTCTGTTTCCGCACCGATTACCACTACGCCATCTAGTGCCGCGGCGCTCCATTGAGTCGAATTCGAACGCACAAATGCCTAATTTCTACTGACAGCTGCGCAGCCCGCTAAAGTTTTTGGCGAGCCTGACACGGGAAAATACGGCGACTGACAAGCCTACGTCTTAAGTTGGCTGCGCATTTAGAGTCTGTTTAATAAATGGGGTTCCCGCCAGTTTTTCGGGGTCATGCCGCCAGTTCTGCTGGAGCAGCGGCCCCCAACGGCACAGCATCAGGTGAATCATCGCGACGTGGATCAGGGCTTCCCTCGTCGCGGGGTGAAACTCGTCGTCCTTGCTGAGCCGCCGGTACTGGACCATCCAGCCAAAGGTACGCTCCACCACCCAGCGGCGCGGCAGCACGACGAAGCCGCGCAGGTCGGCGGACCGGCGGCCCGCTTGGCGGCGCACCTGCCGCCGCAGCGTGTCTTGAATCTCCTCCCAACACTACGCCCCCGCCAGCGGTGGAAGTAGACGCGGACGGTGCCTTCGGCAGGAAAATCTCTCTCGCGTGAATGGAGCGACACCTCGGCAGCAACTGATGGCAGCAGTTCCATTGGGTGCAGCTGCTAATTCTACAGGATGAGCTTGAGTAGCAGATGCCCTGTTTTTCAGGGTCTTCTCAAAGCTCGTGTCAGTTTCGTGCTGCAATCGCTGCCCAAATTTGGGCATTAATGGTCGATTTTCCGGTCTCCGAATGGCCGAAAACCTTGTTTTTCCCGTGTAGGATTGCTGTTTCCCTTGTAGAAAACGCAGTTGCACCCAGTTCCATTTCTGACTTTTTCAAGAAAAGTGTACCGGAAAGGCGGTCTGGACCCAGTATTAGCAGACGCCCGGCAGCGGTTCGGGTCACGACCCGCATCGCGTTCCGGACTGCCTTGCATGCCCGCTGGTTCTCCTGCCGCTATTTCACGCCTGGTCACTGGGGGATGGATCATGTTCAGCCTGTGGGGAACGAAGCACCAACACTGCGATGGCATCTCGCGCCGCGATTTCCTCAAGGTCGGCAGCCTGGGCGCCGGTCTGACGCTGGCCGATCTGTTGCGCCTCAAAGCGGAGGGAGCCGTCCGCCCGAAGACCCGCGGCAAGTCGGTCATCATGGTCAACCTCGCGGGCGGCATCTCCCACCTCGACACCTATGACATGAAGGCGAATGCGCCCGCGGAGTTCCGGGGCGAGTTCGCGCCGATCAAAACGCGGGTGCCGGGCGTCGATCTCTGCGAGTTGCTTCCGCTGCATGCCCAGGTTGCCGACAAGTTCTCCATAATCCGCGGGCTCCAGGCCTATTCTCGCGAGCACAACTTCTTCGAACACACTACCGGCGCGTCCGAGGAATGGAAGCCGCGCCGGCCCGCCATCGGCAGCGTGATCAGCCGGCTCCGCGGCGAAACCACCATGCCCCAGTTCGTGAACCTGTGCGTCACCCTGGGCAACGTGTTGCTCCAGCCCGATCCCAGTTACCTGGGTGCAGCACATCGGGCGTTCGTTCCCCAGGGACGAGACCTCGACAACCTGGTGCTGCGCCGCATGACGCCGGATCGCCTGGCGGACCGAAAATCGCTCCTGCAATCGCTCGACAGCGTTCGCCGGGACCTGGACGCCCGACAGGAGATGGCGGCGCTGGACACCTTCCAGGCGCGGGCCCTGGACATGATCCTCTCCGGCGAGGTGCGCGAAGCATTCGACGTCAGCCGGGAGCCGGACCGGGTGCGGGCCAAATACGCTGCATTTCCTCAGCTCCTTCTGGCGCGGCGCCTGGTGGAATCCGGAGTCGGCTTGGTCACCACGCTGCTGACCGCCAACACGATCGGCGTGGGCAGCGGTTCCTGGGACTACCACAGCGACAACTTCCGGTGCCTGCGCCGCGGGCTGCCGACGCTCGATAGCGCGGTTCATACGTTGCTGACCGACCTGTGCGAGCGCGGGCTGGACCAGGACGTGCTGGTCGTCTTCTGCGGAGAATTCGGCCGCACGCCGCGGATCAATCGCGAAGCAGGCCGGGACCACTGGGCCAGCACCAATTGCGCCTTGCTGGCCGGCGGCGGACTGCGGATGGGACAGGTGGTCGGCGACAGCGGCCCGCGCGGGGAGCAGGACATCTCGGGCAAATACACGCCCCAGACGCTGGCGGCGATGATCTACCACGCGCTGGACATCGATCCCGCCACGACGCTGCCCGACCACACCGGCCGCCCGGTCTACCTACTCGACAGCCGCGATAAGATCACGGAGTTCGTGTAGTTCGACAACGCTTCGTCCTCTGGAAGGACGGGCATAAACATCTGTAGCCGCAGGCTTCAGCCTGCGGAGTGCGTCTGCTGCTGCGCCCCCATTCCGAAGGCTTCAGCCTGCGGCTACAGAATCGTATGAAGAATCGTGCTCTCAAAGGCGCGTTGTAGAACGAGTGCGAACGTTTTTTCAGAAAATGCTGTACCGCTCGCCCGGTTTGGAACCAGGATGGAGTGCAGCGGCGTCGGCATCACCGGGGCATCGGACCGGCCTTCCCCATGAAGCGGATCATTCAGCACCTGTGCCGGCTTGTTTCGTCCGAAAGTGCCGAGGGCATGACGGACGAGCAGCTCCTCGAGTGCTTCACGGCGCAACAGGACGAAGGCGCCTTCGCCGCGCTGCTGCGTCGCCATGGGCCAATGGTCCTCGCCGCGTGCCGCCGCGTGCTCGGCGATGCCGACGACGCCTTCCAGGCGACGTTCCTTATCTTGATCCGGAAGGCGCGGTCGATCGGTCGGCCGGAACGTCTGGGCAACTGGCTGTACGGGGTTGCCCATCGCACCGCCCTGGACGCGCGGGCCAACCGGGCTCGCCGGCAGGCACGGGAAAGGCAGGTTGCGGAGATGCCGGCAGCCGAAGCGCCGGTCGATGCGGTCTGGCAGGACCTTCGACCGATCCTCGACGACGAATTGAGCCGCCTCCCGGAAAAGTACCGAGCACCGCTGGTTGCCTGCTACCTACAGGGCAAGACCAAGGAAGAAGCGGCCCGCCAGCTCGGCTGGCCCGAAGGGACCGTCTCCGGCCGCCTGGCCCGCGCCAAGGAGTTGGTCCGCTCGCGCCTGGCTCGGCGCGGCCTGGCGCTGACGCCGGCCGTGGTCGCGGCGATGCTTTCCACCAACGCAGCGCCCGCGGCAGTGCCCGCGGCGCTGTTCGATGCCACGCTTCGTGTCGGCATCTTGTTCGCCGCAGGCCAGGGGGCGGCCGCCGGCGCGCTGTCTGTCCAGGTGACGGCCCTGACCGCTCGCGTCCTGCGAACCATGTCGCTAATCCGGCTCAAGACCGCTGCGACGATCTTGCTGGCGACCAGCCTGCTTGTCACCGGCGCCGGCGTGCTGGCCTACCACACCCTGGCGCCGAAGCGCGACTCCGGAGAACAACCGGGTGCGCAAGTCGAACGCGACGCTGCGTGGGTCGAGGGCCGCATCCAGGCCTGGCAACCGACCGAGGCGGAACGGCGTTTCGACGAGATCGGCTGGAGCACGACCCTCCTGGCAGCCGAGCGCCTGGCAAAGGAGCACAACCGGCCGGTCTTCCTGTTCGTCCACAACGGTTCGGTCGTCAACGCTCGCTGCGATGGGACGTCAACCACGATGCGTGCGGGCCCGCTCACCAATCCTCGGGTGATCGATCTCTTGAATCG
Source organism: Gemmataceae bacterium (assembly GCA_019752375.1). Classification (GTDB taxonomy): domain Bacteria; phylum Planctomycetota; class Planctomycetia; order Gemmatales; family Gemmataceae; genus JAIEMG01. The sequence continues at coordinate 26,682 of JAIEMG010000194.1, read as the reverse complement.
GTACTTCGTCCCGGTCTACATCTCGAACGACGAGTACCACGGCAAGGAGTTCACGCAGCCCGGGTACACGCGCGAGGGATCGGCAGCGCCCGAGGAAAAACGCGAGTTCAAGCGTATCTTCGAGGAGGCCCAGCAAGCCAAGCTGAACCTGCGCTTGACCCCGGTCTACGTCCTGTCGCCGGAAGGACGACCGATCGACACCTTACGCGTCGCCCCGGCGGAAAAAGTCGAGAACCTCGCCCGGTTCCTGGAGCGGACGATCGAAAAGCTCAAGCCGGAAGAGGGCAAGCCGGTGGTCGCGCCCATTCCGCAGTTCGCGCCGCCCAAGGCAGCCCCCGATGCGCTCGTGCTCCACCTGACCGCGCGCTACCTGAACCGGAAGGGCAACGAGGATGTGCCCTTCGCTCCGGAGGAGAAGGGACTGGGGCTGACGGGCGACAGCTGGAGGGCGCTGCCCTCCGAAGAGTGGATCGTTTTCGACCGGAGCGAGTGCGCACGTCTCTTGCCTTCCGGCACTGTGAGTGCGGGGACCACCTGGCAGATCGAGAAAGAGCTGTCCACCCGATTGCTGACGAATTTCTATCCGCAAACGGCAAACACCGACGTGGCGCGCAACGTGGTCGTCAACCAGGGGCTGAATGCCCGAGTAATTTCAATCCAGGGCGACGTGGCGCGCGCGTGGGTGGGAGGCACGCTGACTATGAAGCACTATTTCGGGAAGACCGAGGACGGCAACGTGGTGCAAGCCGGCATCGCCGGCTTCATCGATTTCGACCCGGCCCATAAACGCATCCTCCGCATGCGCCTGGTCACGGATCGGGCCAGCTACGGCGGCGGTCGCAAGGACAAGGGCGAAGTGACCTACGATCCACCCGTGCCCTTCGGCGTGGCGGTCCGATCGATCCCCTGAAAAAGCGGTTGATGCGCTCTTGCCGCGGCGTACCCCGGTTTGTCACAATTTGCGCGATGCGAGATTCTCGACGACGCATGGCGATCCAACGGCACCCGGCGCCACCGTCACCCAACGGCTGAAACGGTCGGCCGCACCGTCACCAAACGGTTCGCCGGCGCGCACGCGACGGATGGCCTTTCCGTCGCGTGCGCGCCCGGCGAACAAACACCATCCACCGCTGGCGCAGCCGCGTAACAACGAGGACATCCCCATGGCCCGCACCATTCGACTGGCCGGCGTCAGTTTCCGTCCGCCGAGCGTGGATCACTCGAAGGGCGTCAACCTCGCCGCCGTGCGCGACATCGTGCAGCAGGTGGCGCGGGACAAACCGCACTTCATTGCCTTCCCCGAGCTCTGCGCTTGCCCGGGCAACGTGGAAACCGCCGTCCGCAATGCAGTGGAGCTGAAACCCTTCGTGGAAGAGGTCGGCAAGCTGGCTCGTGAGGTGGGGATTGCCCTCGTGGTGCCATTCGCCGAGCGCGACGGCAAGCAGGTGTTCAACTCGGTGCCGATCGTCGACTCGCAGGGAAAATTGGCGCTCGTCTACCGCAAGAATTACCCGACCGACAGCGAGCTGCGAGGCGGCGTTACGCCCGGAACACAGGTGCCGGTGGCGGTCTGCGACGGCGTTCGCGTCGGCGCTGCCGTCTGCTTCGACGCTAATTTCTCCCATGTGTGGTCGGAACTGGAGGCAGGCCGGGCGCGCGTGGTCTTCTACCCCACGATGTACTGGGCGGGTCGTCACCTCGAATACTATGCGTCTCGCTTTGGTTATTACATCGTCCGGGCCTATCTCGGCGACAGCGCCATTGTGGACATGAGCGGCCGGCACCTCGTCCGGCAGGGCCAGAATTCCTACTTCGTCAAGCAGAAGAAGCTCCCGCCCTGGGCCATCGCCGAGGTGGCGATCGACCGGGAGGTCTACCACCTGGACTACAACCAGAACAAGCTTGACGCCGTCCGCAAGAAATACGGCCCCGGCGTGCTGATCGAAATTTTCGAGGAAGAAGACTTCTGCCTGATTACGAGCCGGATCGATGGTGTTTCGGTCGAGAAGATCGCGGCGGAGTTTCAACTCGAGACCATGCGCGAGTACTTCGCCCGCAGCTTGAAGCTGCGTGACGAGGTGCTTCGCACACACGGCAAGCGCCGCGACTGAGCTCGGGCGCCCCGCACCGGGAATCACCGCCGACGCCCGAGGAGGTGGTCCACGAACCGCTCCAGGCGTAAAAGCCATGCTGCCCCGGCAAGACCAAACAGCGTGAGGACCATCGTCACTACCGATGCGGCGGCGACCAGGGGCGTCAGCGTGTAACGCAGGTTGGGCCAGATGACACGCGGGAGCGTTTCGATTTCCGGTGTCGCCAGGAACAGGGCAATGGTGAACTCGTTCAAAGACAGGATGAAGGCCATCAGCGCCCCGACGAACAGGGCCGGCGCGATGATCGGCAACGTCACCCGGCGAAACGTCGTGGACGGGCCGGCGCCGAGACCGTGCTCTTGGGATGGTACTTGTCCATCCCGGAGACGTCGATCCGGCAAACGTGGTGGGCAAGCAGCCGGTCGAGCATCGCTTCGTCGAGCAGATCGCCGTTGGTCTGCACCATGAGCTCGACTGCGGCGCCGTAGCGGTCGTGCAAACCGGCCAAGGTGTGAAAGAGCAGCTCGGGCCAGACGAGCACTTCGCCGCCGGAGAGAATGACGCGGTCCAGCGGAACATCTCTGGGCTCGGGTAGGCGAGCGATGCACCGGCTAGCCTGCTCCAAACTCAGCCCGGGAGCGCCCGGCTCGGAGTTGTTATAGCAGTGCGGGCAGCGCTGGTTGCAGTCGCGCGAAACGACCCAGTAGATGGAGTCCATGACAGCCTTCGAGCCGTTTGACGATTGTACGCTCTTTTGACTGTTTGAGTCTACCGCCTTAACGGCCGCTTGCAACGGGACATCTTCGGGGTATCATTCTTTTGTTCGTACAACCGTTTGAACATTGGTGCTCGCGATGGAGGGCCCGTGAGCACACTTGCTTCTCTCTCTCCGCGTGCCTTGAAGCCGGACCAGATCGAACAGTATCTGAAGCAAGGCTATCTGATCGTACGTCAGGTCTTCTCGCCCTTCGAGATCGCGATGTTGGTCTTGGAGGCCGAACGTCTGCTGGAACGGCGCGAGCTGATCCATAGCGATAACGTCGGCTTCATCGTCACGACCCTTGGCGTCGGGGCCATGGTCATGGCGGAGGGTTGGCGAGACGCCTGGGCAACGCTGGGCCTGGCGCTGCTGATCGGCCTGGCGCCAGTGAGCTGGCTGCTCGTGCGCAGCTCGCCGGAATCGTGCGGGCTGTCGGTGGAAGGCGAAGCCATTACGGATCCCGCCGTGAAAACCCAGACGCGGGACGTCTCTCTGGTCGCCGCCTTGGGGACTTCCGCGTTCTGGGCCTTCAGCCTGGCCACCTCGCTCTTCGGCCTGGTCTGGTCGGCGATCACACTGTTCAACCAGTCGATCCTGGCGGAACGCGGCTTCGACGCACGGACGTTCTACCTGGTGATGGCCCTGCTGACGGGCAGTGGCCTGGTCGCCAACTTGGTGGGCGGCTGGCTGGCGCAGCGCTGGGCGCTGGGCCGGCTCCTGTTCATCGGCATGTCCCTGCTGGCGCTGAGTCTGGCCGGATTTCCACTGGTGGGGACGACCGCACACGTGGTTCTCTACGGCCTGGGGCTTGGCGTGGCGGGAGGGCTGATCACGGTCGTGCACTTTGCCTTCTATGGCCAGGCATTTGGTCGGACGAACCTGGGCCAGATTCAGGGAGCCGCGCAGGTGTTATCGGTGTTCACATCCGCACTGGGACCGCTGGCACTCGCGATTTGCAAGGAGCGGTTTGGCTCCTACGATGCGATGTTCTATAGCGCTGCACCAGTAGCGCTGGTGCTCGGGACGGCGGCCTGGCTGGTGCCGGCGGTGCATTCGGATTCCGGCGGGGACTTGTGACCATGGCGCTGCAATCGACCAAGTTTCACCTGTCGCTCAACGTCTCGAACCTGACGCGTTCGGTGGCGTTCTATCGCGTGCTGTTTGGCCTGGAACCGGCCAAGGTTTACGAAGATTACGCCAAGTTCGAGTTGGTCGAGCCGCCGGTTGTCTTTTCGCTGGTGCCGCAGGCGTCGCTGGCGGGCGGGTCGCTGAGCAAGATCGGTTTGCGGCTGGCCAACGAAGCAGCCGTTGCCGACCTGAAGGAACGCGTCGAAGCGGCCGGTTTCGCCACGCAGGTGCCGCCAGGATGCTGCACTGGCACGCTCAAGAAGATGTACGTTGCCGATCCCGACCTGAACTTCTGGGAGATTGCCACGGGTGCGGACGATGGCAGCCCGGCGATGGAGTTGCCGCAGGTGGCGCCGGCCCCGGTTGCCGCCGCCGCGGGGCCAGTCGTCTGGGAGCACTTCATCACTGCTCCGCTCCCGGAATTTATTCCCCATGACGACGGCACCGTGGACGAAGTGCGACTAACAGGCACGTTCAACGCCGTACTGGCTCCCGAGCATCGGCAACAGTTCCTGCGGGACGCTTACCGGGTGTTGAAGGCTGGCGGGAAGGTTGTTGTTCACGGTCTGGTTGGAGACAAGCCGTTCAGTCGGCAGCCCCAGTTGCCGGGGTTGGCATCGATGGTGCAGCACGTGCCGCTCCAGACCGAACCGCTGGAAGCGCTCAGGGCGGCGGGCTTCGCTGGCGGGCAGTTCACCAAGTTTAGCGAGAAGGCTTGGTTCCAGATTGACGGCGCGGAGCTGCGCGAGATCAAGCTGGTTGCTCTCAAGCCGGAGCCGGAGAGTCAAGAAACGCGCCAGGTGATCTATCGCGGGCCGTTTGCCGAAGCAATGGACGACGCCGGCAACGTCTATCTCCGCGGCAGGCGCGTGACGGTGAACGCTGCCGTGGCCGACAGCCTGTCGCGCAGCGCGGCCGTGGAACAGTTCTTGTTCGTGAAACAAGATGCGTTGGGCACTTACGGCGCCTGATACCGCGGGAGTGACATGCCATGTCAGTCGCAACGGAAGCCGTGGTGACGTTTCAGGTCAACCTCAACGTGACCGACCTGACGCGCTCGGTCCGCTTCTACCGGACGCTGCTAGCAGCGGAACCGAGCATGACCGGCAGCCACCAGGTGCGCTTCGAGCTCGCCGATCCGCCGCTGACCTTGGTCCTCGTGCCCGCCGCACAGGCGTCGGGAGGCTCCATCAACCACGTCGGCTTGCGGCTGTCGGACTCGTCGGTCCTGGTGGAAGTGCAGCGGCGTCTCGAAGCAGCCGGCATCGCCACGCAACGTCAAGAGGGTGTCGAGTGCTGCTACGCCCGCCAGACGAAGTTCTGGGTCACCGATCCCGATTGCAACCTGTGGGAGCTCTACGTCCTGGAAGACGACATCGAACATTCCGGTTTCGAAGATGTGCTGCGACTCGCCCCGGCCCCGGCCGCGATCACGGTGATTTGGGAGCATCGCTTGACGGAGCCCATCCCGCCGCGTGTTCCGCATGTCGATGCCAGCGTGGACGAGGTGCGACTCGAAGGAACCCTGAACGCGAAGCTCGAAGACCCGGCCGCGTTCCTGGCGGAGTGCTTCCGCGTGTTACGGCCAGGCGGCAAGATCGTCGCGCATGGCCTGCTGGGCGAACACGCCACGGAGGACCCCAAGCTGCCGGGACTGGCAGCGCGTGCCGGGCGCGGTCGAGACACTCGACGCGCTGTGTACCGCCGGCTTCGGCGGGCTGTACTTCGAGAAACTTGACGACCTGACGTGCATCCAGGTGGAAGGCAACGAACTGCGCGAGATGCGCCTGGCCGGCTGGCGCATGTCGGAAGCAAGCCAGAAGCACCGCGTGCTCTACAAGGGCCCACTTGCCCAAGTCGTGACCGAAACGGGCATTCGGTTTCCGCGCGGCGAGGCCGTCGAAGTCACCGATGCAGTTTGGCGAATCCTCCAAGAGGGACCAGCTGCGGCGCAGTCCCAACTCCTGGAATCGGCCGCGGCTTGCTGTGGAACCCCCTGACCTGATTTCGGAGAATGCGATGAGAACTTTCGCTCTCTTGCTCCTGAGTACCAGCCTGGTCGGAGCGGACGACAAGGCCGACGACGCCGTCAAGAAGGAAGTCGCCAAGCTCCAGGGAGCCTGGACAACGATCAGCCTGCGCTGGAACGGCAAGGACATGCCGACCGATGGCAAGTTCGGCATCCAGTTCGTCTTCAAGAATGACCAGGCGACCGTGAAGAGCAGCGAAGCCGTCGAGAAAGAGTACGCCAAGATCACGTTCAAGCTCGATCCGTCGACCAATCCTCCCGTCGTGGACCTGGTTGTGTCTTCCGGCATTCAGAAGGACGCCAAGATCGAGGGTATCTACAAGATCAAGGATGACGAGCTGACGATCTGTGCCAAGGTCTTCGGCATGGATCGGCCGACGGAGTTCGATTCGCCTGAAGGGGCCAGCATCGTGCTAATCGTATTAAAGCGTGAAAAGAAGTAGGCGGCTTGCCCGAAAATTCGCAGGCCGGTACACTCCATCCTGGCGGAATGACGAATGACGAAGCTCGAATGACGAATTAATGACCAAGCCCAAAGAACCAAAAGGCGACACGCCGTACTTCTCTTGGGGCTTCGTTATTGGTCCTTGATTCGTCTTTCGGGCTTCGTCATTCCCGCCGCAGCTTCAATTGCAAAGTGGCGCTGTACCCTGGTGGAGCCTCCTTCCGGCCGGAGCGATGACGGATTCGCTGCAACCCAAACGCTGCGCTCGTCTCCTGCGCGCCCTGGCCGATCCCGAACGCCTACGCATCATCCGCCTGTTGCGCAGCGGCCCGCGCAATGTGGGCGAGGTGGCCGCCGAACTGGCGCTGCAGGTGGTCAACGCTTCGCACCATCTTGGCGTGCTGCGCACGGTGGGGTTGGTGGACCACGAGCGCCATGGGCGCTTCATTCATTATCGCCTCACGCCGGCGGTCTATCAGATCACCGAGACAGCGGAGTATCTCGACCTGGGATGCTGCCGGCTGGAGATGCCAAAAACATAGATTCCGAGCCTTGCATCCCCCCGTGATCGAACATTTCCTTGAAGGACTCGGTAAACCCTTCCATCTCGATTCTCCCTCTCACTGCGGCGCCGATGGACGCCATCCCCGTTGGGAAGTAACTCGCATCCCGTCAGGACAGTGCCAATGATCGTTTTCTCGATGCCGCCTGAGTCTACGTCGCCCGCGCCGCTGCTTCAAGCATCGGCCAGGCATGGGAGCCCCAACCGGCCTGGACGCTGCTGATGGGACGTGTGCCAGACGTAGAGAATCCGCCTCGAGCGACAATGATCCGACTCGGCCAGCCCGAACTACTCGTCGCATTCTGGTGGGACGCTGTCGCGAGCGCGAAGCTGGTCCAGCAGGGCTTGCGGGCTCTCCAATCGCTTGATGGCATCGAACCAGTTCATGCGGCCGTCGTGGTTGGCGATTCGGAACCATTGCTTGACCCGCGAGACGGCGCAGGTGGGGGATACCGACATCGCACGGTTGATCTCGAAGAAACGCTTCACCAACGGCAACCACTCCGCCGGCGTTCTACCGAACCGTGTCTCCGGAGACGCCCCAGGGATACCGAGTTCCCAGGCCGCCGCGCGGGCCAGCATGGGACAGGCCAGCGCTCCGCGCCCCAGCATGAAGTGCTCGCAGCCCGTCTCGTCCCGGCAACGGCGGATATCCTCGATGGTCCAGATCTCTCCGTTTGCCACAATGGGAATGCCCAGCCGCGCCCGGACCGCGCCGATGGGCTCCCAGTACGCCGGCGGCCGGTAGCCTTGGACTCTCGTCCGTCCGTGGATCGTAAGCCATGCGGCCCCACCCTCGGCGGCGTGCTCGGCATTGACGTGGATTGCGTTGGGGTCATCCCAACCCAGGCGAAGCTTGGCGCTGACCGGAACTTCCGGAGGAAGGGCGGCCCGCACCGCACGGACGATCGCACGGATACGGGCCGGGTGATGGAGCAGGGCGGCGCCGCCATCGTGCCGATTGACCGTTGGCGCGGGGCAGCCGAAATTGAGATCCACCGCGCAGGCGCCGGCGCCGACCGCGACCAAGGCCGCCTGTGCCAGCCGTTCCGGGTCGCCGCCAAGCAGCTGGATTTGCACCGGCAACCCCGCGTGCGTACGGCATCCCGTCGCCATCTCCGGCGCGTGCTCGCGGAAGACCCGCGCGCCGGGGATACTTTGACTGACGCGCAGGAACTCCGTGACGCAGAAGGTGAATCCCCCAAGCTCCGACATCAGCACGCGCATGGGCGCATCGGTGATGCCCTCCATCGGTGCCAGCACGATGGCCGGCACGCCGGCTTCGATCCAGGACGTGGTCAGGCACGCGGTAGTCACGGACGTGGCCAAAGAGATGGAAGAATGACGCAAAGGGGATCGGAAGGGAACGGCGAACCGTTGAATCTACGACGTCGGTTGCGAAGGCTCCGGGGCGTCCACGGCGGGAGTTGCCTTACAAACGCAGCATTCGGGGCATGCCCCACAGCGTTTGCAGCAACCTGCCAGTGCTTGGACAGCCTTGCACTTCGGACAGGCAAATTGACCCTGGCGCCGCAGCTCGCGGCGGGGCTTGATCACCATCGGCTTTCGCGGCCGTTCCTCTGGTCCCGCCTGCCGCGGACCACGCTCTCGCCGATTCATGTTGCTCGCTTCTCCGTAATTCGCTGGATGCAGTGCTTAGCGTTTTCCGCTACCCTTGTTCTTGCCGGTCGGCTTTTTGCTTCGCCAGGGCTCCTCGGAACGGGGCAGTTGCGCGGCACCACGCGCCGCGTCTTCCAAGGTCGGGGACACGAATGAAGGGCGCGCGCCGGCGATCCGCTTACGCTCGGGCTTTTTGGGGGCCATCGTTTCGCTCCAATCGTCGTTTCCGGAAAACGGCGCCCGTCGCTGGGGCGAAAGGCTCGACGGCCTGTTCCGTCAGATATGGCACACCGTAATTATACAGAAAGCGGCTGGGCTTGCGAGGCAGTGTCATGGTCGGGACGGTGTGGCGGACTACTTGCGGCCAGGTAGGATGGAGCGATGATCCCCTGACTCAACTTCCGCGGGATTGCAGCCATGGACAAACAAGAGGTAATCGACCGCACTCGGCACTGGATATCCGCCTTGGTGATCGGGCTTAACCTTTGTCCCTTCGCTCAACGCGTATTCCAGGGAGAGAAGATCCGCTACATCGTGACCGAGTGCGAAGACGAAAATTCCTTGCTGCGAGACCTGGCGGGCGAACTGAAGGCGCTCGCTTCGGGACCGATCGAGATCGTCGAAACGACGCTGCTGATCCACCCCCTCGTGCTGGCGAACTTCCTCGACTACGTCGAGTTCCTTGGCCGTGGGGAAAAACTGCTCGGCGATCTCGGTCTGCGCGGTGTGATTCAACTTGCGAGCTTTCACCCGGATTACTATTTCGCGGACACGGACCCGGAAGCAGTGGAGAACTACACAAACCGCTCACCCTACCCGATGCTGCATTTACTACGCGAGGAGAGCATCTCGCGGGTCGCCGACGATCCGGACGAGTTGCTGGCGATCCCCCAGCGAAACATCGAAACACTGCGAAGGTTGGGGAGAGCGAAGATTGTGGAGATGCTCGCGCGTCGCGAGGAGAGCTGAGCGCCACGGTCGGGAGGGGCACATCTTGCCCCTTTCGCCGGCGTCTCGATCGTACTTGATTCTTCTGGGTGAGTCATTACGCTGCCGCGGATCAGTGACTTTGTTTTCTCACGTTCCACGGAAGGTGCCGATCATGAGAACCGAGAGGGTCTGGCAATTGGCTTTGGCAGCCTTCGTTGCACTTGCGGTGATCGCCAGGATGCAAGCAGCGGACATGCCGCCGACGAAGATCACGATCCCCGACATGGAGTGCAAGCACTGCGCGAAAAAGGTTGCCACGACGCTGACGACCGTGGCCGGTGTCGCGGTGGTCGAGACGAATGTTCCCTCGCGCACGGCGGTAGTAAGACCAAAGCCGCAGACCGTCGTTTCGCCCCGCGCCCTGTGGGAGGCACTCGAGAAGGTCGGCAAGGAACCGTCCAAGCTGGAGGGACCGAGCGGGACCTTCACGTCCAAACCGCAGTCCTGACATGGCATTGGGCATTGGGCAGTGCGGGCAAGGAGCCATTCACGGCGAGAGCGCCTTCCACATGTCTCGCTCCACCATCAGCCCAACTACACCGCTGCCGGATCGACGACCACCACCCCCGGCCCAAATCCCGCCATGCGGGTGAAATGCGAAACATTGAACGTCAGCAAATGCGTGACTGCATGCGCATGACAGATGGCAACAAGACGAGCGTCGTGAACCTGTTTTCCGATGATTCCCAATGCACCAACGAGGGCTTTCCAGGCGGGATAGATGTCTGGCGTTTCTGGCAGCAGCGGGAATGCCGCCTCGAACACTGCGGCGAGCGATTCGGTGTCCATGGTCGATAGCCCCAGGCCGTTCAGGGCAATCGCGCGGGTGGCCATGTTGCGGAATTCCACCAATGCATGCGGCGCGACATGCACTACCTCGCCGCGCCGGTGGAGTTCCAGCACGGCCCGATCGGCAATCGGGTATTGCGCGTCCGCCTGATTCGCCAGGCGGCCCAGAACGCTGGTGTCGAGAAGGTAGGCCATTAGTTATTAGTCGTAGAGGGCATCGCTGCTCAGGGCCCAGTTGGAAAGGGACACGCCACAATCCCTCGCCGCCGCTCGTAGACGCCGCTCCCATTCGTCGCGCGGTTCCAGAAGGGGAAGCGACCCCAAGAAACGCTCGTGGAGAGCGTCAAGTGCTATCTCTTGGGGCGTTACGCCCTTCTTCTTGGCCCGTTCATTCAAGGCGGCTTCCAACTCGGGCGGTAGGGTTAGTACCATTGGCATATTCCTTTCAATTAATCATCCAGATCTGACTCCATTCTAACGCATCTCACCCGGCGCGCAGGCAGTTTGCTTCACCGCTTGTGCTGCCCCTCATGGTGGCGAGCCAGCGGCATCGTAGCTGCTCGGCGACTGGCCACCGTGTAGTCGTTTGGTCAATTCGGCGGTTGAGCCCGACCCTCAGGAGCGTTCGGCGGAGCCAATGCTGCGGACTCGACCGCCGCTGTGGCGATCACCGCCTGAGCCAGCAACACCAGCGCCAGCCAGTAATAGTTATTCGCTCCCGACTTGTTGAACGCAAAGAACACCAGCAAGGTCGCGGCCGCGCCCAACATCACGCCGGCAAGGTCCGTCGCGCCCCGGTAAAGAACCCAGCCCCCCATCGCCGCCGCCAGGCCAAACCCGACTGCGGGCGGCAGAGTCACTCCGGTCAGCTGATGGACCAGCGTCGGCACCGTGGCGGTATCCGTACGAAACATGCTGTAAACGTGAAAATCGACGATCCCACGCCAGAACGCCCGCGGGTCCCACAACAAAAACGGCAGTGCAATCAGTGCGGATCCGCCGAGGATCACCGCAAGGTCCTTCCCGCTGAGCTTGCCCGCGCGGTAAAAGGCCGGGAGGACCAAGATGCCGTACTGCTTGAGAGACACCGTCGCCAGCAGGGCCACGACCAGCAGGCCGTGCTTGCCGCTGGCCAGTGCCCAGCCGGCGCCGATCACGGCAAGTGCAAGCAGTGATTCCGTCCACGCCAGCTCCATCATGGTGAGTCCAAACGGCTGCGCCAACAGAGCGAGAACGGCCAACTCGGCCGGATGGCCCGCGGGCAGCCCCAGCCGCCGACCCGCGAGCACGAGCAGGGCCATCGCGCAGAGCTGTGCGAGCAGGAGCGACCAGCGCACGTCTCCGATCAGGTAGCCGGGAAACACGGTCAGCAGCGATAGAGGCGGGTATGGGAATGACGTTGCCTTGCCGTCTTCAAGCAACTGGGGGCCGACCAGTTCTTGAATGGGGATCGTGTAGCGGCCGTCGTAGGGATTCTCGCCTTGTGCCAGAACTGCGCTAGCCTCTTGTTGAAGGAACCAGACGTCGATGAGCGGTTTCGGGTTGATGAACTTGATGATCACCACGCCCAGGAGAACGTGCAGGGAGAGGACCAGAATAAAACGCCCGTTCGGCCGTGGAGCCTGAGGCCACCAGTAGATAATCGTCGCGATCGCCAGGAAGCCGCCCATCCACTGAATGGGCCACGGGACCGGATGACCGAACGAGCACCGCGTCACGCCGCCGGACAGCCAGCAGAACCAGAGCAGTTCCGCGGCAATGAGGGCGCTCAGAAGAATACGCAGCAACTCCGGACGAAGCTGAACGGGATGGGTAGGGGTGGTGGAGCGCGCGGCGCAGGTAAGCATAAGCGTCACAAGGACAAGTGAGATGCTGAGGACATTATCCAGGTGGCCGGCGAAGATGAGCGCGAAGCTCAACGCCATGAAGCCCAGAGTCGCACGAAGCGGCTTCATACGGTTGCGCGGGCGCCAATCATTGCGCGATCGCTGGTTCGGCGTTCATTTCGTAGGTGCGTCCGTTCCCTTCGCCGTGGCGATTGCGCAGGGCCAGCTGATACAGGCGTTCGCCCGTCGGCGTCGGGTACTTGCCGGTGATGCAGGCGCGACAGAGGTGGTCCGCGCTCAACCCGATGCAGCGCGCAACAGCCTCCAGGGGCAAGTAGCACAGGCTGTCCGCGCCCAGCTCCGCGGCCATGGCGTCCTGTTCGACCGCAGTGGGACGCGGGCCCTTCATGAAACGTGGCGCGAACAGTTCGCGAATCGTGCTCATATCGATGCCGTAGAAGCACGGCGCCACGATCGGCGGACAGCCGACCCGAACGTGGACCTCTCGCGCTCCACCCTTCTCGCGCATGTGGTGCAAGAGTGATTTCAGCGTCGTGCTGCGGACGATGGTGTCCTCGATGAGCAGCACGCGCTTGCCAGCCAGCACTTCGCGCAGCGGGGTGTACTTGAGCCGTGCACGGTCGGCGCGGTTGGTGCCCTCGATGAAGGTGCGGCCGATGTAGCGGTTGCGCATCAGTCCTTCGACGGAACGCAGACCGAGCTCGAACGCCATCGCGTCGGCCGCGGCCTTGCCGGTGTCCGGCACCGGAACCACGATCGTGTCGTCGTCCAGTGGCACCTTTTCCAGCACGCGCTCTTGCCGAGCCAGCTCCTTGCCCAGCGCGGCACGCGCCATGTATACGCTGCGCTCGTCGAGCGTGCTGGCTACATTGGCGAAGTAGATCCACTCGAAGAAACAATGCGACGGCGTCTGCCTCGGGGCAAACAGCTCCTTGCGCATCTGGTTGTTCTGGATGACGATCATCTCGCCCGGTTCCAGCGAACGGATGTTGCGGAAACCGAGGTTCAACAGAGCGACGCTTTCGCTGGCAGCGGCGAAGAGCGGCCCGTCTTGCGCGAAGCACAGCGGACGGAAGCCCTTCGGATCGCGCAGGATCACCATGTCGCCCATGGCGTCCAGATAGACCAGGTTGTACGAGCCGTCGAACTTTTGACTCAGGTTGCGGAACACCTGGACGAGATCTGGCTTCTCGTCGCCACGCAGCTCGTGGCTGAGGTAGTGCATGATGACTTCCGTATCTGTTTCACGCACCAGGTGATAATCCGCCAGCGAGAGCAGTTCGGCGCGCAGTTCGGAGAAGTTCGCCAGCTGGCCGTTGAAGGCGAAGCTGAACCACTTCCATTTGCAGCCGTGATGGCGTTCGAACGGCTGGGCATAGCTGCGATCGTTGGCGCCGCAAGTGGCGTAACGGACGTGGCCGATGGCGGCCCGGCCCGCGTACTCCTGCATGATGCTCTCATACTTGCCCGGATGATTGAGCCGGAATGCCTCGATCACCGTGCCGATCTGCTTGAAGGTGTCGAGGATCTGCTCGCGATACGGACTGAACGAGGACATGCCTGCGGCGAGCTGCCCCCGGTTTTGCAGGTCCAGCAGCATGCGCGGCATGAGCCGAGATACTTGTTCCGGTCCGGACAGCGGCGTTAGAGGCGACGAACTGGAACTGTGAAGATGATAAATAGCGGCGATCCCGCACTCGTGATGGAGTTCGTCCATGCGGATGTTTCACCGTAAGGAGGACTAGGTGCGTCTCGGACCAACTCAACGGTCGTCGCTTTGTCGATAATATGGCTATGTGATTAGTATAGAGGCTTCACCATCCCTTAACAAGAAAACGGCCCTTGCATTCCTCAAAATGCCGCCAAAAGCGCATCGATTGCATCGTACTCCCAGTGAGCTAGCATCCAAGGCAGCCACAGTTCGGTCATGCTGTTTCTGTTTAACTGATTGATATTCTGCTTCTTGCGTCAATCAACGAATGTTCCGGGCCAGCTGCGTTCGGCAGCTGGCATCTTGAGAACCAACAGCTGGAGAGAGTCTCGGCTCGTCATGTTCCATGCCTTGAAAGGAACTCAGCGACGTCGGGTCCATTCCTCGGTGCCGTACTTCTCCAAGACCAGCTGCTGGACCAACGCGACGGGCCATTCGTCGGTCGCTTCGACGGCGTCCCACGCCCTTCGCAATCGATTCTTGAGCTCAGCTCCCCACGTCGGCATGTTCCGTAAGAATGCGCCGTGCGTGCGTCCCCGGCGATAATCCGGCTGCCGCCGCGGCATGCGCAGGTAGCGTTCGACGTGGCTGAAGTCGAAGTCGTAGAGCAGCGTGCCGTGGTGCAGCAGAAAATCGCGCTTGCGCTGCTGGGAATTGCCCGAGACCTTGAGCCCCGCCGCCGCCAGATCGCTTGTCCCTGCTGGCGCGATGGCAGGATCCACGTCGGCCAGCGCCGCGCACATCTCCTTCGATATGTAAGCATAGGACGAAGCAATCTCGCGTAGTTCGGGCGCACGACGATACTGCAGCACCAGGCTATAGCAAAGGCACCCATTGCCGAGCAAAACGGTGCCGCCGCCGCTGGAGCGCCGCTGGATCGGCACTGCATCGGTCCGGCACGCGTCCTCGTCCACGTCCTCCGTCAGCTTGCAGCCGGCGCCGAGGACAACGCCAATGCTGGGAAACTCCCACAGGCGCAGGATCTCCGCGCTTCGGCCGGCTTCGGCCTCCAGGAGCAGGGCCTCGTCCAGGGCCAGGTTTTCTGCTAAGGTTGGCAACGTCGCTTCAAGAAACCGCATGCCGTCAGGATAACTCATGAGCGCCGCCGTCGCATCCGTGTTTGCGTCCCTGGTGGAAACCGATCCCGCCCATCTTGACGTGCAAACCACCGCCAACGGGCCTGTGGGCAGCCTGCCGTTGACCGAGGAACTGTTGCGGCACGCCCCCAGTGGCGATCTGTTCGGCTGGAGCCAGGACGTCGGCATGGGCTGGAAGCCGGAGCTGCTCGGCCGCAAGGAGTTCCTGATCCTCAGCACCTCGGGCGGCCTTCGCGCCGCCGACGGGAGTCCCATCGCGCTGGGCTATCACAGCGGTCACTGGGAAGTCATCCTTCAAGTGCAAGCCGCCGCCGAGGAGTTCAAGGCGAGAGGATTCGTGCCTTTTGCCGGGTTCTGCACCGATCCGTGCGATGGCCGTACGCAGGGCACGGCCGGCATGATGGACAGCCTGCCGTTCCGCAATGATGCGGCGATGGTGTTGCGTCGCCTGATCCGGTCGTTACCGACACGTTCGGGAGTCCTGGGCGTCGCCACCTGCGACAAGGGACTGCCTGCGATGATGATGGCGCTGGCCGGCATGCGCGACCTTCCGACGGTGCTGGTGCCCGGCGGCGTCATGCTGGCGACGGCCGACGGTGAGGATACCGGCCGCATCCAGACCATCGGCGCCCGTTTTGCTCACGGCGAGATCACGTTGCAAGAGGCCGCGGACCAGGGTTGTCGAACGTGCGCCAGTCCCGGCGGCGGCTGCCAGTTCCTCGGCACCGCAGCCACGTCGCAGGTGGTCGGCGAAGCGCTTGGCCTGTCTCTGCCGCACTCCGCCCTGGCGCCGTCCGGTCAGCCGCTCTGGCTCGACCTGGCCCGCCGCTCCGCGCGCGCCGTCGCACATCTGTCGGCACGAGGCATCACGACCAAGGACATCATCACCGAACCCGCAGTGCGCAATGCCATGACGGTTCACGCCGCCTTCGGCGGTTCGACCAACCTGCTGCTGCACGTGCCGGCCATCGCGTTCTCCGCGGGAGTTCGCCGACCGACGGTCGAGGATTGGAGCCGGATCAACCGAAAAGTGCCTCGCCTGGTCGATGCACTGCCCAACGGGCCCAAGGGCTATCCCACGTCCTACGTCTTTCTGGCAGGCGGCGTCCCGGAGGTCATGCTGCATTTGCGCTCCTTGGGCCTGCTCGAGCTGGATGCACTCACCGTCACGGCGGAGCCGCTGGGACGTGTCCTCGACTGGTGGGAGCAGTCTCCGGAACGCAAACGACATCGCGAACTGTTGGCGTCTCGCGACCGGATCAATCCCGACGACGTCATCATGAGCCCCGAGCAGGCGAGACAACGCGGCCTCACCTCGACGGTCACGTTCCCGACCGGGAACCTGGCCCCGGAAGGTGCCGTCATCAAGAGCACGTCGATCGACGCCAGTGTTGTGGATGCAGACGGCGTCTACCGCAAGGTCGGCCCGGCGAGGGTCTTCACCTCCGAGAAAGCAGCCGTGGCAGCCGTCAAAGGCGTCGGCCCGAAAAAGGTCGAGCCCGGCGACGTGCTGGTCCTCGTCTGCCGCGGTCCGATGGGGGCCGGGATGGAAGAGACGTATCAAGTCACGTCGGCGCTCAAGCACCTGAAGTGGGGCAAGCAGGTCGCGGTGTTGACCGACGCCCGCTTCTCCGGAGTCTCCACGGGCGCCTGCATCGGCCATATCGGACCGGAAGCCCTGGCGGCCGGCCCCATCGGCAAGGTGCGCGACGGCGATCGAATTCAGATCATCATCGACCGCAATCGCCTGGAAGGAAGTGTCGATCTGATCGGCGAAGGGGAGTCCACGTTCGGCGCCGAGCAAGGGAAACGCGTGCTGGCGGGGCGATCATCCCGCCCGGACCTGGCGCCCGATCCGAATCTGCCCGATGATACACGCCTCTGGGCGGCGTTGCAGGCAGCCAGCGGCGGTACGTGGGGAGGATGTGTCTACGATGCGGAGGCGATTGCCGCCCAATTAAGCGAGGGAGCCCGACGCGCAAGCAAGGGATGACGTCCCCCTTGCTTGCGCGTCGGAGCCAGTATGCAACTACCGTCGACGGTGGGGGGCCAGCCAATTTTAGGAAAAACCCTACGCGGAGCCACCGCCCCGCAGGGTCGGCAGCAGCAACAGGACCAACTCGACGACAGCAATCAGGGTGCCCACCGGCAGATACCACAGCGACGCGACCGCGCAGCCGGCCATTGCCCACCAACCCAGAGGTACTCGGGTGGCAAAGCAACTGACCGCCGCCAGCCACGACACGCCCAGGATGACATGGACGGCTTTCATCACCGGCGATCGTGGGTCCAGCCCCGTGGCAGCCACGAGATTGGACCATGGACCGAGCTGCCCGGCGTTCGTCCCCGACCGAGGAGTGACATAGTCTCCGGTCAGGAAAGCCCGTGTGCCATCGAACGTCAGCCAACCGCCGATGATGACGCCGAGAACCACTGCCACCCAACCGCTCCAGTGCATTCGGTACTCCTTGTGCACCACAACGGCAACCGGTTGAGTGGCCGGCTGCCGTGGTCCTCGGCACGGCAATCCAATCACGACGACTTCGCCTTTTCGAAGATATCCACCCACTCCCGATAGCGACGCGCCACTTCGGCGACCGCGGCTTCGCGTGTCAGCTTGCCAGCGCGCCAGTCCACAAGCGGGTCCCAGAAGGTCGTGCGGCCGACGGCAAAGCCGATGAATCCGGGCACGTGGGCTGCCGTCGCCAGCCACTCGCGGACCTTCTTGTCGTCCTCGCCGCGACCCAGGATGATGCAGCCGACCTTGTCGCGGCCCTTCCGCCGTGCGACGGCCACGATCTTTTCGCAGTCCTCCCGCTTGTCCAGGCCCTCGATCTTCCAGACGTCGGCCTCGACTCCCTGGTCCTGCATCTCCTCGATCGACTTGACCATCAGCTGGGGCCGGAGCTCGAGATCGTACTTCTTTTTGTCGCCCTTGACCTTGTCGAGCTGGGCGGGCTCGGGCGGTACCAGCAACTCGAACATGAACAGGCGTTTGCTGCCATGGAGGTAGTCAGATAGACGCTTCAAGCGTGCGGCCTGGCGCTGGTTCAGCGCCTTTTCGCCGTCGGGATTGTAGCGCACCAGCACCTTGCAAAACGTCGGATTGAACAGATCGATGTGCTTGCCGAAGTCCTCGCCATACTCGAAATCGAACTCGTCCTGGCCGCTCTTCTCGGCGGGGCAGGAGGTCGAATAACCGTTCTTGGCTGCATCGCGCAGAATGGCGGCGCCGAACTGCTCATCGACGAGGATGCCGGCCTTTTGCTTTGCCACGCCGGCGGCAAGGGCGGCCTTGAAGCCGTCGTAGATCACCTGCTTGGCCTTGGCGATCTCTTCGGTCTGTTCGGGCGTCAGCGTGCCCTTCCAGCCGAACATCTTCGTCTGGAACGAGCCGCGATGGTCGAAGGGCAGGATGTACAGGGGCTGATCGAATCCCACGCTCATGGTGCCGTCTCCTTGAAAGGGAATGTCATGCCCCGCGTGCCAGGGCGTTGCCGACGATTTTCTGGGCTTCGGTGACGATGGCTTGCAGGTGCTTCTCGTCGCGGAAGCTCTCCGCGTAGATTTTATAGATATTCTCCGTGCCGGACGGCCGAGCCGCGAACCAGCCATTGGCCGACACGACTTTCAGGCCGCCGATCGGCGCATTGTTCCCCGGGGCACGCGTCAGCTTGGCGGTGATTGCTTCACCCGCCAGTTCGGCTTCCTTCACTGCATCCGGCGACAGCTCGCCCAGCAACGACTTCTCCTCGGGCGTGGCTGCGGCGTCGATGCGCGTGTAGTACGACGTGCCGAACTCGGCCGCCAGATCGCGGTAATGCTCGCCGGGATCCTTGCCGGTGCGTGCCGTGATCTCGGCAGCGAGCAGGTCCATGATCGGACCATCCTTGTCGGTCGTCCACACGGTGCCGTCTCGTCGCAGGAAGCTGGCGCCGGCGCTTTCCTCGCCGCCGAAGCAGCAGGAACCGTCGAACAGGCCCGGCGCGAACCACTTGAAACCGACCGGCACCTCGCTCAGCGTGCGGCCCAGTTTCGCCACCACGCGATCGATCATGCCGCTGCTGACCAGCGTCTTGCCGACGACGGCGGACGTCGGCCATTGTGGACGATGCATCAGCAGATATTGGATCGCCACGGCCAGGAAGTGGTTTGGGTTCATGAGGCCGGCCGATGGCGTGACGATACCGTGCCGATCCGAATCCGGATCGTTGGCGAATGCAACGCGGAAGCGGTCCTTGAAGCTCACCAGGCTCGCCATGGCATAGGGACTGGAGCAGTCCATGCGGATCTTGCCGTCGTGATCAACGGTCATGAACGAGAAGGTCGGATCGATTTTTGGGTTCACGACGGTGATGTCGAGTCCGTAGATTTCGCGGATCGGCTCCCAGTAATGCCGGGCGGCGCCGCCAAGCGGGTCCACGCCGAGCTTCAGGCCGGCAGCGCGAATCGCTTCCATGTCGATGACATTCTTCAGGTCATTCACATACGGAAGGACGTAGTCTTCCAGGTGCGTGGTCGCCGCCTTCATCGCGGCTGCGATGGGCGTCCGCTTCACGTCGCCATTTCCACCACGAAGGAGGCCGTTGGCGCGGTCCTGGATCGTGCGGGTAATATCGGATTCGGCCGGGCCGCCGTTGGGCGGATTGTATTTGAAGCCGCCGTCCTCTGGCGGGTTGTGCGATGGAGTGATGATGATGCCGTCGGCGAGGTGGTCCTTGCGGCCCTGGTTGTAGACGAGGATGGCGCGGGAGATGACGGGCGTGGGCGTCACGCCGTCGTCGCGCTGGATCACGGTCTCCACGCCATTCGCCGTCAGCACTTCCAGGGCCGTCCGCTGCGCCGGTGCGGACAGAGCGTGTGTGTCCTTGCCCATGTAGAGCGGGCCATCGAAGCCCTGGGCACGCCGGTAGTCGCAGATCGCCTGCGTAATGGCGAGGATATGCGCCTCGGTAAAGGTGCTGTGCAGCGGCGTGCCGCGATGGCCACTGGTGCCGAAGGCGACGCACTGGTTCGGATCCGCGGGATCCGGTCGGCGCTCGTAGTAAGCGCGCTCGAGCTTGGCCACGTCGATGAGCAAGTCCTTCGGCGCCGGCTTACCCGCGAGGGGGGAAATCGCCATGAGTCTCTCCTCTTCCTTCTCGTTCCCAGGCTCCGTATTTGAACACGGGCATTGTGGCCGCCTCGGCCCGTAGAGCGTACCCTACGAAGCAACCGCGCTCGGACGTCCTGCGGTTATTATTGAAGTCGTGCGCCGACAGGCCACTGGCGCGGGCCGATCGCTATCGATTCTTCACTGGCGACATAAGGGCAAATTCCGGGAGATGGGCGCAAAAAGCATCCCCGACGGATGCCTTTGCGAGTCAGCCGTCGGGGACATGCGGCCACAAGCGACGCAGAGCGAACCGGCGTCGTGGCTGGGTGGGAGGATAGCCCTTCGAGGCAGCGGCGCCAAATGAAAAAGGCCCCAGTCCTTCGGGAGAGAGGACCAGGGCCGGGGGAACGGAAGACCGTTCAGCGGGAGTTGCGAGTCTGGAAGCGGGCGGTCTTCAGTTCGCGGACGATGGAGTCGCGAGCGCAGCTGGTCTGCAGACGCAGAAGCGTGGAAGACTTCTTTTGGGGCATTACGGGGGCCGTGGGTTCACTCGGACCGCGGCGGAACAGGCGTTGAATGAAATTGAACATCGTTGTTCACCTCCTTGAACATTCTACGCTTTCCGGTCAAAGACCGTTCGCGCAGAATCCCGCGGGGCGGCCTGGGCAAGCCGTCCCACGGGGGAGTGAATTCTTGGCGTTCCGCGCGCTCATTCGAATACGACGGGATGTCCGTAACGATCGAGACGCACTTTTCGGCCCCACAGGTCGGGGTCGTCCAGCACGATCACCTGCTCCAGTTCGTCCCAGTCGCCCCATTCCGAGTCGCCGTCGTAATAGCAGACGGCTGCCCGGCGATGGTTGTGCAGGATCATCACCTCGATTTCCTGGCTGTCGAAGTCTTCGTCGTAGAAATGACTGATGACGTCGCCTACCCGCAGCTCACGCCGCTGGTCGCGGGCCTTGATCGTGCTCACAAAGTCTTCCCAGTTGTCGGACGTTACCGGGGCACGAACGATTGCCGTTTGCAACATGATCGCACCGTCACCTTTCTTGAAGCGGTCTCAACATGGTCGTCGCCAGGTCTATCGGCACGCGATCCACTTCCTGGCTGTCGCAGCGCGGACAGCGTTCGTCCGGCTGCGGTTCGTCCTCGTCGTAGCTCATCATGACGTCGAATCGTTCACCGCACTCATCGCACCGGTACTCGCAGTAAGGCATGGTTCATCCTCCCTAAAGAATAGGTTAGGGCGCGGTTGCCCCTTCCAGCACGTGACTGAACTCCGACTCTTTGAGGCGAAGGGGCGCCTTGACGGTGAGGACGGGACAGGGAGCCTTGCGGACGACCCGATCGGCCACACTGCCCATCAGCAGCCGAGTGAGGCCCGTCCGCCCGTGCGTGCCCATGACGATCAGGTCGCAGCCGATCTCTTCGGCCGTCTCCAGGATGCGGGTAACGGGGTTGCCTTCCTCGACGCGCGGCTCGACACGCAAGGCGCCGGGTGGCTGCAAGTCGTGGAGCTTCTCCAGCAGTGTGTCGGGATCGTGTTCCGGCACAACAACGGCCCCCATCTCGCCGCCATAGACGCGGAACGACGGCATGACGTGCAAATGGACGACGACGGCGCCATGGTCGCGGGCCAGAGAGCAAGCCAGTCGGAAGGCGTAGTCCGAGGACTGCGAAAAATCGGTCGGATGCAGGATGCACTGAATCGGTACCATGACCGGTTCCTCCGTGGATGAGGAAGAGGTCCAACGCGGACCTCAAACTGGATGGCAAACGCTGCCGTTTCCGGTGACGATTCGAGACTGAAAATGCGGGCAACGCGGATTGCTGGGCAACGAGAGGGAAATGCGTTGCCGATTTGTTGGGTCGCGTGAAGGGAAACGCGATCGGATAAGCAATTACTTATTTATTCTAGCCACGGCGCACAGAGGGTCAAGCTGATCTGGCCGGAAAAGATGCCAACCAGGGATGAGTGTACGGAGCATGTTTTTTGGCGTGCCGTCTGCTTCCCGCCAGGCACCTCAAAAACGTGCCCCACAGGAGGCGCGCTCGAAACCCTGCAAGTGATGATGCCAGCGGTAGACCTTGCGCTCGACTAGGCGGCATATGGCACCGGATGCTACAATCCGCTCATGCTTACCGTCATCGAGGCCCAGAACTTGGTGCTGCAACACGCCCGGCCATTGCCGGCGGAGTTGATGCGGTTGGACGATGCGCTCGGCCTCATGCTTGCCGAGGACATCGCCAGCGATCTGGACATACCGCCCTACGACAAGTCGATGATGGACGGTTACGCGGTGCGCAGCGCTGACCTGCCGCAAGGCAACGGCGTCCTGACAGTCATCGAGGAAGTGATGGCCGGCCAGACACCCAGGCTGCCGGTAGCCGCCGGCCAGGCGACGCGGATCATGACTGGGGCGCCGTTGCCCGCCGACGCCGATGGGGTGGTCAAGGTGGAATGCACGCGACTTCTCGACGGCCATCGCGTCGAGATCGCCGATGCACCCGTGAAGCCGGGCCAGAACATCCTCTATCGCGGCCGCGAAATGCGCCGTGGCGACGTCGTCCTCAAAACCGGTGCGGTGCTCGGCCCCCAGGACCTCGGGCTGCTTGCCACCGTGGGGCGCGCCGAGGCTCGGCTCGTGCCCCGGCCGCGCGTCGCGGTTCTCTCGACCGGCGACGAGGTGGTCGAAGCCCCCCAGATGCCAGGGCCAGGACAGATTCGAAATAGCAACGCGCCAATGCTGCTGGCCCAGGTTCGCCGCGCCGGCGCGGCGCCCCACTACCTCGGCATCGGCCGCGATCGGGTCGACAGCCTGCGCCCGCTGATCGACGAAGGACTGCGGGCCCCGGTGCTGGTGCTTTCCGGCGGTGTCTCGGCCGGCAAGCTCGACCTGGTGCCCGGCGTGCTCGCCGACCTCGGCGTCGGGGCCCATTTTCACAAGGTCGAAATGAAGCCGGGCAAGCCGATCTTTTTCGGAACGCGCGGGAGCACGCTGGTCTTCGGGCTGCCGGGCAACCCGGTCAGCTCATTGGTCTGCTTCGAGTTGTTCGTTCGACCGGCGGTACGACGGCTGATGGGCCACGCGGATTCCGCGCCACGGATGAGGCCGTTGCCCCTGGGCGACGACTTCGCGTACAAGACCGATCGGCCGACCTACTACCCGGCGCGGCTGGATGTCGCGGACGATGGCTGGCGCGTGCGTCCGGTGCCGTGGTTCGGCTCCGCGGACTTGCGCGCCCTTTCGGGAACGAACGCCTTCGTCCTCTTCCCGGCCGGGGACCATCAACATCGGCAAGGACAGCGTTTCCCGGTCCTGATCTGCGACACCCCCTGATACTGCCGCTGTTTTGCTCTTCAACGTCGAGGATTAATGACGAAGGACGAATGCCTAAGGAATGACCAATACCCAATGTCCGCTCCAGGTCTACGCGCGAGGAGTTGCGGCTTGGATCATTCGTCATTGTTTAGACATTAGTCATTAGAAATTAGGCATTTATGCGTTGGCATTCCGCTCGATGCAGCGCGGAGCCCTTTGCGGTTCGATTCACGAGGACCTCGTCATGACGACGGAAACCCAGGAACTGCGAACGACCAGCGTGCCTGCCAAGGATGGCGCGGCTGCCAGAACGCCGAAGGGCGACAATGCTCCACGTCCCGAGCGCGTCTCGCTCAAGGCCGCCCTGGGTCTGGCCCTCACCAGCAGCGTGCTGCTTTGGCTCTGCTACTTTCCGGTCGCGTGCGGCTGGCTGGCATGGGTCGCCCTGGTGCCGATGCTAAGCCTGGTCCGTGCCGAAGGACGCCGGCGCGTCTATGTCAGCGTCTGGGTCTCGGCGCTGGTGTTCTACATTGCGGCAATCCAGTGGATGCGTGTCGCCGACGATCGGATGTACTTCACCTGGATTGGACTGTCGATCCATTGCTCGCTGTTCACGGTGCTGGGCTTCTTCCTCTTGCGAATTCTCGATCGGCGGACACGCTGGCCTCTGGTTGTGACGGTGCCGGTCGTCTGGACGGCGGTGGAG
The DNA here is from genome assembly GCA_019752375.1 of Gemmataceae bacterium. Lineage (GTDB taxonomy): Bacteria > Planctomycetota > Planctomycetia > Gemmatales > Gemmataceae > JAIEMG01. The sequence goes on along the minus strand of JAIEMG010000194.1, from coordinate 2,484 downwards.
TATTTTCGCGGCCACTTCCTCGGCGGCTTTCCCTGGTACTTCCTGTCGCACTCGCAGCACGACTACTTATACCTGACGCAGATCGCCGACCTGGGCGGTGCCTACGGCGTAACGGTCCTGATTGCTGCCTGCAACGGGCTGCTCGTCGCCTGGCTTTGCCGAGTTGGATGGTATCGACGCCTGCTCGCGTTGCCCGGACTCCCGGAAAGTACCCGACCAATCGCGCTGTTCGCTCAGTCCCTTGCCGTGCTCCTGCTTCTGGGTGGAGCGCTGGCGTACGGAGCGTATCGTCTCCAGGACGACAATTTCGCCGAAGGGCCACGCATCGCGCTGATTCAGAGCAACCTCGACCAGCGTTTGCGCAATCTCAACACGCCGGACGCAGGCAAGATCATCGTGGAACATAACCGCGATCTCAGCGACACCGCCTCGCTCCAACGACCCCGGCCGGCGCTGATCGTCTGGCCGGAAACGAGCTACCCCGACGACTGGAACGAAGCGGACGTTCCCGTGGAGCAGCTATCGGCGGATGGGCGAACGAAGTGCGACCACGCCAAGGAATTGGCCCATCTCGTCGCGCGACGCTGGAGCACGAACGTGCTGCTCGGCATGAACGCCGAGGTGCATGGCATGGACGGGCAACACCGTCGTTACAACTCCGCCGTGCTGGTTCAATCCGATGCCGGCCGGGGCGGGCGCTACGACAAGATCCACCGCGTCCCGTTTGGCGAGTTCGTGCCGTTCCGCGAATGGCTGCCGTGGATGAACGAGTTCGCTCCCTACGACTACGACTACAGCGTCGCGGCGGGGGAACACTTCACGCGCTTTTCGCTCGGCCAGTACCGCTTCGGCGTCGTCATTTGTTACGAGGACACCGACCCGTCCCTGGCCCGGCAGTACGTCCGCGCGGACGCGGACGGTCCGCCCGTCGATTTCCTTATCAACATCTCCAACGACGGCTGGTTCGACGGTACCAGCGAGCACGAGCAACACCTGGCAATCTGCCGGTTCCGTGCCATCGAGTGCCGCCGTGCCGTGGCGCGGGCCGTGAACATGGGCATTTCCGGCGTGGTCGACAGCAATGGACGCGTGCTGGCGCCGACGAAGCTCAACGCGGGATTGGGGGGCGAATGGCCGGTCTACTCCAGCGATGGCCGCGGTCCCGCCTTGCCGGTGGCGGAATGGGGCCGCTACAAGAAAGTGCCCGGCGTGTTCCTGGCGACCATTCCCATCGATCAGCGCGGCAGTCTCTATGCGCGCCTGGGCGACTGGCTTCCGGGGCTTTCCTGGGCCATAATAGGAGTGGGACTGATCCTGGCCGTGATCCGGCCGCGCAAGGAATGACGTCATGTCGCAGCCGCCCACTCCGCCCGCAGCCAAAGCCAGGCCAATGACGGTCCTTCGTCAGCTCAAGCGCCTGTCCGCGGTCTATCTCGGGGTGGTCCTCGTGCTGCTGTTTCTGGAGAACAAGCTGGTTTACCATCCGACGCCCAGCAGCGCTCACTGGCAAGCACCGCCGGCGAACGCGGGCGTGGAAGACGTGACGCTGGAAACGGCGGACGGGACGTCGATTCACGGCTGGTGGGCGCCCAAGCCGGACGCACGCGGCGCGATCCTCTACTGTCACGGCAATGCAGGCAACATCAGCCATCGACTCGGGCTGATCAAGGAACTGCAGCAGACGCTCGGTCTCTCGGTGCTTGCCTTCGACTATCCCGGCTATGGCAAGAGCGAGGGCAGCCCCTCCGAGGCAGGCTGTTACGCGGCAGCCGATGCGGCGTATGCGTGGCTGACGCAACGCGTGCCGCCGGACGAAATCGTGCTGCTGGGCAAGTCCCTGGGGGGCGGCGTGGCCGTCGACCTCGCGACACGGCAGCCGCACCGGGCGCTCGTGCTGCTGATCACCTTTTCTTCGATCCCCGATGTTGGTCAGAGTCAATTTCCCTGGGTGCCGGCACGCTGGCTGATGCGCAATCGTTACGACAACCTGGCGAAGATCGGCAACTGCACCCGCCCGATCTTCATCGCCCACGGCGATTGCGATACGCTCATTCCGTTAGCGCTTTCCCAGCGTCTCTACGAAGCGGCTACGGCACCGAAGCGATTCTTCCTCATGCCCGGCTGCGGCCACGCCATTTCCCCGGCTTGCTTCGCCGACCTGGCCGACTTCCTCCGCGGCATCACCGTGGAAGCGCCAGCTTGCGCCGCACCAGCTCGTTAGCCCTCACTCGTTCACCCGACGCGCAAGTTTTGAAGTTGCGCCCTCGACCGAGACTCCTCCTGGATTTACGGCGTATTTCTTTACCCCGAAGGGGTTGCGTGGCACAGCCCAGGGTTGCCGTACTCGGCTACCCTGGGTGGACGGCATCCTTGACCCCTCTCCCTGAAGGGGTTGCGTAAACCGCTCGCAATCCGGCTACATAACCCTTTCAGGGTAGGTAGGTGGGGTGGCGTCGGTCCCAGGGTAGCCGAGTACGGCAACCC